>SKYU01000048.1 GCA_007127715.1 Gammaproteobacteria bacterium | reverse complement strand
GCACGAGATCGTCGACCGCGACGAGACCATCGTGCGCGAGGAGTGGGACCGCGAGGCCGCCGTGGCCTTCTTCCGCGACCAGGGCGAGACCTACAAGGCCGAGATCATCGCCTCGATCCCCAGCGACGAACCCGTCTCGTTGTACCGCCAGGGCGAGTTCATCGATCTGTGCCGGGGTCCGCACCTGCCCTCGACCGGCCGGCTGGGCCACGCCTTCAAGCTCACCAAGCTGGCCGGAGCCTACTGGCGGGGCGACGCCGCCAACGAGATGCTGCAGCGCGTGTACGGCACGGCCTGGGCCAGCGAGAAGCAGCTCAAGGCCTACCTCACCCAGCTCGAAGAGGCCGAGCGCCGCGATCACCGCAAGCTCGGCCGGCAGATGGACCTGTTCCACTTCCAGGACGATGCCGTGGGCTCGGTGTTCTGGCACCCGCGCGGCTGGTCGCTGTTCCAGGCGCTGATCGGCTACATGCGCGAGCGCCAGCAGGAGGCGGGCTACGTCGAGATCAACACCCCGGACATCATGGACCGCAGCCTGTGGGAGACCTCCGGTCACTGGCAGAGCTACGGCCACCACATGTATGTCACCGAGACCGCCGATGACCGCGTCTGGGCATTGAAGCCCATGAACTGCCCGGGCCACGTGGCGGTGTTCCGGCATGGCCTGAAGAGCTACCGCGACCTGCCCTTCCGCACTGCCGAGTTCGGCAAGGTGCACCGCTACGAGCCCTCCGGCGCGCTGCACGGGCTGCTGCGCGTGCGCCACTTCACCCAGGACGATGCGCACATCTTCTGCACCGAGGACCAGCTCACCGAGGAGGCCATCGAGGTCTGCCGGCTGGTGCTGTCGATCTACCGCGACTTCGGTTTCGAGGACGTGCGGATCAAGTTCGCCGACCGCCCGGAAAACCGCATCGGCGAGGACGGCATCTGGGACCAGGCCGAGAACGCCCTGAAGGCCGCGATCGAGTCCACCGGGCTGGAGTACACCTACAACCCCGGCGAGGGCGCCTTCTACGGCCCGAAGCTCGAGTTCGTGCTGCGAGACGCCATCGGCCGCGACTGGCAGTGCGGCACCCTGCAGGTGGACTTCAACCTGCCCGGGCGCCTGGGGGCGAGCTACATCGGCGAGGATGGCCAGAAGCACGTGCCGGTGATGCTGCACCGGGCCCTGTTCGGCTCGCTGGAGCGCTTCACCGGCATCCTGATCGAGCATTACGCCGGCGCCCTGCCGCTGTGGCTCGCGCCGGTGCAGGTGATGGTCACCACCATCACCTCCGACGGCGACGACTATGCCTTCGAGGTCGCCCAGCGGCTGCGGGCCGCAGGGCTGCGTGCCGAGCTTGACCTGCGCAACGAGAAGATCAACTACAAGGTGCGCGAGCACAGCCTGCAGAAGATTCCCGTGATCATCGCGGTGGGCAAGCGCGAGGTCGAGGAGCGGACGGTCTCCATCCGTAGGCTCGGCGCCAAGGGTCAGCGCGTGCTGTCGGTCGAGGCGGCGCTGGACGCACTGGTCGCGGAAGCCTCCACGCGCGGCGGCCCGCCCGGCCAGACCGAGGCCGACGCCGACCAAGGGCAACCGGCGGGCGCTGCGACCGGCTGAGCCGGTCGCAGGCTCAGCGGTCGCAGAACTCCGCGAACGCCGGCGCCCAGTCCCGCGGCGCCTCCGGCAGCACCTGGAAGGCGCAGTGGGGCTGGGCCGCGTGCAGGGCCTCGGCATGCGCCATGGCAGGTGACCAGCGCGGCGCGCATAGCAGGGTGGGTACCGACAGCGCCGCGAGACGCTCGGCGAGCGGATAATCGCATTGCGCCTGCCAGGTCAGCCGGGTCGCCTCCGGCGCCTTCTGCAGCTCCAGCACCCGGGCGTGAATCTCCTCCGGCGCCATTCGCGCCCCCTGCCAGATGATTCCGGCTCGCCGCCGGCGGTACCACGGGTGAAACAGCGCCTGGTCACGGACCATGTGCCAGCACAGCAACAGGTGACCGCCATACCACTGAGCCTGCCATGCCGGCAGCCCCTGTTCGCGGAGTTCCGCCGCGAGATCGGGATCACTGGCCGGCGGCTCGGCAAGCACCAGACGATGCACCTGACCGGGCGCGGCCCGCGCAAGCTCCAGAGCGACCAGCCCGCCGGCGCCGAAACCCCCGGCATCCAGGCCATCGATCCCGAGCTTGGCCAGCGCGGCCGAGATCACCTCCCGGTGGCGCTCGATGGTCATCTCCTCCGGCGCCAGCACCGCATCGGAGTCGCCATGCCCGGCCAGATCGATCGACAGCGCAGGCCGACGGCCTGCCAGCGCGCCCAGCATCGGCGCGAGCAGCGCACCCGAGCCTGTGGCGTCATGCTGCAGCAGCAGGGGCCGGCCGGTCGGTGCATCGACCTGATGCACGCGCAGCTGACCGCCCGGCACCTCGACCATGCGCTGCCAGGCCTGCCCCGCCAACGGAGCGGTGGCTGGAGGCGGCGGCACCGGGTCACCGGGATGCCGCTGCAACTGCGCCAGACAGGCAGCGTTGGCGCCCTGCCCGTCGGCCGAGGTACGCACCTGCACCGCCGCCGCGTCCGCCGGCAAGCGCGCCAGATGCGCCACCAGCGGATCGGGCGCTGCCGCCGTCACCAGCGTCGGAACCGTCATGCCGACCAGGGCCGGCTCTGGATCGAACGTGAAGGCTGCCCGATAGCCGACCCTGTAGTGATCGCCAGCGCGCAGCAGCTCGACCAGGCTGTCCTGCACCGCCTCGGTGCACGCCGGATCGAGGTCCATACGGGCCTCCGGTGTGCGCCGGTACCATGGGAAAAACACCGACTGGTCGCGCATGCGGTTCCATAAGGCCGCCAGGTGGCTGCCATCTGGCAGGATCTCGAGCGGCGGCAGGTAATGGGCAAGGATGTCTTCGCGCTCCGCAGCCGTCAGCGATACCAGCCCGTTGGCCGCGCAGGCCGTGACCCGTTCCGGGGCCGTCCGGGCCAGCGCAACGGCCATGCTGGCACCTGTGTGGAAACCGAAGACCCCGAAACGCCGCAGCCCGAGCGCATCCGCCAGTTCGAGCGCCGCCGCGGCAAAGGTCTCCATCGACGCGTGCGCAAGCCCCAGCGGATCGCTCAGACCGAATCCGGGACTGTCGGGGGCGATGATGGTGAACTGTGACTGCCAGGCGTGGATGAGCGGCAGCAGATCGGCCGAGGATTTCGGCGACTGGTGCAGCATCAGCAGCGCCGGTCCCTCGCCCGCTCGGCGGTAATGAACCTGACGCGGACCCCATTGTCCATCGAGGGTGACGAAATGACGTGTGACCATCGGAATCCCCGGTTTCGGCGCGGCGGCGCCGGTTGACTGGACGGCCCGGCCTGGCGGCCGGCCGGAAGCGCTGGAGCGCGATGGTATAGTGCCCGGCACGCGGCAGGGAGACCACCATGCGGATTTACAGGGCCTTGGCCGTGCTGGTCGCCGGAACGCTGCTCGCTGCCTGCCCCGCCGGCGGCATGGGCACGCGGGCCGAGGCACCGCCGGTGACCTATGCGCTGCATGAGCATCGTCAGGAGAGCCGGGGCTGCGCGCGTGAGGGCGTCCCCTGCGCCGAGGTGCTGCTGCGCTGGCCGCGGTTTTCGCCTGATGCCGCCCCTGCAGCCGTCGCCGCCATGCAGGCGTGGCTCGAGGCCGAGATGGCCCGCGACCCGCTGGGCGAAGCCCGGGCAGACTCGCCTGCGGCCGCGGCCCGCGCGTTCATCGACGCCTTCGAGGCCGAGACGGCCGCCGCGCCGGCCGCCGAGTGGTTCCTGCGTCGCCAGGCGCAGCTGATCCATCAGGACGGCCGGGTCCTGAGTCTCGCGGTCGACAGCAGCGTCTACGCCGGCGGCGCGCACCCGCTGTCCACCCGGCAACTTGCGAGCTTTGACCGCGAAACCGGCGAGCGGCTGGATATCGAGCGCGTGGTCCGGCCGGAATCGATGGCGCTGTTCGCCGACCTGCTGACCCGGGCGCTGCGCCGTGAACGGGGCATCGCCGCCTCGGTATCGCTCGCCGATGCCGGCTTCTTCCTGGAAGACGACCGGGTGCCGCCGACCGACAACTTCGCGGTGACCGCGGACGGCTGGTTGCTGCACTACGACCCTTACGAGATCGCGCCCTACGCGCTGGGACCGGTTGAGCTGTCGCTGACGTTCCGGGAAATCGAGAACGTGGCCCGTACCGGCACGGCCGCCGCGCCGCGCGAGCCCCCGCGGATCCTGGAGTCCCGCTGACATGCTGCGCGCGCTCGTACTGGCGTCCCTGGCGGCGCTGGCCGCCCTCATGCTGCTTGCCGCCTGGTGGCTGTTCGACCATACGCGCCCGCGGCACGACCATTTCGTCGAGCGCAAGGGCGAGATCGTGGAGGTGCGCGCCGCCCCCACGGTGCGCGAGTCCGGCAGCTACACCAGCCAGGGCGTGCGATTGGTCGCAGACACCGGCCTTGCGGTGGACCTGCGCGTGCTGCGCCCATCCGCAGAACATGGACCGCTGCCGCTGATGGTGGTGCTGGGCGGGCACCGTACCGGCCAGGATGCCGTCGACCTGGTCGGCGACCCCGGCAACGTGGTGGTCGCCGCCCTCGACTACCCCTACGACGGCCCAACCCGGATCCGCAACTTGCGCCAGTTCGTGCCCGCGCTGCGCCTCATGCAGCAGGGCCTGCTGGACACACCCCCTGCCGTCTCACTCGCGCTCGACTGGCTGATGACCCTGCCCTACATCGACCAGGAGCAGGTGGAACTGGTCGGGGTCAGCCTCGGCACCCCGTTCGTGGCGGTGGCCGGCGCGCTCGACCAGCGCTTCGCACGGGTGTGGATCATCCATGGCGGCGCCGGCAACGAGGGCTGGATCGAATACAACCTGGGCTCACGGGTGCCCTCGGAGTTCTGGCGGCCACATGCCGCGCGGCTGCTCCACCTGCTGGCCTACGGCCCGAGTTTCGACACCAAGGACTGGGTCAGCCAGATCTCGCCACGCCCGCTGATCGTGATCGGCGCGACCGACGACGAGCGCCTGCCACGACACAAGGTGGAGAAGCTGTTCGCCGCCGCGGGCGAGCCCCGGGAGCTGATCTGGACCGAGGGCGCGCACGTCGACCCGCGCCGGCCGGACATCGTGCAGGAGCTTCTGGCGATCGTACGTGCGCGCATGGTCGACCGGGCGGCGGCACAGCAGCTTCCGGAGGGCGCGACAACGCCTTCAGCCGCCCGGACTGGACGATAATCCGGGCGTCAGTCAGGGCGCGGGGCCCTGGTGGCGGTGGACCAGGGCCGCCAGCATGGCATCACAGCGGGCGAGATCGCCGCGACTGACCTGCTCATCAGGCTGATGCGCCTGCACCACCGAGCCCGGGCCACAGACCACCGTCGAATACCCCGCCTGCTGGAACTGCCCGCCCTCGGTGCAGAAGGCCACTGCGCCCGCAGGCTCGTCGCTCTCCGTCAGCAACCGCGCCAAGGCCTCGGCCGCACCGCCAGCCTCCGGCACCAGCGCGGGGATCTCGGCGAGCAGCGTCTCGCGCACCGACACCCGGGGCGAGATCTGCCGCGCCTCGGCCTCGACCTCGGCGCAGAAGCGCCGGAAGTCGGCCAGCAGGGCTGCGGGATCATCCAGCGGAAGATGGCGAAGCTCCCAGGTGAAGCTGCAGCGACCGGCGAGGATGTTCACCGCCGTACCGCCCTGGATCTCGTTGACCGCCAGGGTGCTCCAGGCCGGGGTGAAGCGGGTATCGTGCGGCCCCTGCCGGCGGCGCGCCTCGGCGGACTCCACCAGCCAGTGCACCAGGCGCCCGGCCAGGCCCACCGCGCTCACGCCGAGCTGGGTCTGGCTGGAATGCGCCTCGTGGCCGCACACCTCCACCCGCCGGGTCTGCATGCCCTTGTGGGCATTCATCACCCGCATGTCGGTGGGTTCGCCGATCAGCACCGCCCGCGGGGCGAAGCGCTGTTCCAGCATGTGGCGGATCATGTGCGGCGCCCCCAGGCAGCCCACCTCCTCGTCATAGGAGAACGCGAAGTGGACGGGCGTTGTGAGCTTCGCCGCGGCCAGATCCGGCACGGCGGCCAGGGCACTGGCGATGAAGCCCTTCATGTCGCTGCTGCCGCGCCCGACCAGCACCTCGTCGCGAACCTCGAGGCGGAACGGATCGCCGTGCCAGACCTGGCCGTCCACCGGCACGACGTCCGTGTGCCCCGAGAGCACCACGCCGCCCGCCCGCCCGGGGCCGATCGAGGCCAGCAGGTTGGCCTTGCGACCCTCGGCATCGTGCAGCACCTCCACCTCGGCGCCGAATCCGTCGAGGTAGTCGGCAACGAAATCGATCAGCGCGAGGTTGGAGTTGCGCGAGGTGGTGTCGAAGGCCACCAGGCGCGCAAGCAGGGTCTCGCTGTCCATACGGTTCACGCTCATACGCGCTCCCATCCGGCGGGGTTCGGACATCGCTCTGTCTGACTGCATGCTGACAGAGCGCGTGCCGGCAGGCCAGCGGCGTATCATCGGGCCCGGGGGTACAGCGCCGGCAGACAGGGAAGGTCGATGGCACGTGACGTGATCCGGGTCCGCGGGGCCCGCCAGAACAATCTGAAACATCTCGATCTCGACCTGCCGCTGGGCGAGTTCACGGTAATTACCGGTGTCAGCGGCTCGGGGAAATCCTCGCTCGCCTTCGACACGCTGTATGCCGAGGGCCAGCGCCGCTACGTCGAGACCTTCTCCCCCTACGCCCGGCAGTTCCTCGACCGCATGGACAAGCCGGCGGTGGACGAGATCAGCGGCGTGCTGCCTTCGATCGCCATCGACCAGACCAACCCGGTGCGGACCTCGCGCTCGACGGTCGGCACCATGACCGAGCTGAACGATCACCTGAAGCTGCTGTATGCGCGCGCGGCCACTCTGCATTGTCGGGGCTGCGGCGCACCGGTGCGCCGCGACACCGCCGAGAGCGCAGCGGCCGAGCTGTTCGACACGGCGGGGCAGGTCGAGGCAGACGCCGCCCCGCGGGTCATCGTCGCCTTCGCCATCGAGGTGCCCGACAGCGTAGCTCCCGAGGAACTCGAACGCCTGCTGGCCGCGCGCGGCTACGTGCGCCTGCTCGGGCGCGAGGGCCGCCGCGTGGAGGTCATCCAGGACCGCCTGCGTCTCACCCGCGAGAACGAAAGCCGCCTGGCCGAGGCACTGGAGACGGCGCTCGGTCAGGGCGGCGGTCGGGCCTTCGTGGCCGACTATGACGACCCGACGCATCGGCGGCACTTCTCAACCGGGCTGCACTGCGCCGCCTGCGACATCGAGTATCGTGACCCCGTCCCGAATCATTTCTCGTTCAACTCGCCGCTGGGCGCCTGCGAGACCTGCCGCGGCTTCGGCCGAACCATGGGCATCGACTACGACCTGGTCGTACCCGATCCACGCCTGACGCTTGCCGAAGGCGCGATCCGTCCCTTCCAGTCGAAGAGCTTTGGCGAGTGCCAGCGCGACCTGAAGAAGTTCGCGCGCGCGGCCGGCGTGCCGATGGACGTCCCCTGGGAGGCGCTCGGCGAGGACCAGCGGCACTGGGTGCTGGAGGGTGAAGGCGATTTCGACGACGGCTGCTGGTACGGCGTCGCGCGCTTCTTCGACTGGCTGGAATCGAAGAGCTATCGCATGCACATCCGCGTGCTGCTCTCGAAGTACCGCGCCTACCGCGAGTGTCCGGACTGCCACGGTGCACGCCTGAAGCCCGAATCGCTGCTGTGGCGCCTGCGGGAGCACAACCTGCACGCGCTGACCCGCCTGCCGATCTCGCGCTGCCGGGCCTTCTTCGACACGCTGGAGTTCACCGGCGCGCTGGACGAGGCGACCACCCAGCTGCTCGGCGAGATCCGCAGCCGCCTGGCCTTCCTCGATGAAGTCGGCCTGGGGTATCTGACGCTCGACCGGCAGTCGCGCACGCTCTCGGGCGGCGAGGTCCAGCGGATCAACCTCACCACCGCACTCGGTACCTCGCTGGTCAACACGCTGTTCGTGCTTGATGAGCCGAGCATCGGCCTGCACCCGCGCGACATCGGCCGGCTGGTGGGCGTGCTCCAGCGTCTGCGCGATGCCGGCAACTCGCTGCTGGTGGTCGAGCATGATCCGCAGGTGATGCTCGCGGCCGACCGGATCATCGACATGGGGCCGGGGCCGGGCGAGCGTGGCGGCGAGATCGTGTTCATGGGCACGGCGAAGCAGCTGCTGCGCTCGCGACGGTCGCTGACCGGCAGCTACCTGCGCGGCGAGCAGACGATTGCGCCGCCGCCTGACGGAGACGGCGTGGCCGGCGCGGGGGCTGGGCCGGGCGCTCGCAGCGCAGCGCCCGAGGTCGGTGCCATCGAAGTGCTCGGCGCGTCCGCGCAGAACCTCAGGAACATCGATCTGCGCCTGCCGCTGCGCCAGATGGTGTGCGTCACCGGCGTCAGCGGCTCGGGCAAATCCACGCTGGTGGAAGAGGTGCTGTGGCGCGGCCTGCTGAAGCAGCTGGGCCGGCCGACCGAGGCGCCGGGG
>SKYU01000188.1 GCA_007127715.1 Gammaproteobacteria bacterium | reverse complement strand
CCGAAATCATCAACTGGGTGCGGGCCTGGTTCCCCGACGCAGAGGCCGCAGGATGAGTGACGGCACAGCGCGCAGCTCGCGCACGCACCATGACCCGGACTGGGTCTCCGGCGCCATCCGCGCTATCGAAGCCGACTTCAACCGCTCGGCCGACACGCATCTCATCCGTATGGACATGCCACCCGCCTGGACGGGCTGGCAGCTTTATCTCAAGGACGAATCGACCCACCCCACCGGCAGTCTCAAGCACCGCCTGGCCCGTTCACTGTTTCTGTACGCGCTGTGCAATGGCTGGATCGGCCCCGACACCCCGGTGATCGAGGCGAGCTCCGGCAGCACGGCCGTCTCCGAGGCCTACTTCGCGCGCCTGCTGGGCCTGCGCTTCATCGCGGTCATGCCCGAGGGCACCTCGCGGCGGAAGATCGAGCGCGTGGCCTTCTACGGCGGGGAGTCGCGACTGGTGCCGGCGGGCGACATTCTCACCGAGTCCCAACGCCTCGCCCGCGAGCTCGGCGGGCATTTCATGGACCAGTTCACCTATGCCGAGCGCGCCACCGACTGGCGCGGCAACAACAACATCGCCGAGAGCCTGTTCGCGCAGCTGGCAAGCGAACCCTCGCCGGCGCCGCAGTGGGTGGTGGTCTCGGCTGGCACCGGCGGTACGGCGGCGACCATCGGCCGCTACCTGCGCTACCAGTGCCTGGCCGGACAGCCGACGCGGCTGTGCGTGGTCGACCCGGAGCGCTCGGTGTTCCACGCCTTCTACCAGAGCGGTGACTGCTCACTGACCACCGAGGCGAGTTCGCGCATCGAGGGTATCGGCCGACCGCGCGTCGAGCCGAGCTTTCTACCGGGCGTGATCGACCGGATGATCCAGGTGCCCGATGCGGCGAGCATGGCAGCGTTGCGGGTGCTCGAGCGCTGGCTCGGGCGGCGCTGCGGGGGCTCGACCGGCACCAACCTGATCGGTGCGGTCACGCTGCTCGATGAACTCCGGCGCACCGGTCGCCAGGGCAGCGTGGTGACGCTGATCTGCGATGGCGGCGAGCGCTATCACGACAGCTATTACGACGATGCCTGGCTGCGCGCCGAGGGCCTGGAGATCGCGCCCTGGGTCGCGGCACTGGATATGTGGCTGGAGACCGGTCGTTGGGCACCTCCGGAAACCGCAGCGTCGGCCGCCCCTATGCACGTGGGCGGTGTGCCATGAGCGGTTCGCTTCGCATCCTGATCGCCGGCGGCGGTATCGGCGGACTCACCGCTGCGCTGGCGCTGCAGCAGCTCGGCCACCGCGTGCGGGTGTTCGAGCGCGCACGCGTGCTGGGTGAGGTAGGCGCGGGCCTGACCCTGACGCCCAACGCTACCCGCGTGTTGCAGGCGCTCGGACTGTGGCCCGCGCTGCGCCCGACCCTGGTCCTGCCTGAGTGCAGCGAGCTTCGCGACGGGCGAAGTGGCCGTCGGCTGGCGGTACGCGAGCTCGGCGAACCGCTCGCCGCACGCTACGGCGCCGACTACTGCCACGTGCATCGTGCCGATCTGCACGGCTGCCTGGTCGAGGCGCTGAAGGCACGCGCCCCGGACGCGCTTTCGCTGGACGATGCCTTCATCGCACTCGAGCGCAATGACACCGATGGCGTGCGGGTCCGTCTCGCGCGGAGCGGCTCGGTCGAAGGCGATGTGCTGATCGGCGCCGACGGACTGCGCTCGACGGTGCGCACCGCACTGTTCGGTCCCGCCGAGACACGGTTCGCGGGCTATGTCGCCTGGCGCGGGCTCGCACCGATGCAGGCCCTGCCGGCGACGCTGCGTGAAGTACCGGCCTGCATGACGATCGGACCGCGCAACCTGCTGCTGCGCTACCCGGTGAGCGCCGGACGGCTCATGAATGTCGCCTGCATGGGCCGCAGCGAACACTGGGCCGAGGAGAGCTGGTCGGTGCCGGCCACGCATGCCGAGCTGCTGGAACAGCTCGAGGGCTGGCACGAAGACGCCGCCATACTGGTCCGGGCGATCCCCGCAGAGGCCCTGTTCAAGTGGGGGCTGTTCGAGCGGGAGTTGCTCGCGCAGTGGCACCACGAAAGCAGCGCCCTGCTCGGGGACGCCGCCCACCCAATGCTGCCGTTCCTCGGCCAGGGGGCGGTGATGGCCATCGAGGACGCGGTCGTTCTGGCGCGCGCGTTCGCGGAAACCGCCACGCCGGCAGCGGCGCTGGCCTGTTACACCGCGGCGCGTCTGGCACGTGGTAACGAAGTCACCCGCCTGTCCGCGGAAAACGGTCATGCGCTGGTGCCACGCGACGAAAGTGAATTCCAGCCGGGCAGTCACAGCAGTGCCGCGACCCTCGGCCTGATAGCCTACGACCCGCTGAACGTGCGGCTGCCTGTCGCCGGAGCGGTCACCCGAGGAGCAGCATGAACCCGATTGCCCGATACGCTGGCGCAGCGCTCGTGAGTCTCGCACTCGGCATGTTGGTTGCCGCCTGCAGTGGCGAAGCGCCTGCCGAGAACGATACCAGCTTCCGCGTCGCCGGCAGCTCGCCACCCGGCACGCCCTGGGCCATGCAGTGGGAGCAGTTCGCAGAGACCCTGGCTGAGGACGAACGCATCACGCTACAGCCGACGCTCTACATCCACGCACAGCTTGGCGACCCGGAGCGCACCATCCAGTCGGTGCGGCGAGGACGGATCCAGATGGGCGGATTTCCGCTGGGCGCGGTGGCTGCACTGGTCCCGGAAGTTGCGCTGCTGCACACGCCTTTCCTGTTCGAGGAGGAGGCACAGGTCGATTACGTGATCGACCATCATCTCCAGCCGGCGCTTGAGCCGCTGTTCGCCGCCCAGGGACTGACGGTACTCCACTGGACCGAGGCGGGCTGGCTGCACCTGTTCGGCCAGGCGCCACTCCGCCACCCGGATGCACTGGCCGGCTATCCGGTACGCCCGCAGCCGACCCTGGGCTCGCGCATGTGGTTCGGCTCGCTGGGCGCCGATGTGCGCCCCATCCCCTACGGTGACCTGTTGAGCAGTCTGCAGACCGGCCTGGTCCGGGGCGGTGACTTCAACACCTTGATGTACCTCGCCGCCGGCCTGGTGGACGAGGCGCCGGAACTGACCCTGACTGCCCACGCCTTCGAGGTGGGGGTGATCCTCGCCAACAGCGACTGGTGGTCCCGGCGGACGGCGGACGAGCAGGCGGCGCTGCGCCAGGCGCTGGGTGCACGAGAGCGTCTGCGCGAGGCCGTGGCGGTCCAGACCATGCGTGCATTGGACGATGCCCAGGCCGAGGGCCGGGTCCGCCTGCACCAGCCCGACAGCGCGGAGCTTGCCGCCTGGCGGGAGCGCGCGGCTGCGGTACGCAGCCGACTGGTCCGTGAGATTGGTGGCGAGGCGGCGCACATCGATGCCGTGATACACGAGGGACTCGCGTCCTGGCGGGTCGCATCGTCCGTCCGGGACCCGGACCCGGAAGCCCGCGCGCCCTGAGCGACACCTCCACCCCGAGCGGCGCGCGAGCCGGGGGAACTTTCACCGTGCTAAGCTTTCGGATGGTGTCGTTCGGGACCGGATGCAGTGCACCGGGCCGACTCCCCGTGAAAGTAAGCAAGGACCAGGTGCCCGGAGGGGCAACCTGGCAGGCTCGGTATGCTCTTCGCTCACCCCGGTCGGCTCTCCTATGCCCTGCGCGCAGCCGTGGTGCTGTTCGCGCTCTGGCTGGTGCTCGATGGCACGGACAACCTGGCCGTGGGTGGACTGGCAGCCCTGTTGGCCGGGGCGCTTGCTGCAGCTTTCCCGCCCGTGCAGGGTTTCACCGTACGGCTGCTGGCCCTGCCCGGTTTCGCGGCGTTTTTCACGCGGGAATCGCTGCGTGGCGCGGCGGACGTGGCCTGGCGCGCCCTGCATCCGCGGCTGCCCATCGAGCCCCACCTGCTGCACCATGCGATTACCCTGCCGGCAGGACCGCCGCGCACGCTGCTGGTCAGTACGGTCAGCCTGCTGCCCGGAACGCTGAGCGCCCGCCTTCTGGCTGAGGAGAACGTGCTGCTGGTGCATGCGATCGCACCCCACCCCGAAGAGGGGCTGGATCGGCTGGAGGCGCAGATCGCCAGACTGTTCGGACTGCCTGAGAGCCGCGGCGGGGCCACGGCGGTCAAGCGATGAGCCTGCTGCTGCCGGCACTGGTCGTTTTCCTGCTGCTCAACCTGGTCGCGGGCCTGTGGCGGGTGTTTCTCGGCCCGACGGCGGCCGACCGTATGCTCTCGGCCCTGCTGTTCGGCTCGACCACGGTCGCGATGCTGCTGGTACTGGCGCAGTGGCAGCAAAGCCCCGCGCTGCGCATCGCGGCACTGCTGTTCGTGATGCTGGCGGCGATCACCTCGATCGCCTTCGTGGCGCTGACCCAGGGCCGGGTGGCCGCGCGTCGCGCCCCGGCCCCGCCGGTGGAGCCGCGCCAATGAGTGTGCTCGAGTGGCTGGCGGCCGCACTGCTCGCGGCCGGGGCGTTTTTCTTCCTCGCCGGGACGGTGGGACTGTTGCGGTTCCCCGATGCGCTGGCCCGCCTGCATGCCCTGACCAAGGCGGATAATGTCGGTCTGCTGCTGATCTGCTCCGGGCTGGCCGTGCTGGGCGGCAGCGTGCGCGTGACAGGTCTCCTGCTGCTGGTCTGGCTGCTGGCGATGCTGGCCTCGACCGTATCGGCCCACCTCATCGCCGGCCGGGCGCTCGCGGATGACGATACCGGGGATCCGCTCGATGAGGGCGCCGACGAGCGCGCCCGCAGTGAGGGCGGCACATGAACCTGCTGATCGACGTGCTCATCGCCATCGGCCTGGTCGTGCTGGCCTGGCAGGCCCTCGTAGGGGGGTCGTTGTTCCGCGGCATCGTGATGTTCATCGTCTTCGGGTTGACGATGGCGCTGGCCTGGGCCCGACTTGGCTCGCCGGATCTCGCGATGGCCGAGGCGGCGATCGGCGCGGGCGTGACGGGCGCGCTGCTGATGATCGCGTACTGGCGCCTGCGCGCGCTGGGCGCGTCCCGGCCGACCCCACGCTCGCGGTTGCGCGCGCGCCTGGCGCTGGGTGTCGGCGTGCTCTCCTCAGTGCTGGTCGCCATGATCGGACTGGCTGCGGTGGAGGCCATCGGCCCCGGCGGTGAGGCCGGCCAGGCGCTTGCCGCGGCCCTGCCGGCCACCGGGCTTGGCAATCCGATCACCGGGGTGCTGGTGATCTTCCGCAACCTCGACACCCTGCTCGAGGTTGCCGTTCTGCTCGCCGCCTATGTCGCCTCGCGCGCGGCGTTGGGCGACGACAAGGCCGCGCTGCCGCTGCCCCCGGCACAGGATGCGCCTCTGGTCGGTGCGCTGGTGGCCGTGCTCGCGCCGCTTACGGTGCTGGTCGCGATCTATCTGCTGAAGGCCGGCAGCCAGCTGCCGGGCGGAGCCTTCCAGGCCGGCGCGGTGCTCGCCGCCGGCGGCGTCCTGCTGATGCTGGCTGGACGCCTGCATCCCGCGCCGCTCTGTGGTCTAGGACTGCGTATCGCCCTGGTCGCCGGCACGGTGGTGTTCAGCGGTGTCGGGATCATCATGCTGGCCCTTGGCCAGCCGCTGCTCGCCGTCCCCGGCACCTGGGCGGTCTATCTGATCGAGACGGCGATGATGGTCTCCATCGGGGCAACCCTGGTGCTGCTGTTCGCCGGTTCGGCCGGACTGAGTGGGAAGGCGCTGCGATGAGCCACGCCGAGGTCTGGGTCGTCGCCGCAGCCGCGGTCTTCGGTATCGGGCTCTACAGCCTGCTGATCGCAGCGCATCTGCTGCGCCAGCTCATCGCCATCAAGGTGATGGGCAGCGCCATCTTTCTCGTGCTGGTGGTGGCCGCGGGGCCGATCGACGGCGCCCTCGACGGGCTCCCCAAGGCGCTGGTGCTGACCGGGATCGTCATCGCGATCTCGGCGATCGCCTTCGCATTGGCGCTGCTGGTGCGCCTGGCAGAGGTCACCGGCTCCACCAGCCTCGAAGACGACGCCGACGATGACCGCTGAGGCGCTGACGGGACTGGTATTCCTGCCGCTGCTTGCGGCCTGTGCCGTGGCAGCGCTGCCCGGGCGCCTGGGTGGTGGGTTCGTGCTGGCCGGCCTGGCCCCCCTGCCGCTATGCCTGATCGTGCTGACCGGTGCGGTCGTGGACACGGGAACGGTCAGCCTCGCGATCGCCGGCTTCGCCAGTCCGCTCGGCATCGAGTGGTTCGTCGATCCGCTGGCGCTGATCCTGCTGTGGCTGAATACCGTGATCGCCCTGGTCGTCGGCCTGTATGCGGCGAGGGACTACCCGCCGCACAGCGCCAGGGGGGGACGGTTCTGGGCCCTGTGGCTGCTGCTCACCTCGGCGATGAATGCGCTGCTGCTTTCGGCTGACCTGTTCAACCTGTTCGTGACCCTGGAGCTGGTGACGGTCGCGGCCATCGGGCTGCTGGTGATCGACGGTAAACCTGCGGCGCTGCGCGCAGGCATGCGCTACCTGGTGCTCGCCCTGCTGGGCTCGCTGTTCTATCTGCTGGGCGTGGCGCTGATCTACGGGCAGGCCGGCACGCTCGACCTCTACCAGGCTGGAGAGCGGCTGGGGCCCGAGCTGCTGCCGGTCACCGCGCTGGTGCTGATGACGGTCGGGTTGCTGGTCAAATCGGCGGTCTTCCCACTGCACAGCTGGCTGCCCGCGGCCCACGGCAACGCCCCGGGGCCGGTCAGCGCCGTGCTCTCGGCCATGGTCGTAAAGGTCTCGATCTACCTGATCTGGCGCCTGTGGCTGTGGCTGGCGGCCGACTGGCAGCCAGACTGGGCCCTGCCGATGCTCGGCCTGCTCGGTGCCGGCGCGATTCTCTACGGCTCGGTGCTGGCATTCCTGCAGGTGCGCCTCAAGATGATGGTGGCCTATTCCACGGTCGCACAGCTCGGCTACCTGATGCTGCTGTTTCCGCTGTTCGGACCGCTGGGCTTCACCGCCGCGACCTACCATCTGCTGAGCCACGGACTGGCCAAGGCGGCGATGTTCCTGGCAGTCAGCAATATCCTCGCGGTCATGGGCACGGATCGGCTCGATCGCCTCGGCGGCGCCGACCGACGCCTGCCGCTCGACACGCTCACCCTCGCGCTTGCCGGCGTGAGCATCCTCGGCCTGCCGCCCAGCGGCGGTTTCGTCTCGAAATGGCTGATGCTGCAGGCCGCCTGGGCGATCGAGGGCTGGGGGTGGCTGATCGTGATCCTGGCCGGCGGACTGCTCGCCGCCGCCTACCTGTTCAGGCCGCTGGCCGTGCTCTGCGCGCGCCCGGCTACGGCGCGACCGGCTGATGATGTGCGAGCCCCCTCGCCTGCAGGACTGCGCTGGGGTGGGATCGTGGCCCTGATGCTCGCGCTCGCCGCGCTCGTCGCAGGCCTTGCGCCCGCGCCGGTACTGACCCTGCTGGAAGGTGGATTGCCACCGGGGGCCCGGCCATGAGCGCGCCACTGCTGTTCTGGCTGCCGCTGGCTGTGGTGATGGTCTCGGCACTGGCCGGGATCGGCATTTTCGTGGCCGGCGAGCGCCGTCAGGGCCTGCGTACAGTACTGAACCTGTTCGCGGCTGTCGCCAAGCTCGCGCTTGTCGGCGTCATGGGCCTTGCAGTGCTCGGCGGCGAGGTGCCGGAATTCCGTATTCCGCTGCTGCCTGGGCTGGACCTCGTGCTGCGCGCCGATGCGCTCAGCATGCTGTTCGCCACGCTCTCGGCCGTGCTCTGGCTGGTGACCACCGTCTATGCCATCGCCTATCTCGAGCGTGGCGCCGACCGGGCGCGCTTTTTCGGGTTCTTCAGCCTGTGCGTGACCGCGACCATGGGTGTCGCCATGGCGGGCAACCTGCTGACCTTTTTCATCTTCTATGAGCTGCTGACCCTCACGACCTGGCCGCTGGTGATTCACAGCGGCACCCGCGCGGCCTTCGCCGGCGCACGGACCTATCTCGTGCACACGCTGGGCGCCAGTGCGGTCTTCCTGGTCGGCATGGTCTGGCTCTACGCCCTCACCGGCGCCCAGGATTTCATTGCCGGCGGCACGGTCGCGGGGCTTCAGCTCGACTACCGTCTGCAGCTGCAGGTGATCTTCGGGCTGCTGGTGATCGGCATGGGCGTGAAGGCGGCGCTGTTTCCGCTGCACAGCTGGCTGCCGAAGGCGATGGTCGCACCGGCACCGGTCAGCGCACTGCTGCACGCAGTGGCCGTGGTCAAGGCGGGCGCCTTCGGGCTGGTCAGGCTGGTCGAGGACATCTACGGACCCGAGCTCGTCTTCGCCCTGGGGTTGGGTCTGCCACTGGTCGCGCTCGCAGGATTCACGATCATTTACGGCTCGGTGCTTGCGCTCTACCAGCGCGACATCAAGAAACGCCTGGCCTACTCGACCGTCAGCCAGGTGTCCTACATCGCGCTCGGCATCGGGATCGGCGGGCCCATCGCCACCATCGGTGGCATCGTCCACCTCGTGCACCAGGGCCTGATGAAGATCGCGCTGTTCTTCT
>SKYU01000097.1 GCA_007127715.1 Gammaproteobacteria bacterium | reverse complement strand
TCGCGAAGGCCGCACCGTCGAAGCCGGTGATCATCCACTTGCGACCGTCGATCACGAATTCCTCCCCCTCCTGGCGGGCGGTCGTGGCCAGCGCCGCGGGGTCGGATCCCGCGCCCGGTGCAGGCTCGGTCATGCAGAAACACGAACGTCCGCCCCCGGCGGCCAACGGGCGGAGGTAGCGCTCCTTCTGCTCGTCGCTGGCGATGCGCTCGAGCATGTGCATGTTCGCCTCGTCCGGGGCCGCGATGTTCATGGCCACCGGGCCAAGCATGGAATACCCGGACTCCTCGAAGACCAGGGCCGCGGTGCGGTGATCGATTCCCTGTCCGCCGTACTCGGGGCTTACATGCAGGCTGAGCAGTCCGGCCTCGCGGGCCATGGCGACCAGATCGGCGCGCAGCGCCTCGGTCGGCCCATGGGGGGTACGCCGCGGATCGCCCTCCATGGGGATGACCCGTTCGCGGATGAATGCCCGGACACGCTCGACCAGGGCGGTCTGTTCGGCCGTCGGCTCGAAATCGATCATCGCTGGAGACTCCGTCGATCGTCTGGAGAAGGCTGCGCAGGCGCGGCCAGCACAGCAAGAAAGTCGAGCACCGCAGTGGTGAACCGGTCGTTACGCTCGCCGGCGACCATATGCGCGGCATCACTGACCGAAGCGTAGCGGGCGTGCGGCACGAGGTCGAGGAAGTCCCGGGCGCCCGCTTCGCTCAGCACGTCGCTCAGGCCGCCACGAACCAGCAGGGTCGGCTGGCGCAGCCGGGTGGCGGCGGCGCGCATGCGCGCCTCCCAGGCCTCGGGCGGCTGGGCCCGGGCGGCATGCAGAAAGCGCGGATCCCAATGCCAGTACCAGCGTCCGTCGTCCCGGCGGCGGAGGTTGCGCGCCAACCCCTCGCTGCGCGCCGGACGCGGACGGTGGGGCAGGTAGGCAGCGACCGCGACCGCCGCATCATCGAGGCTGGCGAAGCCCTGGTCATGCGCCTCCATGAAGGCCAGCACACGATCCACGCCATGAGGCTCCGGGCGCACGGCGATGTCAACGAGCACCAGAGCCCGGACGTGCTCGGGAGCAAGCTCACCGGCGACCATCAGCGCGGCCAGCCCGCCCAGCGAGGCCCCCACCAGCACGGCCGGCTCGCCGAGGCTGCGGACCGCCTCGGCGAGGTCCTCCCCATACCACTCGAGCCGGTAATCCTGTTCCGGCGGCGCCCAGTCGCTGTCGCCATGACCACGCTGGTCGATGGCGATGGCCTGCCAGCCAGCCGCTGCCAGCCGGACTGCGGTATCCCCCCAGGCGTGGCGGGTCTGGCCGCCGCCATGCAGCAGCAGGACCGGCGGTCCCTCACCGGTGCGCTCGGCCGCGAGGCGCAGCCCCTCGGCGCCCGGCAGGGTGAGCTTCACTGACTGGCGCGGCTGCGCGCCGGCCGGGCCGACGGGGCGAGTTCGCGCAGCTTCTCCTCGAGGTAGGCCAGCAGACGCCGGTCACGCTCGGTGGGATCGTGGGTCATGAAACTCACGGCCATGCCTTCCATGAGGCAGCGGGAGAGGTCCAGCGCGAGGTCGAAGGCTTCGGGATTGTCCTTCCACTCGGGAAACACCTCCCAGGCCGTCTGGTGCCACTCGCGGTCGAAGGCCTCCTGAGCCGGCTGGAGGATGGCGCGCAGTTCGGCATCGGTGCGGGCCGCAACCGACAGCTCGAAGAAGGCCATGAACCAGGGATGGTTGACCTGCTGCCAGTAGGCCTCGACGCTGAAGCGCACCCGGTCGTCCTCCGGCGCGATCGCCTCGACGGCGCGCCGGAAGGCCTTGAGGCGCTTGGCATGCAGGTAGTCGACGGCGGCACGGACGATATCGATCTTGGAGGGAAAGTGGTGCAGCATGGCGCCCCTGGACAGGCCAGCCATCTCCGCGATCCGCGTGGTGGTGGTCTGGGCATAGCCCAGCTCGACGAAGCAGCGGATCGCCGCCTCGATGATCAGCCGGCGCGTCGACGCGCTCTTCTGGGCCTGCCAGCCGGCGCCGACGCCCTCCTCCGGACGCCGCGCAACGCGCTGGTTGCGCTTGTTCATCGCTGTTCACTCCCCTGCACGTACCCGCGTGGGCACGAAGTGACAAGAGTGTCGCGCCGACCAGTAAAAGTCAAAGATGATTGAAACCGGCACGCCTGACTGCTAGCTTCAGCGCCGGTTGCAGCATGCCGCTGCCTCATCCACATCCAGGGGGAGAACTATCATGGGTCGCGTACAGGGAAAGGTCGCACTGGTGACGGGAGCCGGGTCGGGTCTTGGCAAGGCTGACGCCGAACTGCTGGCCGCAGAAGGCGCCGACGTGGTCGTGACGGACGTGAATCTCGAGGCCGCCGAGGCCGTGGCCGAGGGCATCAACGCCCGCGACGGCGGCCGCGCGCTTGCGCGGGCGCTGGACGTCCGCGAGCAGGCGGGCTGGGCCGATGCGGTCGCCGCCGCCGAACAGACCTTCGGCGGACTCGACGTGCTGGTCAACAACGCCGGGGTGGTGATCGTGGCCACACCGGAGGACACCACCCTCGAGCAGTTCCGCTTCGCCAACGCGGTCATGAACGAGGGCGTGTTCCTCGGCATCCAGGCCGCGATTCCGGCGATGAAAAAACGCGGCGGCGGCTCGATCATCAACATGTCGTCGGTCGCCTCGCACCTGGGCTATCCCGTGTTCTTCGCCTATACGGCAGCCAAGGGCGCGGTACGCAGCATGACCAAGTCGGTGGCCGTGCACTGCCAGATGAACGGCTACAACATCCGTGTCAATTCCATCCACGCCGGCGCCATCGAAACCCCGATGATTGCCACGGCGAACGCAGCACTGGGCGTCTCCGATGAGGATGCCAAGGCAGCTGCAGGCCATGTCGGCGTGGGCAAGCCCGAGGACGTCGCCTGGATGGTCGTCTACCTCGCCTCCGACGAATCCCGCTTCGTCAACGGCGCGGAACTGATGCTCGACAACGCCCTGACCGTCCAGTAAGTACTGTCGCGCCGGAGGGGGCGGTCGCGGCCTACTCCTCCGGCGCGACGGTCAGGCGGATGCCGTCGAGCGCCTCGGTGAATTCCACCTGGCAGGTCAGGCGCGAACTTTCCGGACGATAACTCTCGCCCTCGGCCAGCAGTTCCTCCTCGTCGTCCTGACGCTGCGGCAGCTTCGCGAACCATTCCGGCTCGATGTAGGCGTGACAGGTACAGCAGGAGCACATGCCCCCGCACAGGGCTTCCACGCCGTTCTCCAGTTCGCGCAGCGTCTCCATGATGGAGAGGCCGACCTTGCCCTCCACCTCGAAAGTCTCGCCCTCGCGATCGGTCACGATCATCCTGGCCATCGAGTGTTCGCCTCCCGGTTGTGTTGTCATGGTCCGCGGCCAATAAAAACAGTCAAGACTGTTTGTCCGCCGCCGCCGGGCGAGTATACTCGAAAGCTCATCGGCCGCGGCGTCGGCCGGAACATACCAGCATCACGCCGAGGCGGACAGCGGTCCGCCTGCGGACACCGACAGGGGAGCACGCACATGGATCTCGGACTCAAGGGCAAGAAGGCCATCGTCACCGGTTCGACCAAGGGCATCGGCCGGCGGATCGTCGACCTGTTCGCCGATGAAGGCGTGGACGTGGGCGTGTGTTCCCGCGATGAGGACGAGGTCGCCGAGACCGTCGCCGCACTGAAGGCCAAGGGCGTGAACGCCGTCGGTGGCGCAGTCAACGTGCGCGATGGCGATGCCTACAAGGCCTGGCTCACCGAGACCGCAGAGGCGCTGGGCGGCGTCGACATCTTCGTGCCCAACGTCAGCGGTGGCGGCGGCATGGACTCCGAGAAGAACTGGTGGAAGTGCTTCGAGATCGACATCCTCGGTACCGTGCGCGGCGTCGAGACCCTGATGCCGCAGCTCGAGCAGTCCGAAGCCGCCTCGGTGGTCATCATCAGCTCGACCAATGCTGTCGAGTTCTTCGCCGGCCCCATGGCCTACAACGCCATGAAGGCCGCCCTGCTGAACTACAGCAAGCAGCTCGCGCTGTTCGTCGCGAAGAAGGGCATTCGTGTCAATGCCGTATCCCCGGGCCCGGTGTACTTCGAAGGCGGCGCCTGGGAGATGATCGAAGGCACGATGCCGGACTTCTACAAGGCGACGCTCAGGCAGATCCCCGCCGGGCGCATGGCCACACCCGAGGAAATCGCCCGCGTGGTCGCGTTCACGGCCAGCCCGGCGGGCAGCGTACTGCAGGGCGCCAACATCGTGGCGGACCTCGGTTTCACCAACCGGGTCCAGTACTGAGCAGGGCCCGACCGCCGGGCAGCGAGGCGCAGACTCATGAACAAGCTGGACAAGGTAGAGGCCAGTTTCGTCCGCAGCTACGCGAAACTGGAGAAGGTGCGCGACGTCAAGGTGCCGCGGGTGAAGCCGGAAGACAGCCCGGAAACCCCGGCCGAGAAGGCGCCGGATCCGGAACTCGGCACTGCGGTCATTCCCGCGTCCCGCTACACCAGCGCGGAGTTCATGCGCCTGGAGTGGGAACACATCTGGAGCAAGGTCTGGCTGCTCGGCTGCCGGGAGGACGACATCCCGGAGCCGGGTGACTATGCCTGCACCGAGATCGGCCGCGAATCCGTGCTGATCGTGCGCCAGCCCGATGGCGGCGTGCGGGCGTTCTACAACGTCTGCCAGCATCGCGGGAACCGGCTGCGCTCGCCCGGCTACGGCAGCGCCAGCACCTTCAAATGCTCCTATCACCACTGGGAGTACCGTCTCGACGGCAGCTTCGAGAACATTCCCGACCTCGACACCTTCCCGCAGGGCTCACCCTGCCGCGGCCTGGAGGAGGTCCCCTGCGACACCTGGGGCAGTTTCGTGTGGTTCAGCCTGAACCGCGAGGTCGAGCCGCTGCTGGAGTTCCTCGACCCGATCCCGAAGCACCTCGACGCCTACAATTTCTCGCGGATGGCGCTGACGCGCGACGTCACCATCGAGTGGAACTGCAACTGGAAAGCCTCCGTGGATGCCTTCAACGAGAGCTACCACGTGCAGGGCATCCATCCGCAGCTGCTCTGGTATCTGGATGACTACAACATCCAGATCGACTGCTACGAGCGCCACAACCGCTACCTGATCCCGTTCGCGACCATCAGCCCGCGGGTGAAGCTGCCGCCCGACATCCCGCCGGCGATCAAGCACATCATGATGGAGGCCGGCATGGACCCGGCCGACTATGACGGCAAGATCAAGGACCTGCGCGTGAACATCCAGAAGTTCAAGCGCAGGCACGGTGCGGAACAGGGGAAGGACTACTCGCGGCTGAACGACGACCAGCTGACCGACGACTACCACTACATGATCTTCCCGAACGTCACGCTCAACATCCACGCCGACGACCTGATGCTGTTCCGGCAGCGCCCGCACCCGACCGACCCGGACAAGATGTTGTTCGACGTGCAGACCTACGAGCTGATTCCGGAAGGCGGCGAGTGGCCGGAGCGCCCGGAGCACGCCACCTACCCACACGGTGACAAGTCCATCGGCCTGGTGCTCGACCAGGACGCACACAATCTGCCCGGCGTGCAGCAGGGCATGCACTCGGCCGGATTCCGTGGCCTCTACCTGGGGAAACAGGAGCTGCGCATCCGCCACTTCCACAAGGTCATCGACGACTATGTTTTCGGGCCGGGAGGCAAGCCCGCCGACTCGGAGTTCTGAAGCGTCACGGGCGGCGCAGGATCGTCCGTTCTTTTCCTGGGGGGGACTCGCATGGAACGCCATCACCTGATCATTGCCGGGCTCGCCGCCATCGGGCTTGCCGGTTGCGCCGGAGACACGCCGCCCGAGGCGAGCGCCACGGTCGCGGCCGCACCCGGTACCAGCCCGGTCACCGACATCGACGGCGCCGGGCTCTACCAGCAGTTCTGTGCGACCTGCCACGAGGGCGGGGTCGCCCGATCTCCCCACCGCGAGTTTCTCAACATGATGGCGGGGGATGTCATCCTCGCCTCGCTCACCGATGGGGTCATGCGCCAGCAGGCCGAGATGCTCAGCCACGAGCAGAAGGTCGCGGTGACCAACTACCTCGCCCTCGAGATCCCGCTGGGGGCGGAGTCGCGCTACCCCGAGCCCCCCCGTTGCGACGACGACAGGCTGGCTTTCGACTTCTCGCAGCCGCCGATGCAGCGCGGCTGGGGCGGAGTCGACCCGTTCAACTCGCGGTTCTCGTCGGTCGAACATGCCGGGCTCACCGCCGAGGACGCCCCCCGTCTGGAACTGAGCTGGGCCTTTGCCCTGCCAAACGCCAACCGCGCCCGCTCACAGCCCTCGGTTGCCGGTGGCGCGGTCTACATCGGCAGCCAGGACGGCACGGTCTACGCGCTGGAGGAGCAGACCGGTTGCCTGCGCTGGAGCTACCGCGCGAGCGCCGAGGTCCGCACGGCGATCAGCATCACCCCCTGGGAGGCGGGTGACGAGTCTGCCCGCCCGGTGGGTTTCTTCGGCGATTTCCAGGCCCGCGTCTACGCGATCGATCTGTTGACCGGCGAGCCGCTGTGGGTGACCCGCGTCGACGATCACGCCAACGCCACCTCGACCGGCTCGCCCGTGTATCACGACGGCCGCGTCTACGCGCCCGTCTCCTCGCTGGAGGTGACCGCGGCGGCTGATCCGGACTACGCCTGCTGCACCTTCCGCGGCGCGGTGGTCGCGCTAGACGCAGCCACCGGCGAGCCGCAGTGGAAGGCCTACACCATCCCCGAGCCGCCCGCCGAGTTCGGGCGGACCACCGCGGGCACGGCGATTCTCGGCCCCAGCGGCGCACCGATCTGGAACGCACCCACCATCGATCCTGCCCGCGGCCAGCTCTACGTCGGCACCGGGCAGAACTACTCCTCCCCGGCCGACGGCAACAGCAACGCCATCATCGCCTTCGACCTCGAGACCGGTGAGCGGCGCTGGACCTTCCAGGCGCTGGCCGGCGATGCCTGGAACATGGGCTGCTACGACTACTACGGCGGCGACCCGGGCCCGAACTGCCCCGAGGAGAACGGACCGGACCTCGACTTCGGCGCAGGCACCCTGCTCTCGGCCGACGGCAGCACCGTGCTCGCCGGCCAGAAATCCGGCGACGTCTGGGCGCTGGACCCGGAGAATGGACGCGTCAAATGGTTCCACAAGCTCGGTCGCGGTGGCATCCAGGGGGGCATCCACTTCGGTATGGCCAACGACGGTGACGTGCTGTACGTCCCGATCTCCGACATGGACGACGGGCTGACCTACGAGTACCCGGACCGCCCGGGCGTTTTCGCGGTGGACGTCGCCAGCGGCGAGGTGCTCTGGCACTACGAATACGAGGACCGCTGCGACGGCCGCGCCTACTGCGACCCGGGTATTTCCGCGGCCATCTACGCCTTCCCGGGCGCGGTGGCGGCGGGCGCCATGGACGGCACGCTGCGCATCCACGCCCGCGACACCGGCGAGGTGCTCTGGCAGTTCGATGCCCTGCGCGAGTTCGAGACGGTATCGGGCGCCACGGCCGCCGGTGGCTCCTTCGGCGGGCCGGGCCCGGTGGTGGTGAATGGCGCGCTGTACGTGAACTCGGGGTACGGGATCTACTATCACATCCCCGGAAACGTCTTCCTGCGGTTCGCGCCCGCAGCACCGGCAGGGCCTGATGCCGACAGCGCCGCGGCCACGGCTCAGAGGATGGAGCACTGACCGGGCACTGACCGGGCTCAGGACGGAGATCTACCTCGGTTCGAGAGTCCGGAAACACCCTGCCAGGTGATCGACCAGCGCCCGCACCGAGGGCAGAAGACCTCGGCGCGAGGCGAACACGGCGTGGATGATCTCCGGGCGCGGCGCCCAGCCGGGAAGTACCCGGCGCAGTTCATCTCGCTCGAACGCCTCCCCCAGAATCATGGTGGGTAGCTGGACGATACCGACGCCCGCGATGGCCGCTGCCCGCAGCGCCATCATGCTGCGGGTCACCAGGCGCGGCTGGTGGGCGATCTCTGCCACCGCCCCATCTGGGCCGCGCAGCGTCCAGCTGGCCTGCTGCTGCGGAGTCCCGAGCGCCAGACTGGGATAGGCCGTGAGGTCCGCCGGGATCTTCGGTGTACCACGGACCTCCAGAAGCGCCGGGCTCGCCACCAGGCACTGCGCGCGTTCACCCAGCACCCGGAGCACAAGTTCGCTGTCCTCCAGCGGTGGCGGCCGGACCCGGATCGCGACATCCACGCCCTCGCCCACCACGTCCACGCGTCGGTTGGTGGCCTCCAGATGCAGCTCGACCTGCGGATGCCGGGCGAGAAAGCCGGCGAGCATGTCACCCACGGTCGCCTCCAGCAGCGTGACCGGACAGGTCATGCGCACCACCCCGCAGGGCTCGGCGCGGCTGCGGTCGATGGCCTCCTGGGCCGCCTCGGCCTGCACCAGCATCGCCTTGCAATGCGTGTAGTAGCTCTGGCCGAGTTCCGTCACCGCCAGCCTCCGCGTCGTCCGCTGCAGCAGCCGGACGCCAAGGCGATCCTCGAGCGCGGCGATGCGCCGCGACAGCCGTGATTTCGG
>SKYU01000163.1 GCA_007127715.1 Gammaproteobacteria bacterium | reverse complement strand
GCCTCGCGGATCGAGCAGCACTGGCATGCCCACGGGCGCGGCGAACGGCTGATGTTCTCCTTTCATGGCATCCCACGCCGCTACCTCGACAATGGAGACCCCTACCACTGCCAGTGCCACAAGACCGCGCGTCTGGTGGCCGAGCGGCTGGGCCTGGAACAGGAGCAGTGGCTGGTCAGCTTCCAGTCCCGGGTCGGGCGCGAGGAGTGGCTGCGCCCCTACACCGACGAGACGCTGGAACAGTGGGGCAGCAAGAGCGTCGGCGATATCGACGTGATCTGCCCCGGTTTCGCTGCCGATTGCCTCGAGACCCTCGAGGAGATCGCCATGGAAAACGCCGAGCGGTTCGCCGAGCACGGGGGTGGCAGGCTACGCTATATCCCGGCGCTGAACGACGGACCGGACCACGTCGCGCTGCTGGCGACACTCGTGCGCCGACATATCGTCGGTTGGCCGGAGGCCTCGGCGCAGTATGATGCAGAGGCCTGTGAGATGGACGGCCGGGCCAGCCGCGAACGCGCACTCAAGATGGGCGCGCCACGGTAGCGGCACCCAGGGGCGCGGTGCGCGGGAGGGCTCTCGACCATGCAGCGTTTTCTCGAACTCGCCGTGCCGACAACGGACATCCTGGCCTCGCTGGCCTTTTACGAAACCCTGGGATTTACCCAGGCATCGGTCGGTGAGACCTGGGAACACAGCTACGCGGTCATCTCCGACGGCCGGCTGCTGATCGGCCTGCATGCCGGGGTATTCAACGACATCACCCCGGTCTTCGTACATTCGGGTCTCAAGGACTGGCACCGGTCGCTCACAGCCCAGGGCATCGACTGCGAGCAGGCCGAGCTGGACGACGACAGCTTCAACCAGGTCAGGCTCCGAGACCCCGACGGTGGCCCGGTCCTGCTGGTGGAGGCCCGCACCTACTCGCCGCCGGCAGGGGACCCGATACGCTCCCGGCTGGGGTTCTTCGGCGAATACGTCCTGCCGACGCACGATCTCGCGGCGGCACGGCGCTTCTGGGAGATGCTCGGGTTGATGGAAGGCTGGCAGGGCGACACGCCGCAGCCGTGGGCACGGTTCACCGGCAGCGACGTCACGCTCGGGCTGTACGAGAGCGCAACCGTGCTGCCCGGGCTGGCCTTCTACGCACCCGACATGGCCGAGCGGGTCGACGGACTCGCCCGGGAAGGCTGCGGGATGCGCCCGCCAGGTCGTCGCTCCGGCCTCCCGCACTGTCTCGGCATCCTGACAGCCCCTGAAGGCACCCTGCTTTACCTCTGCGACGAGGCGGGTTGGCCGGAATGAAGCTGCGCTCCAGCTGACTGCCGAGCCTGCGGGTCGTGCTCAATACCGCGACCAACGCTCGCGTCGCCACAGCGGCGGCGGTCTGGACTCGGCCACCTCGAAGATCAGTGTTTCCCGGCTGCTGCGGCCGTGCCGATCCGTGGTGGTGACCTCCAACCGATGCGCGCCGGGAGGAAGATCGTCGGGAAGGCGCCAGCGCCACAGGTGCGTCGCGCGGTCGGTGACGCGGGCGCGTCCGCCGGGCCCGGGAATCGGCTGAGCCGGTCCTGGTCCGTACCCGACCCCGCGGAAACCCTCGAAGCCCTGGTGACGGGCCCCGCCCGATCGACTCTGGAGTGCGAAACGCGTCACGGACAGTTGCCGCATCGTCGCAAACGGATCAGCCCATTCGGCGCCGGCACGGGCCTCCTCGCCCGCCCCTTGCTGAGTGCGTTCCGCGTGACCCACCTCTGCGCCGTTCAGCCGCAGGGCAACCCGCGTTTCCGCCGAACCGGCCCACACGTTCACCGTCAACCACACACCCTCGGCAAGGTCGCGCGGAGTGAACAGGCGTGGATCGGGCAGATCATTGATCGAGCGTGGCGGGAGCGGATCGCGCTCGGCGGCAGGAGTCGCCGACCACTCGACAATATCCGTCATCCACCTGCGGAATGCCGGAGTGTTGAAAGACAACCACTGAACCCGATGGGGGTCCAACCGGGCCGCCAGATAGCGTTCACGGTATGTCGCGCCCGCGAATGTCAACTCCAGTACGCCCTTGGGTGATCCATCACGCTGAAGGGCCATGGGGATACCATCGATATCGAAATCGCCCAGCCACCATGCGCCCGAGACGGCGCCGGCGATGATATGTCGAAAGGGGACGGAATCCACACCGACCGCCTCGGCCCAGCCTGCAAACGCCTGGCCTGGCGCATGATTCTCTACGGTATGCGTATGCCCTGACAGCGAGAGTGCAGGCCGCCCTTCGAGCAGGGCGTAGAGCTCGCTGGCGTTGTCGGTCTGATGCTGTCTGGAGCGGGCATCCGTAAAGGACACCAGTGGAATATGCGTCGCGATCACCACGAGACGATCCTCAGGCACACGCGAGAGCAGATTCTCCAGCCACTGCATTTGGATATCGTCAATGCGACCGTTGTAGGCGGGCTGCCCGGGCACACCACAGAACTCCCGGCCCGGCCGTTGCAAATCCGTCTCGCCACAGGGATAGACCACGTTGTCGAGCACAACGAACAATGTCTGGCCCATCTCCCAGGCGTAGTACTGCGGCCCGTAAAGCCGGCGCCACGAGTCCGCCGAATCGCTCGGCGTCTGGGCATCGAAATCCATGTCGTGGTTGCCGAACACCAGATACTGGGGTGCACCGACACTCGCGCCGAGAGCCAGCAGGCGAGGCAGCAACTCCAGGTCGTCGCCGACGACATCACCGAGGTAGAGCAGGCAGTCCCAGTGATCCGGCCCGTGAGCCAGCAGGTCGGCAACCACACTGTCACGGAAATGCGCGATCTCGGCGTTGGAATACGTCTGGACGTCGCCAAGTACGGCGCAGTTGAAAGTGTCACCCGTACTGTGACGGCGCAGTGGAAAATTGACCTTCATGGGCGGCGGGCCGGAGGGCGCAAGACCACCGAAACGCAACGGCGAAGACGTTCCTTCTCGTTTATGGACGTGAAAAAACTGCGGAACCTGGCGCATGTCGACCGGAACCCGCCAGCCAGATGGCTGAACCACGAACAGGTTCATGTCATCACGCACGGGCAGCGTCCAGGCGCCCGCGGCATCGGTGACCGCTACATCAAGGCCGTTTGAAACGAGAACACCAGGGATGCCGGGTTCCTCAGGCTGGCGTCGACCGTCTCCCGAGAGATCCTCGAAAACATACCCTGTGACGCTTGTTGAGGCTGCTCCGGGCTGTGCTGCCATAACCTCCGGGCTGGCCACCCATGGCGCGGCCGCGGCAATGTCTACACCCGCCATGCAGAGCAGCAGGCCTGCCAGCAGACCGAGCTGGCGGCTGCGCTTCACTGACCGCATGAATACTCCCGTACAAACCGTGCAACGCCCGCAGGCTAGTCGCCGAAGGTGACATCCCAATGACCCTCATCAACCGTCCACCGCAGAGCTCACCGCCATCGGGACCCACCGATCAATCAGCGCGTGAGGGGGTCAATCCGCCTGCTCCACCGGCTGCAACCCACGACGCTCGAGCAACGGCTCGATGGAGGGCGCCGCGCCGCGGAACTCGAAATAGGCCTCCATCGGGTCGCGGCTGTCGCCGACCGCAAGAATGGTCCGGCGCAGATGCTCACCCAGCTCCCGATCGAACAGGCCCTGCTCGCGGAACGCCTCGAAAGCGTCGGCGTCCAGCACCTGGGCCCAGATGTAGCTGTAATAGCCGGCTGAGTAACCACCGGGGAAAATGTGGCTGAAATGGGTGCTGCGATGCCGGGGCAGGATCTGCGGAATGAGCCCATGTCCGCGCATGACCGCGTCCTCGAAAGCGATCGCATCCTCGATCAGTGGTGCGGCCGAGCCGCGCAGGTGCCAGGCCATGTCGACCAGCGATGAGGCCAGGTACTCGGTGGCGGCAAACCCCTCGTTGAAGCGCCGCGCAGCGCCGAGGGCCTCGACCAGTTCGACCGGCATAGGCTCACCGGTGTCATGGTGAAGAGCGAAGCGCGCCAGCATCTCGGGTTCGGGCACCCAGTTCTCCAGCAGCTGGGCCGGCAACTCGACGAAATCGCGCGCCACGGCCGTTCCACTGAGACTCGGATAGCGCACCTCAGAAAAGAGGCCATGCACGGCATGACCGAACTCGTGGAACAGCGTGCGGGCCTGATCGAAGGACAGCAGCACCGGTTCGCCTTCGGTCGCCGGCCCGAAATTACTGGTATTCGTGACCAGGGCCGCCGTATCCAGCAGCGCCGACTGCACCTGGAACGCACTCATCCAGGCCCCGAAGCGCTTCGAGGGGCGCGCCAGGAAGTCCATGTAGAGCAGCCCCATGCCACGGCCATCGGCATCGAACATCTCGAAAACCTGGACCTCCGGGTGATAGCCCGGAATATCCTCGCGCCGCTCGAAGCTGACGCCCCAGAGCTCGGCTGCCAGGTCGAACGCACCGTCACGCACCCGGCCAAGCTCGAGGTACGGGCGTAGCTGGTCCTCGTCGAAAGCGTACTCCGCGGCACGGACCCGCTCGGCATAGAACCACCAGTCCCAGGGGGCGAGTGCGAAGTCGTCCCCCTCGCGTTCGATCTGCTGCTGCAGACGCTCGGCCTCGCGCCGGGCATTGGCCAGCGCCGGCGTCCAGAGCTGATCGAGCATCTCCATCACCGCATCGGGGTGACCTGCCATATTGTCGTCGGCAATGAAGTGCGCGTGAGAGGGAAAGTCCAGCAGGGCGGCGCGCTCCGCGCGCAGCGCGGCGATCTGCCCGGCAAGCGCGTTGTTGTCGAATTCGTTGCCGTTATTGCCGCGGTTCTTGTAGGCCCGGTACAGCGTCTCGCGCAGGCCACGGTCCTCAGCCTCGCGCAGCACGCCAAAGACGACAGGTTCTGCCAGGGTAAACACCCAGGCGTCGTCGAACCCGCGCTCGCGCGCATCCGCGGCCGCACGCGAGACCAGATCCGGGGAGAGCCCAGCCAGGCTTTCCCGGTCATGCAGCACATGCCCGAAAGTGGCTGCGTCATCCCGGAAATTATCCTGGAAGCGGTTCTGCAGCGTGGCGAGCTCCTGGTTGATCTCGCGCAGCCGCGCCTGCGACGTCTCGGGCAGCGCCGCGCCTGCGCGGACCATCTGCGTATGTCGCCGCTCCAGCAGGCGCGTCTGCTCTGCGCTGAGCGCGAGCGCGTCTCGGGCCTCGTGGAGCGCGGCCACGCGGGCGAACAGGGCCGGGTCGAGCAGGATGGCGTCGTCGTGTGCGGCCAGCAGAGGCGCGATCTCGCGGGCGATGGCCTGGCGAGTCTCGTTGCCGTCGGCCGCGTTCAGCTGCGAGAAGACGCGGCGGGCCCGCGAGAGCCGCTGGCCGCTGCGCTCCCAGGCTTCCAGCGTATTCTCGAAGGTCGGCGGCTCCGGGTTTTCGGTAATGGCGCGGATCTCCTCGCGCGCCTCCCGCATGCCCTGTTCGAGCGCAGGCAGCAGGTGTTCATCGCGCAGACGCATGAAATCGGGCGCGCCGTAGGGCAGGGCCGACGGGGCGAGCAGGGGGTTCTCGTCCCCCTCCGGCGCAGCAGCCGTCTCCGTCGTCCCCTCGGTGGGGCCGTCTGTGGACGGCGAACACGCCACGGCAGCGGTGCCAAACAGCGCAAGCAGGATCAACCTCGTCAGGCGCATGATCACTCCCGGAGTCGATTTGTGGACACGGCGATCCGCCGTAGAGCTGCGTATTCTAGCCCGCTCCGGCAGGCCTCGATCAGCCGCGCCCTGTCGACAGGCTTGGTCATGTAGTCGTCGCAACCCGCTTCGAGACATTTCTCCCGGTCACCGCTCATGGCGTGGGCGGTGAGCGCAATGACCGGCAGCCGGCAACCTCGAGCCCGCAGCGCCCGCGTGGCCCCGTAGCCGTCGAGCTCGGGCATCTGCATGTCCATCACAATCAGCGAGACTGTGGCCAGCTCGCCGGCATCGAGCAGTTCGAGGACCTCTTGACCGTTGGCCGCGACCAGTACCTGTGCACCTGCGCGGCGCAGATGGTGACCGATCAGACGCTGGTTGTCCGCGCCATCCTCTGCCAGCAGGATACGTACGCCGCGCAGCGCGGCCTCGCCCGCAACGGTCCCGGTAGTCACCGGCGGCGGCGTCTGCAACCGCGACACGGCGACGCCAGGCTCCAGCAGCGCCACCCAGTCGATGGCACCCGTGGCGACTTCGAGCGAGACGGTGGTCCCCTCTCCCGGCTGCGAGCTGATCTCCAGGCCACCACCGAGCATGGCGGCCAGAGCGCTCGAGATGCGCAGACCCAGCCCGGTGCCACCGAAACGTCGCGCCATACTGGCGTCGCCCTGGGAGAACACTTCAAAGCGTGAGATCCGCTCGCACTGCTCCGCCGTCATGCCGATGCCGGTATCACTCACGCGCACCTGCAGGCACGCGCGCCCGGGATCGTGCACCACCTCCAGCCGCACGCCACCCTCGTCGGTAAATTTCACGGCGTTGCTGACCAGGTTGAGTACGACCTGGCGGAGCCTGGTGGGGTCCGAGCGGATCACGGCGGGGACCGGAGTCTGCTGGAGAAGCGTCAGTTCCAGCCCGCGCTCCCGTGCCGCCGGCTGCATCAGCGACACGACGTCTGCAACAATCGCCAGCGGCTCGGTATCGATGCACTCCACGCTCATGCAGCCCGCCTCGATCTTCGAGACGTCGAGGATGTCATTGATGACCGCCAGCAGATGTCGCGCGTTGCGCTGGATGGTGCCGATCGCGGCACGCAGCTCCCGCGGATCCTCCGGCGCCTCGTCGCCATCCAGCAACTCCGTATAACCGAGAATGGCCGTCATCGGCGTGCGGATTTCATGACTCATGTTTGCCAGGAACTCGCTCTTCGCCTGGCTCGCGGCCGCCGCCTGCTCCATGACCTCGCGCATGGCCTGGATATCGATATTCACACCGACGAGGCGCCGCGGCGTACCATCCGTCCGTCGCTCGACGACGGTGGCAACGTCCCTGATCCACAGCCAGCCGCCGTCCGCCGTGCGGGTACGGCGCTCGTTGACGAACCGATCCGCCTGACCCCTAAGCACCGGCTCGGCGTCCGCTCGCAGCCGTTGCAGGTCATCCGGATGACAGCTTTGGTAGGCGTAATCCACAGCCACGCCCTCCTTGGAGGGCCTCTCGCCGCGCATCGAGAAATAGGTCTCGGAACAGTAGACGCGACGGCTGTCCAGATCTGCATCCCACAGGCCGATACGCCCGCCCTCCATGGCCAGGGTAAGGCGCTGCTCCGCGCGCTGCAGGGACTCGCGCTGCGCCTGTTGAGCCGAAATGTCCCGATCGAAACCGAGCACCACCGGCCGGCCCTCGAACAGAACGCGCCTGGCCGAGACCTCCACCGGAAAACTGGATCCATCGGCATGCAGATGGTGTCCGGTGAACCGTACGATCTCGCCGGCACGAAGCCGGTCCAGACGCTCCGGCACCATGGCTGCGGTCTCGGCTTCATTCAGTGTAGTGATCGGCTGCCCGATCAGGCTGCCCTCGGGCACACCGTGCATGGCGTGGGCCATGGCGTTTGCCCAGAGAATCTTGCCCTCCTCGGCGCCCTCGGCACCCACCATGAATACAGCGTCGGGCGCTGCATCCAGGATATCCCGATGCAGTCGGTCGCGGTCACGGTTGCACAGCTCATGTTCGACCAGCGCGGCCAGCTGGTCGAGCAGCAGCCTGTCGCGCGCCTCGAACCGCCGCGGGCGCCGGTCGATAACGCACAGGGTGCCGATACGCTGCCCGCCGGGGGCCGTGATCGGCCGTCCCGCATAGAAGCGCAGGCGCGGCTCACCCGTGACCAGGGGATTGTCGGCAAACCGCGGATCGCCGGCCGCGTCTTCAACCACCAGGCAACGGTCCTCGAGGATCGCGTGACCACAGAAGGAAATGTCCCGGGGGGTCTCGCGCACGTCGAGGCCCTGGCAGGACTTGAACCATTGGCGATCCTGATCGACCAGGCTGATCAGGGCGATCGGCACGTCGAAGACGGAAGCCGCGAGTCGCGTCAGCCGATCAAACCGCGCCTCAGGCAGGGTGTCGACAAGGGCGAGGCCATCGAGGGCCTGCTGACGCAGAGCTTCGTCTTCGGGCAGCGCTGGTTTGAGCATCGGTATCACGGGAGAAGTGACGGCCCAAGGCGGCCTTCGTGGGGTTATCGGCCGAGTGCCCGCAAAATGTAGCGGTCACCGCCGACGGCGCGCTCAGGTCACCAGAGCCCGCAGGCGCGCGCCGACGCCCGCCTCGTCGAACAGCGCGGCCAGCGCGTCATGATCAATCGCATTGCGGCGGAGGGTGGACGCGTCCTGCGGCACGGGAGCCTCAGTGGAAATCTGCGTGAGCCGCCTGGCAAGCGCAACGGTATCGCGGTGCTCGGTCAGCAGACCGGCGAGGCGTTTCGCGCCTCTCAGCCCGGATCCCGGCAACTCATCCAGCCCGGACATGAGCGCATCGAGCCCACCAAACCGCGACAGCAGGGCCGCCGCCGTCTTGGGGCCGATGCCCGGAACCGCCGGAATGGTATCGACGGCGTCCCCGGTGAGCGCGAGCAGATCGGCGATGCCCTCGGGCG
>SKYU01000137.1 GCA_007127715.1 Gammaproteobacteria bacterium | reverse complement strand
TTTCGGGAGGTGGCCATGGAAATCAATATCGGTCTTTCCGCGGATCAACGGCGCGAGATTGCAGGCGGGCTGGCCCGGCTGCTGGCGGACAGCTACACGCTGTACCTGAAGACCCACAACTTCCACTGGAACGTCACCGGCCCGATGTTCCAGACGCTGCACACGCTGTTCGAGACGCAGTACACGGAGCTTGCGACCGCGGTCGACGAGATCGCCGAACGTATCCGCGCCCTCGGCGAGACGGCGCCCGGCTCCTATCAGCAGTTTGCCGCACTGTCCTCCATCAGCGAGGAGACCGGCGTGCCCGCCGCCGAGGACATGATCCGGCAGTTGGTGGAAGGCCAGGAAGCGGTTGCACGGACCGCCCGCAGCATCTTCCCGGCTGCGGATGCCGCCGGCGACGAGCCGACCGCGGATCTGCTCACCCAGCGCATGCAGATCCACGAGAAAAACGCATGGATGCTGCGCAGCCTGCTCGCCTGACCCGCCACGACGAGCCGGCCATGGCATCGTGAGCCCGGAACTGCTCGAAGCGCTTGGACGCCGCGCCTCCGGTGCACTTGCCGAGGAGCTGGCAGAGGCGTCGGGTGGCGATGGTGATGGCACCGGCCGGGACGACTGGCACCGACGGGCTCGCGACTACCGCAGCTGGCAGCTGATGCGCGGTTATCCCGAGCGCGTGCGCAGACTCGCCCACGCCGCGCTGGCCGCGCCAGGGGCCTCGTCGCCACCGCCGGATGAGGCGGGCTTCCACGAAGCCTGTCTGGCGCTGACAGGCCTGCTGGCGGAGCTGTGCGAGGAGGCGGCGCACCGTGTTCAATCGGGCCAGTAGTACAGTCCCGTGAGTACCAGCGCCGCCCACAACAGCAGCTGGGTCGGCCAGCGATACCACTGGCGCCGGAGCAACCCGACGAAACTGGCGCCCGCCACCACGGTCAAAGCCCAGAAGATCGCGATCGCGGTAACCAGCCCGTCACGTTCCGCAGCGACCTGCGGATAGTCGGTGCCCACGATCGCCAGCAGCAAGAGCACCACGGAGAGGCCGAGCCCGATGGAAAAGACCGACCCGAGGATCACCCCGGTCAACATCGTCAACGGCTGCATCATCACTCCTGAGCGCTGGGCGCCCGTCGCAATTCAGGGCTGGCGCGCTTGATCAGGCACCGGGTGCGGTTTAGCTTTACACCCTGGCACTGTGCAAGAGTGCACGGTTGCCAGACAGTTCACCCAGAAGACCCGAGGCAAGGCGAATCTCTACGATGAAGATTATAGTCCGGATCATCCTGGTCTTCGCACTGCTCGGTGCGCTCGGCCTGCATTTCTGGCCGCAGCATGCCAGCGGCCGCACCATCGAGGCCCAGAGCGCCAGCATCGACGGGAACGGCCGCAGTCTGGAGGCCGCCGAGCTCGCACTCAGCGACCGGCACCGGCAGGTCAGCCGGAAAGTCACGGAATTCATGGAGCGGTTCCACTACCGGCGTGCCAGGGTCGATAACGCGCTGTCGTCGGCAATCCTCGACCGTTACCTGGACAACCTCGACGGTCAGCGGCTCTACCTGCTCGCCTCGGACGTCGGCAATTTCAACCGCTACCGTTTCGATCTCGACAACCGTGTACGCACTGGCGATCTCGAACCCGTGTTCGAGATGTTCCGCGTATACCGCGAACGCTCGCGCGAGCGCCTCGAATTCGCCATTGCGCTGCTCGACGAGCCGATGGACTTCGACACGGACGAGACTTTCCGCTTCGATCGCAGTGATCTGCCGTGGCCTGCAACCCGTGCGGAGCTCGATGAGCTCTGGCGCAAGCGCGTGAAGAACGACGCCCTGTCGCTGCTGCTGGCAGGCCGCGAATGGGAAGACGCTGCGGATACTCTTCGCACGCGCTATCGGCGCATGCTGACACGGCTCGACCAGGTCAACAGCGATGATGTGTTCGAATCGTTCATGAACGCCTTCGCGCAGACCATGGATCCGCACACGAGCTACCTGTCACCGCGCAATTCCGAGGAATACCGCATCCAGATGAGTCTCTCGTATGACGGCATCGGGGCTTCACTGCAGATGGAGGACGACCTGGTGATGGTGGCGGACATCATCCCCGGAGGCCCCGCGGCGGCGGATGGCACGCTGAAGCCCAGGGACCGGATCACCGGCGTGGGCCAGGGCACCGACGGGGGGTTCGAGGACGTCGTGGGCTGGCGACTGGATGACGTGGTACAGCTGATTCGCGGCCCGGGCGGCAGTACGGTACGCCTGCGGGTACTGCCGGCCGGCACTCCCCCCGGCAGCCAGGAGACGGTGATCGAACTGGTCCGCGACAAGGTTCGCCTGGAAGCGCAGGCGGCCAGCCAGGAAATCCGCGAGGTGGAGCGCAACGGCGAAACCCTGCGCGTGGGGGTCATCCGGGTACCCAGCTTCTACCAGGATTATGCCGCCCGCGCCCGCGGCGATCGCGACTACACCAGCACAACACGCGACGTAGCCCGTCTGCTCGAGGAGCTGGCCGACGCCGATGTGGACGGTGTGGTCATGGACCTGCGTGGCAACGGTGGAGGCCACCTCACCGAGGCTACTGCGCTGGCCGGGCTGTTCATCGATCGCGGGCCTGTGGTCCAGTTGCGCAACAGCCGCGGACAGGTCGAGATCCTGGACGACACCAATGGCCCACCCGTGTACGACGGTCCGCTGGCAGTGCTGGTCAACCGTTACTCGGCCTCAGCCTCGGAGATCTTCGCCGCAGCGATCCAGGACTACGGCCGCGGCATCGTGATCGGCCAGCGCACCTTCGGCAAGGGCACGGTACAGAATCTTTACAGCCTCGACCGGTTCATGCAGGGCGAGGGCTTCGGCCAGCTGACCCTCACCATCGGCAAGTACTACCGCGTGACCGGTGGTGGCACGCAGCATCGTGGGGTGGAGCCGGACATCGCGCTGCCCTCCCCTATCGACACCAGCATTGTCGGTGAGAGCGCACGCGACACGGCACTGCCGTGGGACCAGATCGCCGCCACGCGCTTCCGCAGTCGCCCGGCGCTCTCCCCGCCCGCGATCTCGCTGCTCAGCCACTTCCAGGACGAGCGCACCCAGACCGACCCCGACATGGATTTCCTGCTCGGCGATATCGCCGCCTTCCGCGAGATGCGCGAGCGCAAGGAGGTATCGCTGAACCTCGAGGCCCGCCGCGCGGAACGCGAAGCGAACGAGCAGGCCAGGCTGGCACGGGAAAACGCCCGGCGCGAGGCACGCGGTCTGCCCCTGCTTCCGGACCTCGAAGCCCTTGGGCAGGAGGAAGGTCCTGACGTGATTCTTGACCAGGCCGCAGACATCGTGGCCGATATGGTGCACCTCGGGATGCTGGCCCCGGACGAGCTCGAGCGGATGGCAGCTGCGCTGCGCTGAACGGCGGTTCGCAGGGGGTAACACCACGTCAGGCCGGCCCATCAGGGCCGGCCTGTTCGTTTCAGGCCTTGCAGCATATCGATCTGGTGTTATACTCAACTACAACACTGATTCACCAAAGCGAGTACCCATGTACCCTCCCGCCACTTTCCGCCGTCTCATGCCGCTGGCACTCGTGCTGGCCCTGCCGCTGGCCGCCTGCAGCCCCGGCACGGCGAACGACGGGGACCGCTCGGCAGAGGCCCCGCCGAGCGTGCCCGTAGAGCTGGCGACCACCATGCGTGGGGCCGTCGCCGCCAGCTGGACGGGCACGGCCCCTATCGAGGTCGACGAGGAAGCCACCGTGGTCGCCAGGGTCGCCGGCGAGTTGGTCGCGCTGCTGGCCGAAGAAGGCGATGTCGTGGAGGTCGGGCAGGTGCTCGCGCGCCTGGACGGCGACCGTCTCAGGCTGGAAATGCGCGAAGCGGAAGCGAATCTCGGACGACTGCGGCGCGATTACGAGCGCAACCTGGAGATGTTCCGTCGCGGCCTGATCAGCTCGGAGGCCCACGAGATGCTGCGCTTCGAACTCGAGGCGATGCAGGCCGTCTACGAGCGGCGCGCGCTCGAATACGAGTACACGGCAATCCGCGCGCCCATTCCAGGGGTCATCGCGGAACGCCACGTGCGGGCCGGCAACACCATCAATGCGGGTGAACCGACCTTCCGGATCACCAGTCGCGCACCCCTGCTCGCCTACCTGTTCGTTCCGGAGCGGGAATTCGCGCGACTCTCGGCGGGACAGTCCGCCGAGGTTCGTGTGGACGCGCTCGGCGGCGACCGCTTTCCCGCCCGGGTCAAGCGCATCAGCCCGGTGATCGACCCGGCCACAGGCACCTTCCGGGTCACCCTCGAGATTCCCGACCCCGACCAGCGTCTGCGCCCTGGCATGTTCGGCCGCTTTGCCGTTGTCTACGAACGCCGGGAGGACGTGCTGCTAGTGCCCCGCGTCGCGCTGCTGGATACCGAAGGTGGCGATGCGGTGTTCGTGGTCAACGACGGCACGGCCCGGCGCCAGGACGTGATCACGGGTTTCACCGCCGGCGAGCTGATCGAGATCAGCGCCGGACTGACCGACGGTGACAGGGTGGTCGTGGTCGGCCAGAACGCGCTGCGGGACGGCGCCAGCGTGCGTGTCGCCGGCCAGGGCTCCGGGCGCCAGCCATGAAACTCATCGATGTCGCCACCGATCGCCGGGTGACAGTCGCCATGGCGACCGTGGCGATCGTCCTCTTCGGCCTGGTCGCGCTGAGCCGGCTCAATGTCACACTGCTGCCGGATCTCTCCTATCCAACGCTGACCGTGCGCACCGAGCTCACGGGGGCGGCGCCACAGGAAATCGAGACCCTGCTCACGCGCCGTATCGAGGAAGGCGTCGGCGTGGTGCGAGGCGTGCGCAAGGTCCGCTCCGTCTCCCGCGCCGGGCAGTCCGACGTGATCCTGGAATTCAGCTGGGGCACGCCCATGGATATCGCCGCGGTCGAGGTCAGGGAGAAGCTCGATCTGCTGCAGCTGCCGCTCACCGCGACCCGGCCGCTGCTGCTGCGTTTCGACCCCGGCAGCGAACCGGTGGTGCGCCTGGCCCTCGTCGAACGCCCCGAAGCCGCCGACACCGCTGCGGCTGCGGCACGCGAGGCGGGAACGCGTGAGGCACGGGCGCGACCGGCCGCACTGCGATTCGCCGACGAGACCGACCGCCTGCGCCAGCTCCGCCGGCTGGCCGACGACCAGCTGCGCACCGGCCTCGAGGCGATCGAGGGCGTGGCCGCGGTCAAGGTCAGCGGCGGGCTGGAGGAGGAAATCCAGGTCCTGGTCGATCAGCAACGCCTCGCACAGCTCGGCCTGGGGATCGAGCAGGTGGCCGCACGCATCCGCGCCGAGAATGTGAACCTCTCCGGAGGTCGCCTCGAACAGGGGTTCGAACGCTTTCTCGTGCGCACCGTCAACGAGTTCCGCAGCGTGCAGCAGATGGCGGACAGCATTGTCGCCAACCAGAACGGCCAGCCCGTGTTCCTGCGCGATATCGCCCGGGTGGAACGCGGATTTCGCGAGCGTGAGGCGATCACGCGGCTTGACGGGGCCGAGAGCATCGAGATCGGGCTTTACCGCGAGGGCGACGCGAATACCGTGCGCGTGGCCGGCAACATTGCCGACCGGCTGACGGTACTGCAGCGCACGTTGCCGGCAAACCTCGACCTCGTGGTCATCAACGACCAGTCGGTGTTCATCTCCGCGGCCATCCAGCAAGTGCGCTCGGCAGCGATCCTGGGCGGTCTGCTCGCGATCCTGGTGCTCTACGGGTTTCTGCGCAATCTGCGCGCCACTGTAATCGTCGGTCTGGCCATCCCCGTCTCGGTGATCGGTACGTTCCTGTTGATGTTCGCCACGGACATCACGCTGAACATCATGTCGCTGGGCGGCATCGCCCTGGCCGTCGGTCTGCTGGTCGACAACTCCATCGTGGTGCTTGAAAACGTGGTTCGACACCGTGAACAGGGCCGCGACGTGCTGGAGGCCGCCCGTCGCGGCACCCGTGAAGTCGCCAGCGCCGTCATCGCCGCGACACTGACGTCGATCGCGGTGTTCTTCCCGATGGTCTTCATCACCGGCGTCGCCGGCCAGCTGTTTCGCGACCAGGCGCTGACCGTGACGTTTGCCCTTCTGTTCTCGCTGCTGGTCGCCCTGACGCTGATCCCGATGCTCGCTTCACTACGCGCGGAGTCGCGCCATGCCCCGGAACCGGATCCCTCGGCTCCCGGGCGAGTCACCCGTGCCCTGGCCTGGATCCTGCGTCAGTTCCGGCGCGCCGTGGGGGGTCTGGGCTGGCTGACTGGCCGAGTGGCACGGGTCGTGCTCGTGTGGCCCAGCCAGGCGTTGCTCTCGGCCGCCGCGCGCGGATACCGGCCACTGCTGGACTGGTCTCTGCGCCATCGCGCGGCGGTGCTGGTGCTTGCGGGCGCCTGCTTTGCCGGCGCCATGGCACTGGTACCACGGCTCGGGACCGAGCTGATCCCGCAGTTCGCCCAAGGCGAGTTCGCCGTGGAAATCCGGCTTCAGCCGGGCACGCCCCTGGGACGGACCGATGAGGCGCTGGCCGCCGTGCAGGGTGTGGCGGCACGCCAACCCGAGGTCGCGCTGACCTACTCCGTGGCCGGCACCGGCAATCGGCTCGACGCCAGCCCCGTGGATGCCGGTGAGCACACCGGCACCCTCAACGTCAGGCTGACGGGCGCCGCGGCCGCGCGCGAGCGCGCGGTCATGAACCGCATGCGCAGCGAACTCGATGCCATTCCGGGCATCCAGTACGAATTCCGTCAGCCCGAGCTGCTGAGTTTCGCCACACCGCTGGAAATCGAAATCAGCGGATTCGACCTGGAGCAGATCAATCGTGTGGCCGAACAGGTTCGCGGGCTGCTCGAGTCGCAGGCGCGCTTCAGCGACGTGCGTACCACGGTCGAAGGCGGGAACCCGGAAATCCAGGTGATCTTCGATCATGAGCGTGCCGCGCGTCTCGGCCTAATGGTGCGCGACATTGCCGACCGCGTCGTCAGCAGCGTGCGCGGAGACGTCGCCACACGATACACCTGGCGCGACCGGGAAATCGACGTCCTGGTCCGAACCATTGACAGCCGCCAGGCTTCGCTGGCCGAACTCCGCAGCCTGATCGTCAACCCGGACGCGGCGCGGCCGGTCCCGCTTGAGGCCGTCGCCGACATTCGCGTCGCCACCGGACCGGCAGAGATCCGCCGCGTCGACCAATCACGAGTGGCGATCGTCTCCGCCAGCCTGACCGAGGGCGACCTTGGCAGCGCGGTCAGCGCGCTGCAGATGGAGCTGGCCGCCCTGTCACTGCCGCCGGGCGTGGGGCTGACGGTCGCGGGGCAGAGCGAGGAGATGAGCGACGCCCTCAGATCCATGCAGTTCACCCTGCTGATGGCGGTGTTCCTGGTCTATCTGGTGATGGCCTCCCAGTTCGAGTCGCTGATACACCCGTTCGTCATCCTGTTCACCATTCCGCTCGCTCTGGTCGGCGCGGTGCTGGCGCTTTATGTCACGGGTACCACACTCAACGTCGTCGCCTTCATCGGCGTGATCATGCTCGCCGGCATCGTGGTCAACAACGCGATCGTGCTCGTGGATTTCATCAACCAGCTGCGTGCGCAGGGACTGGAGAAATTCGAGGCGATCCGACAGGCGGGAAGCGTTCGTCTCCGGCCAATCCTGATGACCACCCTGACCACCGTCCTCGGCCTGCTGCCGATGGCCATCGGCCTTGGCGAAGGCGCCGAAGTCAGGGCGCCGATGGCGATCGCGGTGATTGGCGGGCTGCTGGTCTCGACACTGCTTACCCTGGTGGTCATCCCGGTCGTCTACTCGCTGCTGGACGTCACTCCACGCCGTTTCGCCAGTGCGGCCCCTGCACGGCCGGCGGAGTCAGGGCCATGAAGCACACTGAAATCGCGTTGCGCCGACCGGTGACCTGCGCCATGGTGTTCCTTGCTCTGGCACTGATCGGCGTGATGGGCGCGCGCATGCTGCCACTGGAGCGTTTTCCGGACATCGACTTTCCCGGCATGTTCATCGTGATCCCCTACGAGGGCTCGACGCCAGAGGAAGTGGAACGGCTGATCACCCGGCCGGTGGAGGAGGTCCTGGCGACGCTGCCCAACCTGAAGAACATGACGTCGACCAGCACCGAGAACAGCGCCACCATCGGCATCTTCATGGGCTGGGATCAGGACATGAGCGCCACCGGGATCGATGCACGCGTCAAGGTCGAGAGCATCCGCGATCGCCTGCCCGCCGATCTGCGACGGATCCAGATCTTCACCGGTTCGACCGCCGACCAGCCCCTGCTGAACCTCCGCATCTCCGGTGAGCGGGATCTCTCGGATGCCTACGAACTGCTGGATCGTGCGCTCAAGCGACGGATCGAGCGGCTGGAGGGGGTCTCCCGGGTGGAGCTGCAGGGCGTCGAAGCACCCGAGGTGCGGATCCTGCTGGACGCCGACCGCGTGGCCGCGCATGGCGTCGACCTGAACCGTCTGCGCCGGTTGCTCGAGCGCAGCAACTTTTCCGTGAGCGCAGGCCTGATCAGCGCCGAGGGACTGCGCTTTGCAGTGCGGCCCCGGGGCGAGTTCCAGTCTCTCGACGAGATCGGAGACCTGGTGATCGACAACCGCGATCTGCGCCTGCGCGACGTGGCCGCTATCGAACTGCGCGCCCCGGACCGCAACTATGGCCGGCGGCTGGACGGCAGCTACTCCATTGGTCTGAATGTCTTCAGAACGCCGGGGTCGAACATCGTCGAGGTGGCCGACCGGGTCAAGGCGGAACTCGCACACATCGATGACGACCCCCAGATGCGCGGAATCCAGGTCTACGAACTCGACAACCAGGCTGCCAGCGTCCGCCAGTCGCTGGCCGACCTGCTGCAGGCCGGTGCAATAGGCGCAATGCTTGCCTTCGCGGTGCTCTACCTCTTCCTGCGCCAGGTCACCACCACGCTGATCGTCGCCCTGGCCGTGCCGTTTTCGCTGCTCATTACGCTTGCCGTGATGTATTTCACCGGCATCAGTCTCAACATCCTGAGCATGATGGGGCTGATGCTGGCCATCGGCATGCTGGTCGACAACTCGGTGGTGGTGACCGAAAGTGTCTTCCGGCAACGCCAGCGCGACCCCGATGATCCGCATGGTGCGACGCTGCGCGGAGTACGCGAGGTCGGCATCGCCGTCACGGCCGGCACGGCCACGACAGTCGCGGTATTCCTGCCCATTGTCTTTGGCGAACGTACGGACATCTTCGTCTTCCTGACACACGTCGCGATCACCATTTCGGTGGCGGTCGTGGCTTCGCTGGTGATCGCCCAGACCCTGATCCCCATGCTGGCGAGCCGGGTCCCACCGCCGCCTCCGGTCTCGCGACAGCGGGTCATGCCGGCACTGACCCGCGCCTATACCGCGCTGCTCGCCAGAACCCTGCGCCATCGCTGGTGGACCTTCCTGGTGGTACTGCTGATCCTGGTCACCGGGTTCACCGTGCCCCCCAAGCTGATCAACTTCGATTTCTTTCCCGAGGAACCCTCGCGGCGTCTGTTTCTGCCCTACAACGTCGACGGCAGCTACCCGCTCGAGCGCGTCCGCGCCTCTGTGGAGACCATCGAGGCCTTCCTGCTCGAACACCGGGAGGCTCTGGATATCGAGTCGGTCTACAGCTTCTACAACCCGGAACGGGCAGAAACCACCATCCTGCTGGTCGATGAACGCCGCGCGAGTATCCCGCTGGAGGAGGTGATCGCTTTCATCCGGGACAACCTGCCGGATATCGCCATCGGCCAACCGGCTTTCCGCTTCGAACAGCAGACCGGGGGTGAGGGCTTCAGCGTGCGGGTCACAGGTGAGTCCACCGAGATCCTGGCCGGCCTGGCGGAGGAGGCCCGGCGGAGACTGCTGACACTCGATGCGTTCGATCGCCTGAGCACCGACACCACGGCAGGCGAACGCGAGGTCCGGGTGACTGTGGACATCGAGCGGGCCTCACGCCTCGGGTTGACACCGCGCGACGTGGGCGACGCGATTCGCGTGGCCATGCGGGGTGACCAGCTGCGAGAATTCCGGGGTGCGGAGGGTGAACTGGCCATCCGGCTCGCCTACCGGGAAAGTGACCGGCAGTTCATCGACGACCTCGCCAGGCTGCCACTGTTCACGCCCGCCGGTCAGCGGGTACTGCTTGGCAGCGTCGCCGATTTCGAACTCACCCGCGGCCCGCGCAGCATCCGCAGGGAAAACCGCCGTACGGCAATCACAATCAGCGGCCCACTCCGGTCCGGTGAGAGCCTCGATGGCCTGCGACCCGAGGTGACGCGCATCATGAACCAGCTGGAGCTGCCGCCCGGCTACGCCTGGAGTTTCGGGCGAAGTTTCCAGAGTGCAGAGGACTCGCAGCGCCTCGTACTGCAGAGCATGCTGCTGGCCATCGCCCTGATTTTCCTAGTCATGGCAGCGTTGTTCGAATCCACACTCTATCCGCTCTCGATCCTGGTATCGATCGCGTTTTCGGTCATCGGCGCGCTGTGGTTTTTCGCCCTGACGGGCACGACGTTTTCGTTCATGGCGTGGATCGGTCTGCTGATCCTGATCGGCGTCGTGGTCAATAACGGGATTGTGCTGGTGGATCACATCAACCAGCTGCGCTGGCAGGGGCGCAACCGTTTCGACGCCATTATCGAGGGCGGTCGCGACCGGCTGAGGCCCATCCTGATGACAGTGGCCACCACGGTACTCGGGCTGACCCCACTGGCCATCGGCACGACGCAGGTCGGAGGTGACGGCCCACCCTACTACCCGATGGCGCGCGCCATCATCGGAGGCCTGACGTTCTCCACGCTGGTCTCGCTGCTTGTCGTACCGTTCGTCTACAGCCTGCTCGACGACTGCGTGCGCTGGACGCGGCGGGTGCTGGCGCTGTCTGCCCAGGGCACTCAGCGCAGTGCAGCGTGAAGTCCCCAGTAGTCTTCCGCCAGGACATTGCACCTGAGCAACGGGCTGGCCTCGCGGCCCAGCTCGCGCGGGAACCGCTCCAGGCTGTGCGCAAGTGGCTCAGCCTCGTCTTCGCGCCGATACTCCACCTGGGTTCGCAACCATGCCACACGAGGCTTCAGCCTGGCTGCCGACGGCTCCAGCGCGGCGAGCCTGCTGCGGGATCGCGCCACGGCACGCCCCAGCGCCTCGACCTCGTTCCGCGAGCCGTAGTCGGCGTCTTCCAGTGAGCCGGTCATGGCGGCACGGGCGAGCCGGGCCACATCACCCTGCTCGCAGACCACGACGAGATCCTGGGCAAACGCGATGAGCGCCAGGTTCACCAGGCGGCGGCTCTCGACCGACAGGCCCGGATACTCGGGTATCGGCGCCGCCCTGACCTCGTACTCGCGTGCGGCCAGCGCCTCCAGCTCGGCGGCCCGCTGGGCGCGTTCGGCATCGAGGCATGCCAGTTCGTGACGCAGCTGGCGCCGTCGCCCCCAGCGCCAGAACCCCAGGTCCGACAGCAGGCGCTCCAGTGCGCGCCCGCGCTCGGCCAGGTCCGAGACCTCGCTGCGCAGGGCCGCCAGAGGCGTGGACATGACCGCGAGCTCATGCCGACGCCTGGACTCGAAGGCCTCGTGCAGCCGCGCGCGTTCGCGGCCCGCCTGGCGTTCCGCAAGATCCGCCGCGAGCGCGGCCACCCGTGCCGAGGCCTCCTGCCAGAGCGCTCGTAGCTGGCAATGCACGATGATGCACGCGGCGCGCTCTTCGTCGGAGAGCAGCGCTTCGAGTTGACGCAGACGCTCGTCCTGGCGCGCCCGCTCCGCCTCTTCTTCCCGGAGGCGGGAGACCAGACCGTCGCGCTCACGACGAAGCGCCGCGAGCTGTTGCTTGACCGCAGCACGGTTCCAGTAGAGTTCGAGCAGACGCTCGTCGCCGGCGCCTGCCGTGTCCTGTGCGCGTGAGGCCATGACTGCGCTGAACATAACGGGGGGGCCAGTCTATGCCATCGCCCTCGGGCAAAGCGTGACCCGATGCAAGCTTCGGATGGGTGGACTCAGCGCGGCAGACCGGTGAACAGGTGTCCGCGCTCCAGGAGATAGTCGAGCCACTTGTTGAGGATGACATTCCGCCGCCACCGCCGATCGAGTTCGCTGCTCTCGACGAGCAGCCGCCTCAACACCTCATGCCGGTGATCATTGACGCAGCTCACCGCCTCCACCTGCCGGGCATCACTGTAGACCCGCAGCAGGAAGTCCGGGTCGGCTTCCACACCGTCCTCGGCGGCAAACAGGTAGGTCAGTCTCAGGGTGCGGGTGTAGCGGGCCGCATCGAGCACCTCCAGGTGCAGCGCGCAGTCGTCTTCGCCCTCGGATCGCAGGCGTCCCTGGAAGGCGGGCCAGGTCGGGGCCAGCGCCTGCAGCAGCCGCCAGTTTTCCTCATACAGCGCCATCAGGCCCGAAAATGACCCGGGACAGGCGGCGCGATGGCGTCGAACGAGGATGACGGTGCTCATCGGTGAAATATAGCATGCGCGCCAGGGGTCGGTGCCGTGCGCGGATGCACATCAGGGCGAGCAACGACTCAGCGGACCCTGCGCTCGACGCCCGTGTCGTTGAGGATTGCCGCAGCGATTTCTTCGATGGATTTGTCGGTGGTATCGATGTAGGGGATGCTGTTGCGACGATACAGCGACATCGCGGCCCGCAACTCGAAACCCACCTGCTGGGCCGAAGCATAGCGACCATGCGCACGCCGCTCTCGACGGATGTGCTGCAGGCGGTCGGGCATGATGGTGAGGCCGTAGAGTTTCTGGCGGTAAGGTCGCAGCACCCTGGGCAGATCAGCGCTCTCCAGGTCTTCCTCCGTCAACGGGTAGTTCGCCGCGAACACGCCGTACTGCAGCGCCATGTAGAGGCACGTCGGCGTCTTGCCCGACCTTGACACGCCCAGCAGGATCACGTCTGCGCGCTCGTAGTGCCGCGCTGCCCCGCCGTCGTCGTGATCCATGGCGAAATTGGTGGCCTCGATGCGCTGCATGTAGCTGGCGACATCGACAACCCCATGAGCCTTGCCCTCCTTGTGCGAGGACTCCATGCCCAGCTCGAGTTCCATCGGCCCCACGAAAGCATCGAAAAAATCGAGAAACAGGGCGTTGGCCGCGCGCAGCACATGACGCAGGTCATCACGCACCAGGGTGCTGAACACGATGGGTCTGACCCCTTCGCGCAGGCCCACCGCCTCGATCCGCTCCACGGCCGCCTTTGCCTTGTCAACGGAATCGATAAATGGCACAGTCACCTGCCGAAATTCCTGGCCGTCGAACTGTGTCAGCAGGCTGTGGCCCAGGGTCTCTGCGGTCACCCCGGTCTGGTCGGAAACGAAAAAGACAGTTCTTTGCTGCATGGGGTCCAGGCGCGCCTGAAGGTGGGGTTGCCCGGGGGATTGTGCCTCATCGGGCAGGCAACACAAGGAAAATAGCAAGGGAGTTCACTTGGACGCTTACGTAGTCGGGCTGGAGAGCCTGGGCAGACACGACATCGAGCATGTCGGCGGGAAAAACGCCTCCCTGGGCGAGATGATCGGCAATCTGACCACCCTCGGTGTCCGTGTACCTGGGGGCTTCGCCACCACCTCCCGGGCCTATCGTGACTTCCTCGCGCAGTCAGGGCTCGACGAGCGCATTCGCCAGACCCTGGCCGAACTGGATGTTGATGACGTCGCGGCGCTGACCCGTACAGGGGCCGAGATCCGCCAGTGGATCATGGACACCCCACTGACCGAGCCGCTCCGGCAGGCGGTCACCGAAGCCTGGGAGCAGATGTCCGCCGGACGCGACATCTCGGTTGCCGTGCGCTCCTCGGCGACCGCGGAAGACCTGCCCGAGGCCTCTTTTGCAGGCCAGCAGGAAACCCTTCTCAACGTGCGCGGGCTGGACCACGTCATTCGCGCCATCCACGAGGTCTATGCTTCCCTGTTCAACGACCGGGCCATCGCCTACCGCGTGCACCACGGCTTCGATCACAGCCAGGTGGCTCTGTCGGTAGGCGTCCAGCACATGGTCCGCAGCGATCTGGGCGCCAGTGGTGTCATGTTCACCCTGGACACCGAGTCCGGCTTCCGCGATGTGGTGTTCATCACGGCGTCCTACGGACTCGGAGAGATGGTGGTGCAGGGCGCGGTCAACCCCGATGAGTTCTACGTCTACAAGCCCGGTATCCGCAAGCAGCACCAGGCGATCCTCCGTCGCAACCTCGGTGCGAAGGCCGAGAAGATGGTCTACGACGAGGATCCCAACAGCGGCGAGCGGGTCCGCGTGGAGGAAGTCGACCCCGAGGCGCGCCAGCGTTTCTCGCTGAATGACGATGACCTCGTCTGTCTGGCAAGCCAGGCCATGATCATCGAGGAACACTACGGCTGCCCCATGGACATCGAGTGGGGCAAGGACGGCGAGGACGGTCAGATCTATATCCTCCAGGCCCGCCCGGAGACTGTCCAGAGCCGCAGCGGACGCAGCATCCAGCGTTACCGGCTGAAAACCCGCTCGACGGTCATCGCCAAGGGGCGCAGCATCGGGCAGAAGATCGGCAGCGGCAAGGCCAAGATCATCACGGACATCGCCGAGATGACCCGCGTGCAGACAGGTGATGTGCTGATCGCCGACATGACCGACCCGGACTGGGAGCCGATCATGAAACGCGCCTCGGCCATCGTGACCAACCGGGGTGGGCGGACCTGCCATGCGGCGATCATCGCGCGCGAGCTGGGTATTCCGGCGGTCGTGGGCTGCGGTGATGCCACGGAAAGCATCCAGGATGGGGCGGCCGTGACGGTGTCCTGCGCCGAAGGCGATGAAGGTCACATCTACGAGGGCATCCTGGACTACGAGCAGACACGCATCGAGCTCGACAAGCTGCCGGACATCCCCGTCAAGGTCATGATGAACGTCGGCAATCCCGATCGGGCCTTCGCCTTTGCGTCTATCCCGCACCGGGGGGTCGGTCTCGCACGCCTGGAGTTCATCATCAACCGCATGATCGGGGTACACCCGCGTGCCCTGCTTGAGTACGACCGGCTGGACGATGAACTGAAGGCCGCCATCGCCCCTCAGATGGCCGGCTACAGTGACCCGGTCGAATTCTATGTCGAGAAGCTTGCGGAGGGGATTTCGACCATCGCCGCAGCCTTCGCCCCGCAGCCGGTCATCGTGCGGCTCTCGGACTTCAAGTCCAACGAGTATGCCAACCTCATCGGCGGGCCACGCTACGAGCCCCACGAGGAGAACCCGATGCTGGGTTTCCGTGGTGCCTCTCGCTACCTCGATCCGGCGTTCCGGCCCTGCTTCGATCTCGAATGCCGTGCGCTGCGCCGCGTGCGCGAGGAGATGGGACTGGAGAATGTCCAGGTCATGGTGCCGTTCGTACGGACGCTGGACGAAGCCCGGCAGGTGACCGGCCTGCTCGCGGAGAACGGACTGATCCGTGGCCAGCACAATCTGAAGATCGTGATGATGTGCGAATTGCCGACCAATGCGCTGCTGGCGGACCAGTACCTGGAGTACTTCGACGGCATGTCGATCGGCTCCAACGACATGACCCAGCTCGCCCTTGGCTTGGACCGCGACTCCGCCGTGATCGCGCACCTGTTCGACGAGCGTGATGAGGCCGTCAAGGCGCTGCTCAAGATGGCCATCGATGCCTGCCGGCGCCAGGGCAAGTATGTGGGTATATGCGGCCAGGGACCATCGGATCACCCGGATCTCGCCCGCTGGCTGCTGCAGCAGGGAATCGAGAGCATCTCGCTCAACCCGGACACGGTGGTGGAGACCTGGCTGTTCCTGGCCGGGGAGACCGGCAACGCCTGAGGTCAGCTCAGAGATCACTCCAGCGGGAGCGCCGCCGCCAGCGGATGCGTGGCAGGACGATGCCGAGTACCAGGCCGACCAGCAGTACGGCCGCCCCGGCCAGTAACCAGTCGCGCTGGGTGCTGCGGCGAAGGTCGCGCGTCTCCAGCGAAAGCGTCGCGACCCGACTTTCCAGCGCCGCGTTCTCTTCCGCGAGGGCCCGGGCGCGTTCGCGCATCTGCAGCGGCTCGGCGGCCGCAGCCCTGATCTCGGCCAGCTCTTCAGTGAGATCCCTGTTCGCAGCGGCGAGCGCATCACGCTCCTCACGCAGGGTGTTGCGCTCGGCAGTCATGGCATCGAGCATTTCGCCCGCCGAACCGCGCTGGGCCAGAGCCTGATCCAGACGCTGGCGCATGTCCGCCAGCTGCTCGCGGGCCGATGGCTGGTCGACGAGATATCGGGTCAACACCCACCCTTCCACGCCCTGATCCGTACGGACCCGGGTGTAGCCGCTCTCCGCGTCGCGCTCCAGGACCTCGAGGCGCGCACCGGCGGGCAACATGCGTACGATGGCGAACTGGGTACCCGTACCCCGTCGCAGGGTCACCTCCAGCCGATCGGTCACCCAGGCAGCCTCCTCCGCCCAGGCTGCTCCCGGCACGGCCAACGCGACCATCAGGGCCAGGGCGCCCACCAGGCCCGGCAGCCAGGCGCGTTTCCCGGCCCGGCTGGCGCAGGCACTCATGCCGCCTCGCGCGCCAGCAGGTCGGTGAGCAGACCGATCACCAGACCGTGGTAGTAATCCCGGGCCTCGTCCCGGTCGCGCAGACGCTCGACCCAGACCAGCATGTCCGCCGCGGCCGGCACGCCCTGACACTCGGCGAACGCCCCTGCGAGCGCGTGTCGGGCCACGGCCAGACTGGCGGCGTAATGGCCCCGGCTGGCGGCATCGGCCCACAGGCCCATGGCGCGGCAGGCATCGGCCGGCAGCGCGTCGGGCACGCCATCGAAGTGGATCAGCGCCGCGACGAACTGGGACTGCCGATGGCCCATGCCCGCAGCCTGATCGACATAGGTCATGCCCGCCACGAACTCTCCCGCGTAGAACAGGACCCGCCCGAGGTAGTAGACCAGCCGGGCCTCCTCCGGAGCCTGCTCGACGGCCAGCCGACACGCAGCGATGGCCGTATCAAGGTCCTCGCGCACCACTGCGGCGGACACGCCCGGGACGATGCGATCAGGATCGGAGGGGTGCGCAGCCAGCAGGTCGCAGGCGGTCGGCACCTCGATCTCATCCGCCGAAGCGCTCATCAGCGGAATCAGGGCCAGAACAGGCAGCAGGGCTCGGATCATCATCAGGACTCCAGGAGGCGTAAACGCCGGCGAGTGTAGCAACATTCGCACCGCGCACGTATGCTCCGGCGCTGCCGGCCGTGCGCTGCGGCCGGACGGCACCCGTTGCCCGACCGCCTGTCGCCCACCCGAGGAGGAAGCCGACATGACCATCGCCTACTGGTGCGTCCTGATCTCAGTTTTCATGCCAATCGTCTGGGCCGGCTGCGCCAAGGCCGGCGGGGTCCGCGCTGGCGCGGGCCGTTTCGACAACGCCTCGCCGCGGGACTACCTGGGACGGCTGCAGGGGTGGCCGGCGCGGGCCAACTGGGCCCAGCAGAACGCCCTGGAGGCCTTCGCACCCTTCGCGGCAGGCGTCATCATCGCCCATCAGGTCGGCAACATGGCCCAGTCGACCATCGATCTCCTGGCCATTGTCTTCGTCGTGGCGCGCATCGCTTTCGGTCTGCTCTACATGGCCAACCTGGCCACCCTGCGTTCCCTGGTCTGGCTGGTGGGTCTGGTGTCCACGGTCCTGCTGTTCGTGCTCTCGGCCTGAGGGTCCATCTGGCCTTTTGGAGCCATGTGCTAAACTGGCACATAGATATGCCAGATCAACCTGCAGAATGACGCGCCTCCGCGGCCGGCCCCAGCCCAGCCTGCGCCTGAGCCTGTCCGCGTTCGTGCTGCTGCCCATCCTTGCGCTGATGGCGACGGGCGGCTGGCTCGCACTGGCAAGCCTGGAGCGCCAGACCATGGCGCGCATGCAGGAGGACGTGCGGTTGGTGGCCGAGACCCTGCGTCTTCCCCTGGCCTATTCGCTGGAACTCGGGCGGCTTGGCACGGTCGAGAGCGCCCTGCTCTCGGCGCGGCGGCTCGAGCCGGTCTACGGTATCTACGTCTACGACCGAGACGGCGAGCGCGTGGCCTCTGTCGGTACGCGACGAGGCCAGATCAGCACCGAGGACGTTCGCGCCCTGGCGGATGATGGCCAGCGAACGGCGGACTTCGAGGAACTCGGCGGCGAGGAGATGTTCTCCTACTTCCAGCCGCTCACCGACGCCGGCGGCCAGATCATCGGTCTGCTGCAGGTAACCCGTCGTGGCGAGGACTTCGACGACTATCTGGGCCGCCTGCGGCTTGGCGCGTTCGCGCTGCTGCTGCTCACCGGTGGGTTGATGACCGGCATTCTGCTGCTGGGCCACCATCGCGCCGTGGGACGCCACGTCCGTGACATGCGCGAGGCCATGCACCGGGTTGCCCGCGGCGCCTACGGTCACCGCGTTCCTGACGGCGGTCCGGCGGAGCTCCAGGCCGTGGCCGAGGGGGTCAACGGCATGCTCGACGCGGTGCAACGCTCCCACGCAGAACTCGAGCAGCGGCGTGACTCGGAGCTGGCGCTGCGGGCCCGCCTGGCGCGCTCGGAAAAAATGGCAGCGGTCGGGCAGCTGGCCGCCGGCGTGGCCCACGAACTGGGCACCCCGCTGGCCACGGTCGACGGCCATGCCCAACGGGCGCTGCGTGACCCGCAGCGTCTCCCGCCCGCCGCCCGCAGCGGTTTCGAACGCGTGCGCGCCGAGGTCGCGCGCATGGTGCACATCGTACGCCAGCTCATGGACGTCGGTCGTCGCAATCCCCTGGATCGTCAACCGATGTCACCCAGCGCACTGGTCCGGCAGGCATTGGCGCAGCTGCCAGATGACGCTGCGCGGGCGCATGTCGAGATCGACATCGCCGTGCCCCTGAGCACCGCGCCACTGCAGGTGGAGCCCCTCCGCAGCGAGCAGGCGCTGGTCAACCTGCTCGACAATGCCCGGCAGGCCGCCCACCGGCAGGTCCGTGTCAGCGCCTACGAAGGCGTGGAAGGCCGTGGCTTCGTCGTCGACGACGATGGGCCGGGCATCGCCGCGGCAACCGCACAACATGTGTTCGAGCCGTTCTATACCACCAAACGGATCGGCGAGGGCACGGGGCTCGGACTGGCGGTGGTCCATTCGATAGCCGAGGCGCATGACGGCGAGGTCCGGATCGAGCGCTCACCGCTGGGCGGCGCACGCTTCATCCTGGTGCTCGCACCTGCGGCCAGGCACGGATGAGCCCCTCCGCCACCATCGGGGCCGGCCGCGTGCTGGTGGTCGAGGATGACCACGCTCTGCGGGAACTTCTCAGTGACGAACTCGAGGATGCCGGCCATGCGGTCGTCACCGCCGGAGACGTGCAGGAGGCGCTGGCGCTGCAGCATGCACAGCCCTGCGACCTGGTGATCAGTGACCTCCGGCTGCCCGGACAGGACGGTCTCGCACTGCTCGCGGCGCTGCGGGCCAGTGGAGCGGATTGCGGTTTCATCATGGTCACCGGTTTCGGAACGGTCGAGCAGGCGGTCGAAGCCTTGCGGCAGGGCGCCGATGATTTCCTCACCAAGCCACTGAAGCTCGACCACCTTCGGCTGTCGGTCGCCCGGGTGCTGGAACACCGCAGCCTGCGCAGCGAAGTGACACGCTACCGCCAGCTGCTGGCGGAGGACGATTTCCATGGCATGCTAGGGCGCAGCGAGCCGATGCGCCGGCTGTTCGACACGGTGCAGCGGGTCGCCAGCGCCAATGGGCCCGTGCTGATCATGGGCGAGAGCGGTACCGGCAAGGAACTGGTGGCTAAGGCCATCCACGCCGAAAGCGCGCGCGCCGACGGACCGTTCGTGGCGATCAACTGCGCGGGCATTCCGGCCGAACTGATGGAGAGCGAACTCTTCGGCCATGTCTCGGGGGCATTCACCGGTGCCCGGCAGGCGCGCGAAGGCCTGTTCATGGCGGCACGGGGTGGCACACTGCTGCTCGACGAGATCGGTGAACTGCCGATCGACATGCAGGCAAAGCTGCTGCGGGTGCTCGAGGATGGGACATTGCGGCCGGTGGGCGGCAACCGGGAACTGCGCCCGGATGTCAGGGTGCTTGCGGCGACCCATCGCGACCTCGAGGCGCAGGTCCGCGAGGGCGGATTTCGCGAGGACCTGTTTTTCCGACTCGAGACCTTCCAGATCACCGTGCCCCCGCTGCGTGAGCGTGGTGAGGACGTCGATCTGCTCGCCGCGCGGCTGGTGGCCCGATTTGGCGCCGGGCGGCAGCCGCCGGTCACGGGCATCGACGCGGCTGCCCTCCAGATCCTCCAGCGTTACCGGTTCCCGGGAAACGTGCGCGAGCTCTCCAACGCCCTGGAACGCGCCGTCGCGTTCTGTCAGGGCGACGAGATCGCCGCGGAGGACCTGCCAGAACGCCTGCGCCGACGTGAGCCGGCTGCGGCGAGCCATGCCCCGGTGCCTCCCGCAGTGAGCCTGTGGGATGACGCCCGCCTGCCCACGCTGGAACAGGTGGAGCAGCGCTACATCCGTCACGTGCTGGACTCGCTGGGTGGCAACAAGCGGCGGGCGGCCCAGGTACTCGGGATCGGTCGACGGACCCTGTATCGACGACTCGGCCTGGACGAGGGCTGACCTAGCCGCGTCATGTGTCACCACGCTACACCTGAGCGGTAGCGCGGCCCCCTGTCGTGCTGCAGAGGTTCAAAAATAAACCATATTTTTCAGATAGATAAGAATTTGGCATGGGCTTTGCTTACTGTTCTGGTGAATCCACCGAAAGGAGTCTTCATGAACAACGCCACCCAGCTGATCCGCCGCGGAATCATGACCGCGCTGGCCGCCAGCCCCCTCGCCTTCGCTCCTGCGGCGCTTGCCGACGAATATGGAGCCGCGCAACAGGGCGCCGAGCAGCACGCCTTCGGCGCCGAGCAACCGGCCGAACACTATGACGACGCGACGCTGGAAAACTTCGCCGATGCGTTCATCGAGGTGCAGAGCATCCAGACGTCCGCCTCCCAGGAGATGGAACAGGCGGGCGATCCGGCCGAGGCCCAGGACATCCAGCAGCGCGCCCAGGAGGAGATGGTACAGGCGGTGATCGATACCGGCCTGACCGTCGAGACGTACAACCGCATTGCTCAGCAGATGAACACCGACATCGATCTTCGTGAAGACGTCATGGCCCGACTCGAGGCTCGGATGGGCGGCTGAACGCCTGCCATGACGCACGGTAGCGGGCAGTCGTGAGCACCCGCTACCGTTTTCCGACCCCGCCTCATGGCGGGGTTTTTTTTGCGAGACGACGCCAGACCAGCATTCGGTTGTTGGCCGGCATGGCGTGATTGTCAGTCAGCACGAAGCCCGTCTCGCGAGCGAGTTTTTCGAGCAGTTCGAGATCGCGCAGCCCCATGTGAGGGTTGCGCAGGCGCAGCGAGGCATCGAACTCGCGGTTGCTGTCGCTGGTGAAACGACCATCGACGTTGAAGGGGCCGTACAGGCAGAAAGGCGCCTTCGCAGGCAGACGCGCACCCAGACCGGCGAACATGTCGCAGACACCGTGCCAGGACATGATGTGGGCAGTGTTGGCGCTGAAGGCCGCGTCGATCGCGGGTAGCGCGGGCCATGGGTCGGACGACACGTCCAGCAGCAGCGGTGCGCGCACATTGTCCAGTCCTTCCTCGCGGATCCACCCCAGGATGCCGGCGTGATGCTCGGCCAGGTCGCTGGTGTGCCATACGAGCCCTGGCAGCGCGGCGGCGAAATGGACCGCGTGCTGTCCCGTCCCGGAGCCGATTTCCAGCACGCTGCGCCGATCGGCGAACACCTCGCGCAGGACCTCGAGGATGGGCCCACGGTTGCGTTCGCAGGCGGGTGACCACGCCAGACGACTCATGGCGTGCGCATGCTCGCCGCGGCACCGAGTTCGGGACGCAGCAGATATTCCCGGTAGTGACGCAGCTCGGCGATCGAGTCGTGGATGTCCGCCAGGGCCAGGTGCGTCGCCTCCTTGCTGAACCCCGCAGCGACGTCCGGCGCCCACAGCCGCGCGAGAATCTTCAGGGTCGAGACATCGAGGTTTCGATAGTGGAACCACGCCGCCAGCTCGGGCATGTAGCGCACGAGGAAGCGACGGTCCTGGCAGATGCTGTTACCACACATCGGCGAGCAGCCAGCCGGCACCCAGTTTCGCAGAAAGGTCAGCGTGATGAGCTCGGCCTCGCGCTCGCCGAGCGCGCTGGCGCGTACCCGCTGGGTCAGCCCGGAACCGCCGTGCTGCGCGGTGTTCCACTCGTCCATGCCCGCGAGCACGGTATCGTCCTGGTGGATGGCGAGCACCGGCCCTTCGGCCAGCACGTTCAGGTAGCGATCCGTGACCACGGTGGCGATCTCGATGATGCGATCGTGCTCCGGATCGAGCCCGGTCATCTCGAGGTCCAGCCAGACGAGGTTGTCCTCTCGGCACTGCATTTGACTCGCGACTCCGCGTATTTCGATGAACGCCAGTATAGCGGCTGCCGCTACGGCAGGAACCGCGCATATACTTGCCGACCATGCCCGACAAGCTGCCGCCCCACCCGCCCTCCGGGGCCCTCCCCGGACTCGTCGTCGCCCGCTATCGACGGGAGTTTCTGGTCGAGGATACCGAGGGCCGACGCCACCGCTGCCTTGCGGGGCGACGCGAACTGCGGCCGCTGGTGGGCGATCGCATCGCCTTCACCCCGGCCGGCCACACCGGCGACGTCGGCCGGGTCGAGCATATCGAGCCGCGGGACAACTGTCTCGAGCGGATCGACAGCCGCGGTCGCCCCGAGCCGCTCGCCGCCAACCTGACCCAACTGGTGGTGGTGGTCGCCCCGCACCCGCCGCCGGACCCGCTGCTGGTCGATCGATTCCTGTGCGCAGCCCGGCTGCTCGACCTCCGCGCCTGCCTGGTCAGCAACAAGTCCGACATCCACCCGGAGGCCGATGGCGCCGCCACCGTACCGGATGAGCTGCTGGATCAATACCGTGCCCTGGACTACCCCGTGATCGAGTGCTCGGCCCTGACCGGGGCCGGCCTGGCGACGCTGGCCGCGCGACTGGCTGGCGAAGTCAGCAGCCTGGTCGGCCAATCCGGCGTCGGCAAGTCGTCGCTGGTCAACAGGCTTGTGCCCGACGCCGACCAGGCCGTGGGCGAAGTCTCGGCGCGGTCCGGCGAGGGGCGGCACACCACCACCACGGCGCTGGCCCATCGGCTGCCGGACGGTGGCCTGGTGGTCGACTTCCCGGGCGTGCGCGGTTACAGCCCGCCGCTGCCAGCCCCGGCACGGGTCCAGCTCGGATTCCGTGAAATCGAGGCCGAGGCGGCGGGCTGCCGGTTCGGGAACTGCCTCCATCAGGAAGAGCCCGACTGCGCCGTCAAGCGGGCGGTCGAGGCGGGACGGATCAGCGCGCGCCGCTATGCCAGTTACCTCGATCTGCTGCGGCTGGCCGGGCGTTTCGACCGCGCCACCCCCCGCAAACGGAGCTGAGCCCGCAGCGGCGCGCCGACCCGCGGACGGGGCGCGGCGCCAGCAGTCTCAGCCCGGAGGCCAGGCCAGCTGGCGACCCGCCAGCAGGTGAAGATGGATGTGGTAGACCGACTGCCCGCCGTCGGCATTGCAGTTCATCGCCACCCGATAACCGGCCTCGGCGAAGCCCTGCTCCGCCGCGATCCGGGCTGCCACGGCCAGCAGGCGACCGGCCAGGGTGGCCTGCGCCGGTTGCAGATCGTTCAGGGTGGCAATGTGTGTCCTGGGGATGATGAGCGCGTGAAACGGTGCCTGGGGGTTCACGTCCCGAAACGCCAGGATCTCGTCGTCCTCGTACAGCCGTTCGGCCGGAATCTCCCCGGCGACGATCCGGCAGAACAGACAGTCCGGATCACTGATGATCTCGCTCATGCACCTTCTCCTGTCGTATGGGTCATCCCGGATCGTCGGCGCCCGCGCCACGCACCCCCAGACGGAGCCGGCCGCTGAGCGCACGCGACAGCGTACCCGCATCCACGTATTCGAGATCTCCGCCGATCGGCACGCCATGCGCGATCCTTGACGCCGCCACACCATGGCGGGCCGCCAGCTCGGCGATCAGCTCGGCGGTCGCATCTCCCTCGACGGTGGTCCCGGTCGCCAGGATGAGCTCGTCGATCTCACCGGCAGCAAGACGCGCATTCAGGGCATCGAGACCGAGCTCATCCGGCCCGATCCCATCGAGTGGCGAGAGGTGGCCCATCAGCACGAAATACTGGCCGTCGTAGGCCCCGGAGTCTTCGATCGCAAGGACGTCGGCCGGCGTCTCGACCACGCAGACCAGCCGCGGGTCACGCGCCGGCGAGCGGCAGATCCCGCAGAGCGGGTCCTCGGTGAACATCCGGCAGCGCTGGCAGTGCCCGACCCGCTCGACCGCCGCCTGCAACGATGCGGCGAGCCGTCGGCCACCCTCGCGGTCGCGCTCCAGCACATGAAACGCCATGCGCTGCGCGGACTTTCGGCCCACACCAGGCAGCGCCTTCAGGGCTCCCACCAGATCCTTGACAAGCGGTGAAAAAATCAACGCAACTGCCTAATAAATATAGAGATAAAAACCTAGAAAGCGTCTCAGGTACCTTCTGGAAGGGTCAGAATGGCAGCTTCATCCCAGGCGGAAGATTCAGCCCTGCCGTCATTCCGGCGAACTTCTCCTGGGTTGTCCGCGCGACCCGGCTCGCAGCATCGTTGCAGGCGGCGGCAACCAGATCCTCGAGCATATCGCGGTCATCGCCCATGAGGCTCTCATCGATTTCCACGTTGCGGACCTCGTGCTTGCAGGTCATGTGGACCTTGACCATGCCACCGCCCGCCTCGCCGACGACCACCAGGTCGGCGAGTTCACGCTGCGCCTTTTCCATGTTGGCCTGCATTTCCTGCGCCTGCTTCATCAGCGCACCCAATCCACCCTTCATGAGCAACACTCCATGTGAAGTTGAAAGAAATCAGCTGTCCTGGGAGGGCCAGGGCCGGATGGAGTCGAGATGCAGCGTGGCATCGAAGGTCTCCTCCAGCGCCCTGACGTTCGGGTCGGCCGCGAGCGCCTCCCTGGCCGCCTGCAACCGCGCATCCCTTGCGCGGGCCTGCTGGCGGGCGGGCGTGGCGGCGGGTTTGCCGGCCCGACCGATGACCAGTTCGATCGGCTCACCGAGGTGCGCCGAGAGTTCCTGCTCGAGCTTGCTGCGGATATTGGCCGTGTTCATGTGCGCCCCGGCCTCGTCCAGGGCCAGGCGCCAGCGATGCCCCTCGCGGGCCACCAGCGCACAGTGGCTGGCCAACTGCAGGGCCGCCCCCCGCAGTCCGGCCGCCGCGATCAGCACAGCCCAGTCATCCCCGGCCGCAGCCGATGGCGAGCCCGGGGCGGCTGGCGCGTCGGTGGCGGGCGCCGCGGGGGACACAGGGGCGCGCGTGGGCGCGGTGACGCCCGCCGCCACGGG
>SKYU01000088.1 GCA_007127715.1 Gammaproteobacteria bacterium | reverse complement strand
GCCGAGGACATTCAGCGGCGGCTCGCCGCCCGGGGGGCCTCCATCCATGTACACACACTCCCGGATCAGGACGTCCCGGAGAGTATACCCGCCTGGAACCCGGGCATTAAAACGCCCCGTGCGACACGCTGCCAGTGGGGTTGGAGGTCACTGCAGGGCCGCCGGGGCGACAGTCGAAAGGTTGGACTGCAGGGCTACTATCGGCAGCGGCCACGGAAACTTTAACGCGTGAATCTCGGCAGCTGAGCCAGAAATGCCGATGAGACCGCGGTCAGGTTCCGACCTTGCCCCCATCGATGCGGCTGATCGCGAGCGTCGCAGAGCGTGGCCGGGTCGGCGCACCGCCTGGCCAGTGGGAGGTCCACTCGCCCCGGACGAACTGCGGCCCGGTGGTGGTCTCGCCCGGGTGCTGGACATTGACAAACAGGGTGGTCTGATCCGGGGTGGCCACGACGCCGGTGATCTCCTGACCGACCGGCCCGGTGAGGAAACGCCGGATTTCGCCCGTATCGGGGTCGGCGCAGAGCATCTGGTTGTTGCCGAACACCGCATGACGCCCCTGGTTCATCGCATCGTTGCTGATGTCGGTCTGGATCCACAGGCGGCCGTCCGGGTCGATCCACAGGCCGTCGGGCGCGGCGAAGATGTTGCTGTCGTCCAGCGGACGGCCCTGCACGCTGCCGCTGCCGTGATCCCCGGCAAACACGAAGATGTCCCAGCTGAAGCCCAGGGCCTCCTCGCCTTCGCCCGGTACCGCGATGTCTTCACGCCAGCGGATGATGTGGCCGAAGCGGTTGGGACCCCGGGGGTTGGCCGCATCGGTGCCGGACGAATCGCGGCTGGTGTTGTTCGTCAGCGTGAAGTACACCTCACCGGTCTGCGGATGGACCGCCCCCCATTCGGGCCGGTCCATCGGGGTGGCGCCGACGCGGTCGGCGGCGGCACGGGCGTTGACGAGTATTTCCGCCTGGTCGCGAAATCCGGCGGTGCGGGTGAGGCCGTTTCGCCCGTGTTCCAGGGCAATCCAGCGCCCACGTCCCCCGGCGTCGAACCGGGCGACGTACAGCGTGCCGTCATCGAGCAGGTGGCCGCCGGCGGTCTCGGGGTCGTAGACCTCCCGGCTGACATACTTGTAGATGTACTCGAAGCGGGCGTCGTCGCCGGAGTAGCCGACCAGGCGTTTGCCGGGCGCGGCGGGCTGGAAGACCATGCCTTCGTGCGCAAAACGCCCCAGCGCCGTGCGCTTGACCGGGACGCTGTCCGGATCGTGCGGATCGATCTCGACGATCCAGCCATAGGTGTTGGGCTCGTTGCGGTAGTCGTCATGGGCCGTTTCACCACTTGGAGTGGCGTCAAAACGTCTGCACTGCTCGTCGGCGTCCTCCTCGGCGGTGACCGTGTGCCAGCCGGGGATGCTGTACCAGCCGAGTCTGCCAGGTGTGCTGTGCACGCCATAACGGCTGTGCTCGCGCGGGGGATGGGCCTCGCGGTTGCAGAAATAATTCGCCCAGTTTTCCTCGCAGGCCAGATAGGTGCCCCAGGGCGTGACGCCGTGGGCGCAGTTGTTCATGGTCCCGCGGGCCCAGGTGCCGTCCGGGCTGTAGTGCGTCTGCAGCAGCGGGTGACCTGCGGCAGGTCCGGCAATGCGCATCGGCGTCATGGCGGTGATGCGCCGGTTCCGCGGGCTTCTCATCGCGCTCCACTGACCGAGCGAGTCACGCCGGATCTCGACCACGGCGACGCCATGCGCGGCCATTTCCTTCTGCACCTGCTCGCGCGGTCGTGGTGCCGTCAGCACCGGGCCCTCGGGGTGAAGGAATACCCAGTCGACATATTCATGGTTCATCACCAGCAGGCCCTCGTCCGAGCGGGGCTGGCCGTCTTCGTCGAGGGCGGGGAAGAAGTGCATGCCGTCATGGTTCATGCCCATCTGCTGGGCCTGGTCCTCGGCGCTGTTGGTCGCGCCGAGCGCGTCGAACACCGGATGGCGCCCGGTGATCGGCTCGCCCCAGGGCAGGATGACCTGCACGCGGTAGCCTTCCGGCACCACGACAGTGTCGGCCTCGCTGGTGGGGATGGCCGTGAATCCGAGGAGCTGGCTGCCCTGGCCCCTGGCCGGCCGCCCCTGGGCCAGGGCGGTGGCGCCTGGGCTGAGCATCAAGGCGACGGCAGCACCGAGTCCGCCGCGCAGAAAGCCGCGCCGGGCCAGCTTCGCCTCCTCGAGGAGTTCGGCGAAGGGGCGGGAATTCAGAGGGTTGCAGATCGGCTCATCATCTTCACTGTGGCGGGCAAAGGCGAGCAGGTCCAGGTCGTTTCGGGAGGCAGACATCGGCGGTATTTCCGTTGCGCGATACGGCGTCGCGCGCGTGAACTGGCCTCAAAGGATACCAGCACCCATATGACATCGGGGTTAAGGTTCCGGGTGGTGGCAGGCGCTGGTCGCCGGTGCCTGCGTGCGCTCTGCCGCGTCAGTCGCGCAGCCGGTAGCCCGTGCGGAAGATCCAGGCCACCACGGCCAGCGCCACGGCGAGGAACAGCGCGATCATGGCCAGACTCACGCCGACCCCGATGTCGCTGGTGCCGAAGAAACTCCAGCGAAAGGCACTGATCAGGTAGAACACCGGGTTGAACAGCGTCACTGTCTGCCAGGCAGGCGGCAGCATGTCGATCGAATAGAACGTGCCGCCGAGAAAGGCCAGCGGCATGACGATCAGCATGGGCACGAACGAGAGTTTCTCGAAGCCATCGGCCCAGATTCCGATGATGAAGCCCATCAGGCTGAAGGTGATGGCGGTGAGCGCCATGAACAGCAGCATGAATACCGGGTGGGCGATCTGCATCTCGACGAAAAGCGTGGCGGTGGCGAGGATGATCAGTCCGAGGATGATCGCCTTGGTCGCGGCCGCACCGACGAAACCCATGACCACCTCAAATGCCGATACCGGCGCGGCCAGGATCTCGTAGACGGTTCCGGAGAAGCGCGGAAAGAAGATGCCGAAGGAGGCGTTCTGCGTGCTCTGCGTCAGCACCATGAGCATGATCAGGCCGGGCACGATGAAGGCCCCGTAAGCCACCCCGTCGATTTCCTGGATGCGCGCACCGATCGCGGCACCGAACACCACGAAATACAGCGAGGTGGTGACCACCGGCGAGATGATGCTCTGCGCCAGCGTCCGGAACCAGCGCGCCATCTCGAACGCGTAGAGCGTGCGTACGCCGCGGAGGTTCATTGTGGTGTCCTGATGCAATGGGCCGAGCGGTCGGACATGCTCAGGACTCCCTGCGCACGAGGTCTACGAAGATCTCCTCGAGCGTGCTCTGTTCGGTGTGCATGTCGCTGAAGCGAATGCCGGCACTGGAGAGATCCTGCAGCAGGCGGGTGATGCCCGTACGCTCGGCCTGGGTGTCGAAGGTGTAGATGAGTTGGTGCCCGTCATCGGCGAGCTCGAGCTCGAGGTGCGTGAGTGCGTCCGGGATCGCCAGCAGCGGCGTCTGCAGCTGCAGCGCCAGGCGCTTGCGTCCGAGCTTCTGCATGAGCGTGTCCTTGCGTTCGACGAGGATGATCTGCCCGTGGTTGATCACCCCCACCCGGTCGGCCATTTCCTCGGCCTCCTCGATGTAGTGGGTGGTCAGCACGATGGTCACGCCCTGTTCCCGCAGCTCACGCACCAGCGCCCACATGTCCCGGCGCAGTTCGACGTCGACGCCCGCCGTGGGCTCGTCGAGAAACAGCAGTTCGGGTTCGTGGGCCAGTGCCTTGGCAATCAGCACCCGGCGCTTCATGCCACCGGACAGCGTACGCATCTGTGCATCACGCTTGTCCCAGAGGCTGAGTGCGCGCAGCACATGTTCGATGTGCGCGGGATCCGGTCGGCAGCCGTACAGCCCTCGACTGAACGCCACGGTATCGCGCACCTTCTCGAACGAGTCGGTGGTGAGTTCCTGGGGCACCAGCCCGATCAGGCTGCGGGCGCGGCGCCAGTCGCGCACGATGTCGTGACCGTTGACCTCCACCTGGCCGCCGCTGGGGCGGACGATGCCGCAGATGATGCTGATCAGCGTGGTCTTGCCCGCGCCGTTGGGCCCGAGCAGCGCGAAAATCTCACCGCGGCGGATCTCAAGGTCGACCGTACGCAGCGCCTGGAAGCCTGACTCGTAGGTCTTGTGCAGACCCCGGACGGACAACGCGGGTGCGCCGTCCTCGCCGGGTCTTTCGGCAGCCTGCGGGGTCATCCCTTATCCCTCCGGCAGCATGGCAGGGTAAACCCCGGGACTATACTGGCGCTGGCACCACTACTCCAGCAGCCGGTGGTGGCGAGCGTCTATCATGGACGCCATGGATCCCGTCGCTCACGCCTTCAGCGGCAGTGCCGCGGCCGCAGCTGGTTTGCGGCGCGTGACGCCGCTCGCGACCGCGGCCCTGGTGCTCGGCGCCATCGCGCCGGATATCGACGCCGTGCTAATGTTCGGTGACGAGTTCCACGCGCTGGCGCACCGGCGCGGGCTCACCCACGGCATCGCTGCGGTGTTCGCGCTGCCGCTGTTCATCGTGCCGGTGCTGGTCGCCTGGGACCGTTACGTGCGCCGCCGCCGGGATCCGGCAGCAGCCCCGGCCCTGCCCGTCGCACTGTACTGGCTGGCCGCTGCCGCTGTGGCCCTGCACCTGGCCTTCGACTGGATCAACAATTACGGCGTACGCCTGCTGATGCCCTTCGACGGGCGCTGGTCCTACGGCGATGCGCTGTTCGTCATCGACCCCTGGCTGTGGCTGCTGCTCGGCGGGGTGAGTTTCCTGGCCTGGTCGGCACGGACGCCGGCGCTGGCGGCCTGGAGTGCGCTGTGGCTGCTGCTTTCCTGGCCTGTGTTCACCAGTGAGCTGGTCGGCGCATCGGCGCGGGCGCTGTGGGTGATCGGACTGGCGGGTATCGTCATGATTCGCTGGCGCTGGCGCGGCCAGGGTGGATGTTCGCCGGTGCGCCAGGAAATGCTGGCGCGGGTGGGACTGGGGCTCGCGATCGCCTACATCCTGCTGGCGGTGGCGGCGAACGCGCCCGCGCGTCGGGAAATCGCCGCGGTGCTGGCGGGCGAGGGGATTGCGGTGTCGGGACGGATCATGATCGCGCCGGTGCCCGGGCGCCCGCTCGCGGGCTTCGTCGTCGCCGAGACACCGGCCGGCTATGTGCTAGGCGACTGGCACTGGCGGGCGCAGCCGCGGTTCGAGGTCAGGCGCAATCCGCTCCCGGCGCGCCTGGATCGCCCTGAAGTCGTGGCGGCCGCCGCCACGCCGGCAGCCCGCGATTTCCTGACCTGGTCGCGCTTTCCCTATGCCGAGGTCGAAACCGCGGGCGATGACGTGTTCGTGCGGTTCCGCGATGCCCGCTACGCCGGCGGGCGCGGCGGGATCCCCGGGCCCACGGTGCGGCTGGCCGCCGGTTCGCTCAGCGTGCTCGACGAGCGCGCCTCGGACTAGAGCCTGGCCCCGGCCAGCTGCGCCTCGATCCAGCGCCGCATCCTCCGTTCCAGAGCGGCCAGCGGCATGGCCCCTTCAGCCAGGATATGGTCGTGAAAAGCGCGTAGATCAAAAGCCTCGCCGAGCGTGGTCTCGGCCTCGGCGCGCAGTTCGCGGATCAGCAGCTCACCGAGTTTGTAGGCCAGTGCCTGGCCGGGCCAGGAGATGTAGCGGGACACCTCGGTGCGTACGTTGTGCGGCGCGAGCGCGGAGTTCTCCAGCAGACAGGCCTCGGCCTGCTCGCGGCTCCAGCCGAAATAGTGGAGTCCGGTGTCCACCACCAGCCGGCAGGCCCGCCACATCTCGTAGGTCAGACGTCCGAAGTCCTCGTAGGCCGTGCGGTAGACGCCCATCTCCTGGGCGAGGTATTCGGTGTACAGCGCCCAGCCCTCGACATAGGCCGTGATGCCCGCGCGACGGCGGAATTCAGGCACGTTCTCGAGTTCCTGGGCGATGGCGATCTGGTGGTGGTGTCCGGGCACGGCCTCATGGACCGTCAGCGCGGGCAGCTCGTAGAGCGGGCGCTGGTCCAGCGCATAGGTGTTCACCATGTAGCCGCCGGCGATGCCGGCCTCGAGGCTGCCCGCCCAGTAGCGCCCGGTGGTGTAGTTCGGTGCCATCGCCTCGGGCACGGGGCGGATGCCGTAGGGCAGGCGAGGCAGATGGCCGAAGAATGCCGGCATGGCATCGTCGGCGAGCTTGGCGATGCGCGCGGCGTGCATCAGCAGCTCCTCGGCGGTCTCGGCGTAGAACTTCGGATCGGTCCGCAGATACTCCAGGAACTGCGGGAAGGTACCTTCGAAGCCGGTACGCTCGATGACCTCATCCATCTCGGAGCGGATGCGAGCGACCTCCTCCAGGCCGCGCTGATGGATATCCTCCGGCGTCAGCGGCAGCGTGGTGTGGTGACGCACGACGGCACGGTAGTAGTCCCGGCCGTCCGGCACCTCGGAGATGCCGAGCGACTCGCGGGGCGAGGCGAGGTAGACCTCGCGCAGCCAGGTCGCGAGCTCACGGTAGGCGGGCAGGACGCGTTCGAGAAGCAGGCGATCTGCTGTATCGGCCAGCTGCTCGCGCTGGCTCGCGTCGATTGCGGAGGGCAGGCGACGCAGCGGGGCCACCAGCTCGCTCGTCTCCGGATCGGTGGTGGCAATCGCATCGAGCTGCGTGAGTACTTCCTCGACCACCGCCCGGGGCTGGACGAAGCCGGTATCGGCACCCTGCGCCAGCCAGGCGCGATGGCCGGCGAACAGGGCGGGAATCCCCTCCAGGCGGGAAAGCCAGGCCTCGGCCTCGGCAAGCGAGCGCGGTTGCGTGCCCGCGGCCACCGACAGGGGCAGCGAGAAGAAGCCGCTGTCATTGGTGAAGGCCAGCCGCTGGTGCCCGAAGCGGCCCAGGCTGAGACGCGACTCCAGCAGGTAGGCCATGACTTCGTGGCTGACCTGGTCCGCCGCATCCAGCGCGGCGGCATCGATGGCCTGGAGACGGGCCTGGAAACCGGCCTCGGCCTCGAGACGCCCGGCGACGGCCTCGGGGCTGCCATCGGGCCAGCGCGCGAGGGCCTCCAGATCGCCGCGACGCCCGGCTGTGATCGGGTCGTGTGCCCGCTCGTGGGCGTCGAAGTCGGCGACCAATGCGGCAAAGCGTTCCGCGGGAGAGCCCGTGTCGGCCATCGCTCGCGTGATCGCGGCAGCCGTGGTCACGCAGGTGATGATCACCGCCAGCACGAACGGCATGGCGGAACGACTGAGCTTGCTGTTCACGGGCATGGGCAGGGTCCTCCGCAGGGTAGTCGCTGCGCTTCAGTCTACCGCGTCCGCGGCGCGGGGAACGCTTGAAGGCGGCTCACGATTTGGTCAACATGGCACAAAAGACCGGCAGCCAGACTGCCGGAAGGGGACGGCGCATATGTCGGCGCGCGATCGGGTCGTCTCCCTGCTGCGGGAGGCGGATATCGAGGTCGGGGGCCACCGGCCCTGGGATCTCCACGTGCATGACGATCGGTTGTTCGATCGCGTGTTCGGCGGCGGCTCGCTTGCCGTCGGCGAGGCGTACATGGACGGCTGGTGGGATGCCGAGCGTCTGGACGAGTGTTTCGTCCGTGTTCACCGCGCGCGACTGGATCGCCGTCTGCGCACCCTCCCGATGCTTGCACAGATGCTGGTCAGTCGCCTGTTCAACGCCCAGAGTCGCAGCCGCTCGCGACGTGTGGCAGAGCAGCATTACGACCTCTCCACGCCGCTCTACGAGGCCATGCTCGGGCCCACCATGCAGTACACCTGTGCCTACTACGGGCCTGCAGGCGAGACATGCTCCCTGGATGAGGCGCAGCAGGCCAAGCTCGAGCTTGTCGCCCGCAAGCTGCATCTGGAACCCGGCATGACCGTGCTCGAGCTCGGGGGTGGCTTCGGTGAACTTGCCCGTCACCTGGCCGCTGAACACGGCTGCCGCGTCGTCAGCTACAACATCAGTCGCGAGCAGGTAGCGTTCGGCAGGGCACGCTGCGGGGACCTGCCGGTGGAATTCCGGCTGGCCGATTACCGCGACGCGACAGACGATGACACCCTCTACGATCGTGTCATCAGTGTCGGGCTGATGGAGCATGTAGGCCCGGACAACTATCGCGGGTTCTTCGAGCTTGCCGCCTCAAGGCTCGCTCCCGGCGGGCTCGCGCTGGTCCATACCATCGGTGGACGTATCAGCAAGCGCGCCACCGATCCGTGGATCGCGAAATACATCTTCCCCGGCGGCGTGATTCCCTCGGCCCGCCAGCTGACGGCAGCCATGGAGGGGCTGTTCGTGCTCGAGGACTGGCACAATTTCGGACCGGACTACGACCGCACACTGATGGCCTGGGAGGCAAATTTCCTCGCCGCCTGGCCGGAGCTCAGGGGCGATGGCAACTTCGACGAGCGGTTCTATCGTATGTGGCGCTATTACCTGAACAGCTGCGCGGGGGCGTTTCGCGCGCGCACGCTCAACCTGTGGCAGCTGGTGCTCAGCCGGGGTGACGTGCCGCGGTATGTGCCGGTGCGGTGATCTCATGAAGGCGACGACCCCTGAAATCCATGCCGCGCGTGTCGAGCGGCTGGCCGCAACGCTG
>SKYU01000005.1 GCA_007127715.1 Gammaproteobacteria bacterium | reverse complement strand
GTCACCGCATCGTCGGCCCCGACGAGTTCGACCATGTGCCGGGGTACGTCAGCATGGATGCCCCGCTCGGTCGGGCACTCATGGGGAAGCGACTCGGCGACGAGACCCAGGTCGTCGCGCCAGCTGGCACCCGACGCTACGAAATCCTGGCCGTGGAGTACGGCCGCTAGAGCTGCTGCAGCAGGTGCCCTCCGTCCACCACCAGGGTGGAGCCGGTCATGTAGCGCGAGGCGTCGGAGGCGAGCAGCAGCAGCGGGCCGGTGAGGTCGTCGTACTCGCCGATTCGCCGCTGCGGGATGCGCTTGACCATCGCCTCGCCCGCCGGGGTCGCGAAGAAGTCACGATTGATGTCGGTGAGAAAATACCCCGGTGCCAGCGCATTGGCACGGATGCGGAATTTCGCCCACTCCAGCGCCTGGGCGCGGGTCAGCTGGATGACGCCGGCCTTCGCGGCCATGTACGGACCCAGGGTTTTCTCCACGCCGATTCCGAGCACGGACGCGATGTTGATGATGGTCCCGGGCTGGCCGGCGGCGGCCAGTCGTCGCGCCGCCTCGGCGGCCACCAGGTGTACGCCTTTGAGATTGGTGTCGACCACCGCGTCCCAGTCGGTCTCGCTCAGCTCGTGCAGCAGCCCATCGCGACTGATGCCGGCGTTGTTCACGAGGATGTCCGGCACTCCGATCTCTGCCACACAGCGCTCGAACAGCGCGCTCACCGACTCGGCGCTGCTGACATCCACCGGCAGACAGTGCGCCTGCCCGCCAGCCGTACGGATTCGCTCGGCAGTCTCGGCGAGCTTGGTCTCCCGCCGCGCCGCGAGCACCACGCGCGCGCCTGCCCCGGCCAGGACCGCCGCGAAGTGGGCCCCCAGGCCAGTACCGGCTCCCGTCACCAGCGCGAGCCGTCCGTCGAGCGCGAAAAGTTCCTGCGACATGTGATCTCCCCTGTGTTTGATGCGGTTTCCAGTCCCGCCGGCGCAATGCTACCGTGATCCAGACCCTCGCGGTCCGGCCCCGGAACGTCCGGGCGGGCGCGTGGTCTCAGCCGACAGGGCCGCGCGAACCGCCGCGCCCGGAGGACTCAGGACATGCAAAGCTGGCAGAACATGACACTGGCGGGGCTCGCAGCGCTCGGGCTGGCCCTTACGAGCGCGGGGGCCCGGGCCGCAGCGCCCGCAGACGCGCCCACGGCGGCAGCGGACGAGGCGCCAGTCGCCGCGGCGCAGGCGACCGATGGCGCGGAACCCGCCGAAGAGATCTTCACCCTGCGCCCATTCCGCGCGATCTACCGCGTCAGCGCGGGTGTGCTCAGCGGCAGCCTGACGCTGGAGCTCGAGCACCGCACAGGCGAGGACTGGGTGCTGACCTCGGTGGCCACCACCCGCGGCGTGGCGCGGCTGTTCCGGCGGGGCGACCTCGTCGAGCGCAGCGTGTTCCGCTTCACCCCCGACGGCATCAAGCCCATGGAATACGTCCGTGACGACGGCATCAGCGGCCCGGATCGCAACGCGGCGCTCATCTTCTCGCATGAGGACGGCCGGGTGTTCGGCACCGATCGCGAATACGAGGTCGACCTGCCGATGAACGGCGAAGTGATCGACCGGCTGTCCATGCAGGTACGCCTGATGCATGACCTCACGCGGGGTCTTCGACCGGACGAATATGCGGTCATCGACAGGGGCGAGATCCGCGAGATGGACATCCGTTACGCCGGCGACGAACGTATCGAGATCGGCGAACATGCCTTCGACACCCTCCGGCTCGACCACCAGTCGCGCAACTCCAGCCGCAACACCCGGCTGTGGACTTCGGTGGAGCACGAATTCCTGCCGGTGAGAATCGAGCAGCAGCGCCGTGGCAGCACCGAGTGGCTCGGCGTGCTGCAGGAAGTGCGCTGGGGCGAGGCCCCGGGGGAAGCGAACGGAACGTAGCCGGTGCGCGGAGATCCCTCCCCCGCATCCCTGCCCCTGGCGTCCTGCCGGGCGCACCAGCCGACGTGATCCGCTACATGTTGCGCCGGTACTCGCCGCCCACGTCATAAAGCGCGTGCGACATCTGGCCGAGTGTGCAGGTGCGCGCGGCGATCATCAGGTTTTCGAAGATATTCCCGCGTGCCCGCGCAGTCTGCTGCAGAGCAGCGAGTGCGTCGGGTGCCTCCTCGGCATGGCGCAGCTTGAAGGCCTCGACGTTGACGATCTGGTCTTCCTTCTCGGATTCGGTGGAGCGCATGAGCTCCAGCGTGTCGACCTTTTCCTCCTGGCCGGCCTTCGGCAGGTAGGTGTTCACGCCGATCAGTGGCAGGCTGCCGTCGTGCTTCTTGGCTTCGTAGTAGAGGCTCTCTTCCTGGATCTTGCCGCGCTGGTACATGGTATCCATGGCGCCCAGCACGCCACCGCGCTCGGAGATCCGCTCGAACTCCTCGTAGACGGCCTCCTCGACCAGCCGGGTGAGCTCCTCGACGATGAACGAGCCCTGCCAGGGGTTCTCGTTGTAGTTCAGCCCAAGCTCGCGATTGATGATCAGCTGGATGGCCACTGCACGGCGCACCGAGGCCTCGGTCGGCGTGGTGATCGCCTCGTCATAGGCATTGGTGTGCAGGCTGTTGCAGTTGTCGAACAGTGCGTAGAGCGCCTGCAGGGTGGTGCGGATGTCGTTGAAGCTGATCTCCTGGGCGTGCAGCGAACGCCCGGAGGTCTGGATGTGGTACTTCATCATCTGGCTGCGCGCCGAGGCACCGTAGCGCTCGCGCATGGCCCGCGCCCAGACCCGCCGGGCCACCCGCCCGATCACCGTGTACTCCGGGTCCATGCCGTTGGAGAAGAAGAACGACAGGTTGGGCGCGAAGTCATCGATGTTCATGCCGCGTGCGAGATAGTACTCGACGATGGTCAGCCCGTTGGCCAGGGTGAAGGCCAGCTGTGAGACCGGGTTCGCGCCGGCCTCGGCGATGTGATAGCCGCTGATCGAGACCGAGTAGTAATTTCGGACTTTGTGGTCGATGAAATACTGCTGGACGTCGCCCATCATCTTCATCGCGAACTCGGTGGAGAAGATGCAGGTGTTCTGCGCCTGGTCTTCCTTGAGGATGTCGGCCTGCACGGTGCCGCGCACCTGGGTGAGCGTCTCGGCGGCGATGCGTGCGTAGGTCTCGGCATCGACCACCTTGTCACCGGAGATGCCCAGCAGCCCGAGGCCTAGGCCGTCGTTACCCTCCGGCAGATCGCCTGAATACTGCGGACGCTCCTTGCCTTCAAAGTAGGCGTCGACTTTCTTCTGCGCCTCTTCCCACTTGCCTTCGGCCTTGAGGTGTTTCTCGATCTGCTGGTCGATGGCCGTGTTCATGAAGAAGGCGAGGATCATCGGCGCCGGACCATTGATGGTCATAGAGACCGAGGTGGTCGGCGCGCAGAGGTCGAAACCCGAGTAGAGTTTCTTCATGTCGTCGACCGTGGCGATGGAGACGCCCGAATTGCCGACCTTGCCGTAGATGTCCGGCCGGTGGTGCGGGTCTTCGCCGTAGAGCGTTACCGAGTCGAAGGCGGTCGACAGGCGCGCGGCGGGCTGGCCGAGCGAGAGATAATGGAAACGGCGGTTGGTCCGCTCGGGCGTGCCTTCGCCGGCGAACATCCGCGTGGGGTCTTCGCCCGCGCGCCGGTAGGGGTAGACGCCACCGGTGTAGGGATAGGCGCCCGGCAGGTTCTCCATCTTCAGGAACCTGAGCAGATCGCCCCAGTCGCGGAACTGCGGCGGCGCGATCTTGGGGATCTTCAGGTGGCTGAGAGACTCGCGGTAGTTGTCACCGGTGATGGTCTTGCCGCGCACCTCATAGCTGTACTGCTCGGCGGTCACGCCCTCCAGTCGCGCCGGCCACTCGCGCAGCAGCTTCAGGCCTTCGGCGGTCAGCGACTGCAGGGTCTCCTGGTAGCGGCTGCGCAGCAGGCGGAGCGTCGCGTCGACGCTCTCATCGGAAAGCGCTTCGGCCGCGTAGGCGTCCAGCGGCTCCGGCAGGGCCGGATCTTCCAGTTCCTTCAGCGTCTCGTAGAAGTCCTGCAGGCGGCTGGCCTGCTCGGCCTCCTCGGCGATGGCCTGGTTGATCGCCCGCCCCTGCTCGGCGATCTCCGCCAGGTAGCGGATGCGGCTGCCGGGGATCATGGCCGTGGAACGCGGCTCCCTGACCGAGACGTCGACCTCCGGCGTCCAGCGCCCGGCGTCCAGGCCGAGCCTGTCGATCAGGCGCAGGCAGAGATTGCGGAACATCCAGGTCACGCCCGGATCATTGAACTGGCTGGCAATGGTCGGGTACACCGGGATGTCTTCCTCGCTGGCGTTCCAGGCGAGGTGATTGCGCTTCCACTGCTTGCGCACGTCGCGCAGCGCGTCTTCCGAGCCCTTGCGGTCGTACTTGTTCAAGACCACCAGCTCGGCGAAGTCCAGCATGTCGATCTTCTCGAGCTGGCTGGCGGCGCCGTAGTCGCTGGTCATGACGTACATCGGGAAGTCGACCAGGTCGACGATCTCGGAGTCCGACTGGCCGATGCCCGCCGTCTCGACGATCACCAGGTCGAAGCCCTGGGCCTTCAGGAAGGCGATGCAGTCGCCCAGCATCTCGCTGGTGGCCAGATGCTGGCGACGGGTCGCCATGGAACGCATGAAAACGCGCTCGGAGCGCAGGCTGTTCATACGGATGCGGTCGCCGAGCAGCGCGCCGCCGGTGCGCCGGCGGGTGGGGTCCACCGCCAGCACGGCGATGCGCATTTCCGGGAAGGCCGCGAGGAAGCGGTTGAGCAGTTCGTCGGTCACCGAGCTCTTGCCTGCCCCGCCGGTGCCCGTGATGCCGACCACGGGCACCTTGCCAGCCCGCATCTGCCAGCTCTTGCGCAGCTGGCGAAGCTCTGCCTCCTCGAGCACGCCCTCCTCGATCGCCGAGATCATCGCCGCGACGCTGCGGGGATCCTCGAGATCGATCTGCTCGGGAATGGCGGTCCCGAGGCGGTGGGCCACCGTACGCTCGACAAGGTCCTCGATCATCTGCGTCAGACCCATCTTCATCCCGTCGTTCGGGTGATAGACGCGCTCGACGCCGTAATCATGCAGCTCGCGGATTTCTTCCGGCGTGATGGTCCCTCCGCCTCCGCCGAAGACCCTGATATGCTCGGCGCCATGTTCGCGCAGCATGTCGACCATGTACTTGAAGTACTCCATGTGCCCGCCCTGGTAGGAGGACAGCGCGATGCCGTCGGCATCCTCCTGCAGTGCGGCGCGCACCACGTCGGCGACGCTGCGGTTGTGTCCCAGGTGGACCACCTCGGCACCCTGGGCCTGGATCAGGCGCCGCATGATGTTGATGGCGGCGTCATGGCCGTCGAACAGCGACGCGGCGGTCACGAAACGCAGGGGCGCCTGGGGGGTGTCGCGCTCGCTGCGCGGCAGATCACTTGCGGCAGTGCTCATGGCACACCTCGGGTTGGGCCTGACGGAATTTTAATGTTGATTAAAATATGCCAGGACTGCTAAGAATACAAGCACCTGCGCGTCCAGGGCCTGGCGGGTCCGGGGCGCACACACCCCGGGGGAGACCATGACCAGCATCCAGTCCGTCGCCGATTTCAGCCGGATCCATGCCCGTGAACGCGCCGGACACACCGCCCTGGTGTGCCGCGGCCAGCATACGACCTACGGTGAACTCGATACCCGCGCGAGCCAGGTGGCGCAGGGTCTGCGCGGGCTCGGCCTGGGCATACAGTCGCGCGTGGGGTTCCTGGCGAAGAACGACGCCCGCTACTTCGAGATCATCCTGGGCTGTGCCAAGGCCCGCATGACCATCGTGGGCGTGAACACCCGGCTCGCGACGCCCGAGATGCGCTACGTGCTCGACGATGCGCGCGCCGAGGTGCTGATCGTGGGCCGCGAGTTCTACGAAATCGCCGAGGCACTGGAGGGCGAACTGGCTACCGTGAAGACCATCGTCGCGCTGGATGGCGACCACCCCCGCTGGCCGGCCTACGCCGCATGGCGTGACGCACAGCCCGCCGAGGATCCACTGCTCACGGTCGATCCCGAGGACGACATCCAGCAGCTCTACACCAGCGGCACGACGGGGCACCCCAAGGGCGTACAGATCACCCAGGGGCAGTGGGTACGCTTCGCCGAGGCCGTGCTCGCGGCCGGCTGGGCCCGCTACACCCCCGACGACACCATCATGGTGTGCATGCCGGTGTTCCATGTCGCCGGCGCCAACGGTGGGCTGCTGGCCCTGATGCAGGGCGCTCGGGTGCTGGTGGTGGCCGACATCCTGCCGGAGGAGATCTTCCGGCTGATCCCCGAATACCGCGTCAACTACACCCTGTTCGTGCCCGCGGTGATCCTCATGCTGGTGTCGCAGCCGGGAGTCGAACAGGTGGATTTCAGCAGCCTGCGCTGCATCACCTATGGGGCGTCGCCGATCGCAGAGAGCCTGCTGGAGCGCGCGCGCGAGGTGTTCGGCTGCGAGTTCATCCAGCTCTACGGCCTGACAGAAAACCTCGGCGGCGCCACCTATCTGCCGGCGGAGGATCACGCCACCGGGCGCAACAAGCTGCGTTCCTGCGGCAAGCCTTACCCCGGGGCGGAGATCCGCATCGTCGATGCCGGGGGGCGCGAACTGCCCGCAGGCGAGGTGGGCGAAATCGCCATCCGCTGCGGCTGGCTCATGAAGGGCTACTGGCAGAACGCGGAGGCCACCACGGCGGCGATCCGCGAGGGCTGGTTCCTGAGCGGCGATGCCGGCTACCTGGACGACGAGGGCTATCTCTACATCCACGACCGCATCAAGGACATGATCGTCAGTGGCGGCGAAAACGTCTATCCGGCCGAAGTGGAAAACGCGCTGTTCTCGCACCCGGACGTCGCCGACGTGGCGGTCATCGGCGTGCCCGACGAGCGCTGGGGCGAGGCGGTCAAGGCCATCGTCGTGGCGCGGCCCGACAGCGGGCTGACCGCCGAAGGACTGATCGCGCATGCCCGCGAGCGGATCGCCGGCTACAAGCTGCCGAAGAGCGTGGATTTCGTCGAGACCCTGCCCCGCAACCCCAGCGGCAAGGTGCTGCGGCGGGAGTTGCGGCGGGCCTACTGGGAAGGCCACGACCGCCAGGTCGGCTGAGCATCCGGAGCAGGCCGCGCAGGGATGAGCGAAATCAAGCAGTGGCATTCCGACCGGGGGCCGCAGTACCGATTCAAGCACGACCGGCTGCTGCGGGTGGCCGCAGAGTGCTTCAACCAGAAGGGCTACAGCGGCACCTCGCTGAAGGACGTCGCCCGGCAGCTCGACCTCACCGACGCCGCGCTCTACTACTACGTGCGCAGCAAGGAGGAGCTGGTCTACCAGTGCTACCGTCGTGCCGCAGACCTCGGCGCCCGGGCCATGACCCTCGGCCAGTCCACCGGGGGCAGCGGACTGGACCGTGCGCTCGCCTACCTCGACCACCACCTCGACGCCCTCTGCGGTGAGGACGGGCCGGTAGCCATCATGAGCGAGATCCCCTCGCTGAAACCCGAGCACAAGCACGACATCCTCGAGCGCTCGCGCCGGCACAGCCTGGCCTTCGAAGCGCTGATCGCCGAGGGCATCGCCGATGGCAGCATCGCCCCCTGCGATGTACGCATGACCGGCAACGCCATCATGGGCGCGGTCAACTGGATCCCGAAATGGTTCCGTCCCGGCGGCGCGGTCACCGTCGACCAGGTTCGCGCGGAGTTCACCGCGTTCTTCCGGCGCGCCCTCGGCGCCTGAGCCGGCCATGGCGTGAAATCCCCGGACCACGGGGGTATGATGCGCCGCACAATCCGTCGGGCCGGGCCATCGCCCGCCGGCGGCGCGCCACGGCGCGACAACAACGACCCATCAACCGCAATCCGAAGGACCTCAGATGGATATCAAGGACAAAGTCATCATGATCACGGGCGCGGCCCGTGGCCTGGGCGCCGCCATGGCGCGTGCGCTCGCCCCCCGCGGTGCGAAGCTGGCGCTGGTCGATGTCGATGCCTCCGCGCTCGAGGGCATCGTCGGCGAGTGCCGCGCCGCAGGGGCCGCCGAGGCCCGCGGCTACGGCGCGAACGTGGCGAAGGAAGACGACGTGGTGAAGCTGTTCGACGACGTGGTCGCCGACTTCAATGCACTCGACGGCGTGGTGAATAACGCAGGCATCCTGCGCGACGGGCTGCTGGTCAAGGGGAAGGACGGGGAGATCACCGGCAAGATGAGCCTGGCCCAATGGCAGGCCGTGATCGACGTCAACCTCACCGGCGTGTTCCTGTGTGGCCGTGAGGCCGCCGAGCGCATGATCAAGCTGGGCTCGAAGGGTGTGATCATCAACATCTCCAGCATCTCACGCGCCGGCAACATGGGCCAGACCAACTACTCGGCCGCCAAGGCCGGTGTGGCCGCCATGGCCGTGGTCTGGGCCAAGGAACTGGCCCGCTACGGTATCCGCGCCAACGCCATCGCCCCCGGCTTCGTCAATACCGAAATGGTCGCCAGCATGAAGCCCGAGGCGCTCGACAAGATGAAGGCGATGATTCCGCTGCGGCGCATGGCCGAGCCCCAGGAGATCGCCCACACGGTGGTCTACCTGCTGGAGAACGACTACGTCAGCGGCCGCGTGGTCGAGGTCGACGGCGCGCTGCGCCTGTAATCGGCCTGTAGTCGGCCGGTTATCAGTCGGTAAATCCGGCCGTGCCGGGCCTGCCAACCCGGCACGGATCGGGACGGCGCCGCGCCTCAGTCGAG
>SKYU01000058.1 GCA_007127715.1 Gammaproteobacteria bacterium | reverse complement strand
GCCAGCGTGACTCTGCGCACCGGCAAGCCGGTCCAGGACAGCGTGATCGGTATTCCTGCGGGCGATGGCCGGGTGCGCTGGCTGAACTGCTCCACGCGTCCGCTGCACGCGGACGATGGCGCACTCGAGGGCGCCCTCGCCGTGATCCGCGACATCACCCGGAGCCGGGAAGCCGCGAACCGTCTGGCCACGCTGGTGCGCGGTGCGGGCGTGGCGACCTGGGAGATCGACCTGGCCACCGGCAAGGCGACCCGCGATGCCGCCTGGGGCGAGCTCCTCGGGCTCGACGCCGGCGCGGTGCCTGACACCGTCGAGGGCTGGCAGCGCCGCGTCCATCCCGAGGATTATCCACGGGTGGTCGCCGCACGCGACCGCCACCTCAACGGCGAGCTTCCGGAATACCGCTGCGAGTACCGGCTCAGGCGCGAAGACGGGCGCTGGACCTGGGTACTGGATGCCGGACAGATCGTCGAACGCGATTTTTCGGGTCGCCCGCGGCGGATCGCCGGGGTGCACGTCGACATTTCCGAGCTGCGCGAGGCGCATGCGGAAGCCACCCGGGTCAGCCGGCGGCTGGCTGATCAGCGCAGCGAGCTGCAGGCCATCATCGACGCCATTCCGGCAGTGGTGTTCTACAAGGACGACACCAACCGCATTCTCGATCTCAACCGGATGGCTGCCCAGGCTGTCGGGCTGCCGGTCGAGGATTGCCGCGGCCGACGGGTAGACGAACTGTTTCCCGCCGAGGATGCCCGCAAGTACCTGGAGGACGACCGGACCGTGTTCCGTACCGGCCGGCCCCGCCTCGGGATTGTCGAACGCTACCGGGGCGCCGATGGCCAGTACCGCAGCCTGCGTACCGACAAGATCCCGTTGCGCGGACCCGACGGACGCTGCGACCGCGTGGTGTCGGTCGCCGTCGACGTCAGTGAACAACTGGCACGCGAATCCCGGCTCGAACAGGCGCTCGCCGACGCCCATGCCGCCAGCCTGGCCAAAAGCCGCTTTCTGGCCAACCTCGGCCACGAGATCCGCACGGCCCTCACCGCGATCCTGGGCTACGCAGACATGCTCGGTGAGCGCGCGGAGACGCCCGCGCGCGACCGCGCCGAGTCGGCTGGCGTACTGCGTCGCGCCGGCGAGCGGCTGCTGGCCACCATCAACGATATTCTCGACCTCTCCCAGGTCGAATCCGGCTCGCTGGCCCTCGAACCCGTCGACATGTCGTTGATCGACCTGCTGCGCGAGCTCGAGCTGTCGATCCGACCCCGACTCTCAGGGACACGGCTGTCGCTCGAACTGCGGGCTCCCGTCCCGGAACGCATCGTCAGCGACCCCGGCCGGCTCCGCCAGATCCTGCGCAGGCTGCTCGAGCATGCCCTGAAAACCGAGCCAGCGGGCCCGGTGACCCTCGCCCTCGGGGCTGCGGGAGGGCAGCGGCAAGGGCACCTGACCATCGAGGTGACGGCACCGGGGCTCTGCCTGACTGCCGAGGAAGCCGAGCGCGCCTTCGAACCCCTGACCCCGGCGAACGAGCCCGGCGCACCGAGGCACGACGCCGAGCGGCTGGGGCTGGTGATCGCCGGGCGACTGGCGCAGCTGCTCGGTGGCGCGCTGGCTGCGCGCCCGAACGCCCCCGGCCAGGCCGGCGGTTTCCTGCTCGAACTGCCGCTGCGGGCCAGTGCCGGGGCCACCATGGTCACGATGCTGCCGGACACACCCGCGGCATCGTCCCCTCGGATGGGCGGCGAACACCCGCTGGAGGGCGTCGACATCCTGGTCGTCGAAGACGGCGCCGACAACCGTCGTCTGATCTGCCATTACCTGGAGGCCGCCGGTGCGCGGGTGGTGGATGTGCCCGACGGGGCGGCCGCGCTCGAGGAGCTTGCCCGCCGCCACGGCGAGGGCCGCCGGCCGGCACTGGTGGTCAGCGATATCGACATGCCGGTGATGGACGGCTGCGAGCTGGCTCGCGAGGCCACTCGTCGCGGCCTCGCGCCGCCCATGCTGGCGCTCACCGCCCACGCACTGGCCGAAGACCGCGCGCGCTGTGAGGCCGCCGGCTTCAGCGCCTACCTGGTCAAGCCGATCGACCGCCAGGCGCTTCTTCACACCTGCGTGGCCCTGGTCGGCAGGTCACAGCCCGTGACCGCGGTCACGGCGAACGCCACGATGAACGGAGATGATGGACTGATGCTCAGTGAATTCGCAGATGATCCCGACATGCATCCGCTGCTCGCCGAATTCGTCGGCGAGTTGCCCGAGCGCATGAGCCAGATGAACGTCCTCGCGGCCGCCGGTGAACATGCCGAACTCGGCCGCCTGGCGCACCAGCTCAAGGGCGCCGGCGGCGGTTACGGCTACCCGGCCATCACCGAGGCGGCAGCCGAGCTCGAGTGCGCGGCGCGCGAGTCAACCGTCGATCCGGCCACGGTGGCCGATGCGCTCGCCCGGCTGGCCGCCCTGTGCGCCGCCGCCGCGGCGGCGCTGGAGATCCCGCAGGCCTGCCAGGCCGGAGCCGGTCGGTGACCGGGAGTGCGGGTACGGCCCACCAGGTGCTGCTGGTCGACGACGACCGCACCATCCAGCGTCTTGCCGAGGCCTTCCTCAAACCTCTGGACGTCGCCTGTGAATTCGCCGGCTGTGGTGCCGAGGCGTTCGAGGCACTCGCCCGCAGCGTGCCCGACCTGATCCTGCTGGACCATGAACTCCCGGGCGAATCGGGACTGCAGATCCTCGAACGGCTGAAGGCCGATCCGGCGCTCGCCCAGATCCCCGTCATCTACGCCACGGGAACCACGAAGGAGACGGTGATCAGTCGCTGCTTCGAGGCCGGCGCCAACGACTACATCCAGAAACCCCTGCGCCGCCCGGAGCTGCTCGCCCGCGTGCGCTCGGTGCTCGAGCGCCAGCGCATGATCCGCGAGTTGTGGTCGAATGCCCGCACCGACAGCCTCACGGGCCTGCCCAACCGGCTGCTGCTGCAGGAGACGCTGAGCCGTGCCATCGAGCGAACCCAGCAGGACCTTCGATACCGCTTCGCCCTGCTGTTCCTTGATTTCGACCGGTTCAAGATGATCAACGACAGCCTCGGTCACGAAGTCGGTGACCTGCTGCTGCAGCAGATCGCCGAACGTCTGCGCGCGAACCTCCGCAGCGAGGATGCAATCGTCCGCGACAGCCAGATGACCACGCTGTCGCGGCTGGGCGGTGACGAGTTCGTCATCCTGCTCGGCGACATTCCGGACGAGGCGGCCGCCTCCTCGGTGGCCAGGCGTCTGCTGGGCGTGCTGAACCGGCCCTATTCGCTCGCCGGGCACACGGTCAATTCCACCGCCAGCATCGGCGTGGTCTGCAGTGATCGTGGCTATCGCACCGCCGATGAGATGCTTCGGGATGCCGACATCGCCATGTACGAAGCCAAGGCGAGTGGCAAGGGCTGTCATGTGGTGTTCGACCCGAGCATGCATGCCGCTGTGATGGAGCGCCACCGCATCGAGAACGACCTGCGCGATGCGATCGGCTCTTCGCAGATCCAGCTGGTCTATCAGCCCATCTTCGCGATCGAGGATGGCCTGGTGGTTGGCATGGAGGCGCTGGCCCGGTGGCACCATCCGGAACTCGGTCTCATCCCGCCCGATCGGTTCATCCCGGTCGCCGAGGAGACCGGGCTGATCCTGCCGTTGGGCGAACAGGTGCTGCATGCCGCCTGTGAGCAGTTCCAGCAGTGGCGCAGGCAGCACCCTGCGCTGAACTATGTCAGCGTCAACGTCTCGCGTGCACAGCTGGAAGTACCCGGCTTCGCGGACCTGGTGGCCGACATCGTCACCAAACACGGCATGGCGCCGCAGCAGCTGCAGCTGGAGGTCACGGAGTCGATGATCATGAGCCGACCCGAGGCGGCCGTCAGCCTGCTCGAGACCCTGAAGGCGCTGGGTGTGCGCCTGGCGATGGACGACTTCGGCACCGGGTACTCCTCGCTGTCATGCCTGCACTGCTTCCCGTTCGATGTCATCAAGATCGACCGCTCGTTCGTGCAGGAACTCAACGGCGAGCGCACCGAGTTCGTCGCCCTCGTGCACGCCATTGTCAATCTCGCCTACAACCTGGGCATGGAGTGCGTCGCCGAGGGCATCGAGACCCGCGAACAGGTCGCCGTGCTGCTGACCGTGGACTGTCTCTATGGCCAGGGCTACCTGCTGGGACGGCCCGTGGCCAGTGGTTCGACGTATCCCGCCGCCTGGCATCAACCGCCCGCCTCCAGCGACAGCTCAAGACTGAGCGCCTGAATTTCCCTGCTGCCGGCGATCGGGGCGACAGGCCTCAGTCGCCGGTGATCCCGTCATCCCGGATGGCCTGTTCGGCCGCCCGGTTGAGTACGAGGATGGAGACGCGCCGGTTCATCGGGTTCAGCGGATCCTCGGCATCCAGCGGCACCGTGGAGGCCAGGCCTACGATCCGCATGATCTTGTTCGGATCCATTCCGGACGTCACCAGCTGGCGGCGCGCGGCGTTTGCGCGGTCATTGGAGAGTTCCCAGTTGCTGTAGCCGGCATCGCCTCCAGCGAACGGTGCAGCGTCGGTATGCCCGGTGATGCTGACGCGGTTGCCCACGGTGTTGAGCAGCTGGGCCAGTTCATCGAGGATATTGATCGTATGCCCCTGAAGCTTGGGGCTGCCCGACTCGAACATCGGCCGGTTCTCGAGGTCGATGATCTGTATTCTGAGGCCTTCATCGGTCATCTCTATGAGCAGCTGGTCGCGATAGCGGCTGAGTGTATCGCTGAGATCGATCGCCTCTTCGATCCGTTCCTTCAGTTCATCGAGCTCGACGGCCTCCTGTTCGGCGAGCATTTCCTGCAGGACATGCGGCGGCAGGTCGCCCGCGAACACTTCGCCCTCCTGACGGCGGAAATCGTCTCCGCCGCCCGGGACGGGCACTGAGCGCTCACCGACCGAATCGCCGCCCTGCATGGCCACGCGCAGCGGGTTCTCGAAGTACTCGGCGATACCGCGGCGCTGTTCCTCGTCGGTGACCCCCAGCAGCCACATGAGCAGGAAGAAGGCCATCATCGCGGTGACGAAATCGGCGTAGGCGATTTTCCATGCGCCGCCATGGTGGCCATGGCCGGCCACCTTCTTGACGCGCTTGATGATGATCGGCTGCTCGACGCTCATTGAAAAAGCCTGGCCGCCGGGCCTACTTGGCCGCCTTGACCGCCTCGCCGAGCTCCTCGAAGCTGGGACGGGTGGCACTGAACAGCATCTTGCGCCCATGCTCGACCGCGATGGCCGGAGCGGCGCCTGCGAGGCTGGCCAGCAGGGTGGCCTTGATTGCCTCGAGCGCTTTGGCCTCACTGGTGTTCTGGTGCTCCAGCGCAGCCGGAATCGGCGCGATGATGGCGTAGCCGAACAGGATGCCGACAAAGGCACCGACCAGCGCCTTACCGATCAGCGGCCCGAGCTCCAGGGGCGGCAGGTGCAGCGAACTCATGGTGAGCACCACCCCCATGACGGCCGCGACAATCCCGTAGGCGGGCATCGAATCGGCCAGCTTGACCAGCAGGTTCAGCGGCACATGGGATTCTTCGTGGTGAGTCTCGATTTCCTTGTCCATCAGCGCCTCCATCTCGTGCGGCTGCATGGAGCTCGTCACCATCATGCGCAGGTAATCGCAGATGAAATCGATCAGGTGGTGCTCTGCCAGCAGTTTGGGGTACTTGCTGAACAGCGGGCTGTTGGCCGGGTCATCCACATCGGCCTCGATGGACATCAACCCGTCCTTGCGCGCCTGCTTGAGCAGCTCGAACAGCAGGCACAGCAGTTCGGTGTACAGGGACTTGGTGTACTTGTCGCCCTTGAACGACCGCGGCAGCACCTTGAGCGTCGCCTTGAGCACGCCGGGGTTGGACGAGGCGATGAAGGCGCCGATACCGGCACCGACGATCATGAGAATCTTGACGGGTTCAGCCAACGCGGCGAGATGGCCACCGGAGAGGACAAAGCCACCGAGAACGACGGCCAGGACGGTCACCCAACCAATGACAATGAGCATGTTTCCGACCTTTGACGGCTGAAGCGTGCGATTTTTCGCGTTGTCCCGGTGAGCCCGGACTGCACACTACATCGGCCGGACGGCCGCCGACTTTAGACCCGGTCGAAGACCGCCACGGCCTCGGCGTGGGCCGTCTGGGGAAACATATCGAGTACGCCCGCCGCCGACAGGCGGTAGCCGTGCCGGCGCACCAGGACACCGGCATCGCGGGCCAGGGTCGCGGGGTTGCATGAGACGTAGACGATCCGCTCGGGCCCGAGCCGATCCATGCTCTCGCAGACCTGCCGGGCGCCCGCACGTGGCGGATCGAGCAGTACCCGATCCCAGCGCCCATGCATCCAGTCTGCCGCGGGGGCGGCGTCGAACAGGTCGGCCAACGCGTACTCGACCTCCGGCAACCCGTTGCGCAGCGCGTTCTCGCGCGCGCGCTCGACCAGGGTGCGTTCGCCCTCGACGGCGCGGACGCGGCAGCCGCGCCGCGCCAGGGGCAACGTGAAGTTGCCCAGCCCCGCGAACAGATCCAGCACCCGCAGACCCTCACGCGGCTCGATCAGTTCGACCACCCGGCCGACCATCGCCTCATTCAGCGCGGCGTTGATCTGGACGAAGTCCGTCGGCAGGAATTCGAAGGTCACGTCGAAGGCGGCCAGGCGATAGCTCAAGGGTCGGCTCCGTGCACTCAGCGGGACCACCGTATCCGGGCCACCGGTCTGCAGATAAAGCGAGACGTCGTGCTCGGCCTCGAAGCCCGCGAGCCGCGCGCGATCGCTTTCATCCGGCGCCGACAGAACCCGCAGCACCAGCGCGAGCGCCCCCTCGCCGGCCGCCAGTTCGATCTGTGGCACGCGTTCACGGATCGACAGGCTGCCGATGAGATCCCGCAGCGGCTCGATCAGCGCTGCGGCCTCGCGCTCGAGGGTGTGGCACCAGCGCATGTCGGTCAGGTAGTACTTGAGCCGCTCCCGAAAACCGACCAGCGCGCCACCTTTGCCGGGCACGTATTTCGCGCCAAGCCGCGCACGTCGGCGATAGTGCCAGGGCTCGCCGGTGAGCGGCGCGAGGCGCGCACCCGGCGTGGTGCCGGTGGCGCGGTCCAGCTGCTCGAACAGTGCCTGTTCGCGGAAGGCGAGCTGCAGTTCCGCCGACATGTGCTGGGTGGCACAGCCGCCGCAGCGGCCATAGACCTCGCAGCGCGGCACCACACGCTGTGGCGAGGGCGAATGGATGGCGATGGCGTCGGCCTCGTCGTGATCGCGATGGCGACGTGTGAGCTCGATATCGACCCGCTCGCCGGGCAGGGCTCCGTGGATGAACACGGTCTTGCCATCGATACGCGCGACGCCTCGTCCCTCGTGGCTCAGCGACTCGACCTCTACGCCCTCGATGCGGCGCGGCTCACGGCGACGCCGGGTCATGCTTCCCCTGCCTGCCAGGCGGCCAGGAAGGCCTGGAGATGCGGCGCGTCGGTGTCCGCCAGCGTCTCGCGCACCCGCGCCTGCTCCGCCGCGAGGCCGGCCGCGTCCAGGCCACCTCGCAGACGCTCGAACTCGAGATAGACCAGATAGGTGTTCAGTGCATCGGTTTCGCAGTACTGGCGGATGGCGGGGATTTCACCGCGCTGCCACGCCGGCCAGACTTCGGCGCCACTCATGCCCATCTTGCCCGGCAGCCCGAGCATCAGCGCCACCTCCTCCAGGCGCGCGCGCCCCGCGGCCTGGTAGCCCGAGAGCACGTCCATGAGATCGGTATGCCGGGCATGGAAGCGATTGAGATAGTTGTTCCAGCGGAACGCGCTGTCCTGGTCGCCGGTCTCCCAGTAGCGTGGTGCGGCGACGCCGTGGCGCAGGGCCCGGTAATGCAGCACCGGCAGGTCGAAGCCACTCCCGTTCCACGACACCAGCACGGGCGAGAAACGCTCGATCCCGTCGAAAAACCGTTCGATGAGTTCATGCTCGGGTGACTCCGCCTCACCCAGACTCCAGACACGCAGGCCCTCCCCGCTGCGCAGCACCACCGAGATCGCCACCACGCGCTGCTGGGGCAGCGGCAGGAAATCGCGTCCGGTCTGCTGACGCCGTCGAAAGAACATGAACTCCGCGACTGCGGCATCGTCGAGTCCGTCGAGGCCGTAGAGCCGGCGCCCGAGTTCGGTATCGGGAATGGTTTCGATGTCGAAGGCCAGGCAGTGGAGCATGATCGGGGCCTCAGGGCCGGGGTGCGGCGGCACGCTCGAGCACGACCATCGCCACCACCAGTCCCGCCTCGTCGGTCAGGGTGAGATGCCCGTCGCCGGCACCGAGCTCACGCCGCCGCGCCGCCCCGCGCACGGACCAGATGATCTCGGGGCGCCCCCACGGGTTGGGAACAAACCCGGTGTCGCGAAGCCACAGCCCATGCGCAAAGCCCGTGCCCAGCGCCTTGACGATGGCTTCCTTGGCCGCGAAACGCATGGCAAGAAAACGCACCGGACGCTTGTGACCGGAAAACAGGGCAGCCTCCTCGGGCATCAGCAGACGACGGACGAAGTGATCGCCATGGCGAGCGTAGGCCCGCTCGATGCGGGCCACCTCGACGATATCGCTGCCGATGCCGTGAATCACCGGTGCCGCGCTTCGAGAATCAGGTGCTTCATCTCGGCGACGGCAGTACCGAGTCCATCGAACACGGCCCGCGCGATGATCGCATGGCCGATATTGAGTTCGACGATCTGACCGATGGCGGCCACGGGAATGACGTTGTGATAGTGCAGACCGTGGCCGGCATGGACGGTGAGGCCGAGGTACTCGCCAGCCTCCGCCGCCACACGGATCCGCTCGAGTTCGCGCGCGCGTGCGCTGTCGCTGGCGCACTCGGCATAGGCACCGGTATGGAGCTCCACCACCGGCGCCCCCACCTCCCGGGAAGCTTCGAGCTGGGCGGGATCGGGATCGATGAACAGCGACACACGGATCCCCGCATCGCCAAGACGGCTGACGGCTTCACGAACCCGTGAGCGTTGGCCGACGACGTCCAGCCCGCCCTCGGTGGTGAGTTCCTCACGCCGCTCGGGCACCAGGCAGCAGTCCTGCGGCTGCACAGCCAGCGCGATATCGAGCATCTCGTCGGTGACCGCCATCTCGAGGTTCATGCGTGTCTGCAGCACGCCCTTGATGGTGTGGAGGTCGCGATCCTGGATATGGCGGCGATCCTCGCGCAGGTGCAGGGTGATCGAATCAGCCCCCGCCTGCTCGGCCATCAGTGCGGCATACACGGGATCCGGATAACGGGTCCCCCTCGCCTGGCGCAGCGTGGCGACGTGGTCGATGTTCACTCCGAGCAGAATCGGTTTCATCAGCATTCCTTGCCGTGTTGAGCCGAGGCCGCCGTCCCGCGGCCCAGTCGCAGCGTCGCTTCCAGCACCTGCCGGCTTTTCAGCGGCCGTCCTCCAAGGTAGAGATCCAGCGCCGCGGTGAACAGCCGGCGGGCCGCCGCGCGGGTCTCCGGTGCCTCGAAACGGCGTTCGCGGATGTCGATCAGGGTGTCTCCGGACAGGCAGAGTGCACCCGCGGGCGCCTCGCCAGCCAGGCGCCTCGGTCCCTGCTCGAGCAGATACTCATAGCGGGCCGCCGGATCCAGCGACTGACCGTCAACGATATCATGCTCGAGATTGAGCCCGTAGCCCAGCGCCTCGAGCAGGCCGCACTCGAAGTGGCGCAACGGCACGGCCAGGTGGGCGGCGTTCGCCAGGTCCCGAAGCGTCCGGCCATAGCCATCGAACAGTGCCGCGTGTTCATCGCCACGGGCGAGCAGACGAAGCAGCAGTTCGTTGAGGTAGTAGCCTGCGAGCAGTCGCGTCCCTGCCAGCGCGACCGCCGGGCCGTCGGGTTCGGCCCCGGTCAGCGTGGCAAGCTCACCCGTGCCGCGCCAGGACAGCCTCAGGGGTGTGAAGGCCTGCAGCAGCGCCCGCTCGCGCGCGCGGGCCCGCCGTGCCCCCCGGGCGACCAGGCCGACGCGGCCGTGGTCGCGGGAGAACACCTCGAGCAGCAGGCTGCTGTCCCGGAATGGCCGGGGATGCAGCAGCCACGCCGGCTCGAGCTGCACGTGCCCGCGCATGCCTCGCCCTCAGCCTTCGCCGCTGTAGCCGAGTTCACGAAGGGCGCGCTGGTCGCGCGACCAGTCCCGACGCTCCTGGACCCACAGCTCGAGGTGAACCGGGCCGCCAAGCAGCTCGACCAGACCCTGGCGGGCCTGCGTGCCGACAGTCTTCAGTAGCTGCCCACCGCGCCCGATCACCATGCCCTTGTGCCGCGCCTGTTCCACCCAGATCGCGGCAGCCACCTGCCATCGGCCCTGCTCATCCCGCGCGAGCCGTTCCACCGTCACGGCAACGCCATAGGGCAGTTCGTCGCGCAACTGGACCATGAGTTTCTCACGCACCTGCTCGGCCACCCGGTAGGCGAGATCCCGGTCGGTGATCATGTCCGGCGGAAACAGGGGGGGGCCTTCCGGCACCATCGGCAGCAGTGCGTCGACCAGCCGCTCGAGGTTGTCGCGGCGGCGCGCGGACAGCGGCACGATCGCTGCCGCCCGGGGCCAGCGCTCGCCAAGCGCGGCCAGGACGGGCAGCAGGGCATCACGCGGTCGCACCCGGTCGGTCTTGTTGACGCCGATGACCACCGGCCGGCCGCTGTCGAACGCCGCCTCGAGCACCGTGTCATCCTCGTCGCCGAGCCGGCTGGCGTCGACCAGCACCAGCACCACGTCGGCATCGAACATGGCCTGACGTGCGGCGTCGTTCATCAGCCGGTTCAGCGGACGGCCCCGGCGCTCGTGCAGCCCCGGGGTATCCACGAACGCAAGCTGGCTGCCATCTTCGAGGTGCAGCACGCCGAGGATGCGCTGGCGCGTGGTATGCGGCTTCGGGGTGACAATACTCAGGCGGCTGCCGATCAGGGCGTTCAGCAGGGTCGACTTGCCGACGTTGGGTCGGCCGACCAGGGCGATGAACCCGCCACGCACGCTCATCCGCCCGGCGCCTCGAGGACCTCGAGGACCGCGAGCGCTGCGGCCTGCTCGGCGCGGCGGCGCCCGCTCCCCTCGCCGGTACAGGCCACGGGCGGGCGCTCGAGGCGGCAGCGCACCGTGAACTGCTGGGCGTGTTCCTCACCACTGGTGCCGATCAACTCGTAATGCGGCAGCGGGTGACCACGCGCCTGCAGCCATTCCTGGAGGCGGGTCTTGGGGTCCTTGAGCGAAGTCGCGTCGGGCAGGGCCGCCAGGCGCTCCGCAAACAGCCGCTCGACCACCGCCCGTGCAGGTTCCAGACCGCCATCGAGATAAATCGCGCCGAGCAGCGCCTCCAGCGCATCGGCGAGAGTCGAGCGGCGGCGATGGCCGCCACTGCGCAGTTCTCCGGCCCCGAGGTTCAGCCACGCACCAAGATCGTGTTCCGCGGCAATTTCGGCGAGCGTGACACCCCGGACAAGACTGGCGCGCAGCCGGCTCAAATCGCCCTCGTCGTCATTGGTGCGAAGGGCATAGAGCCGATCGGCAACCAGAAAATTGAGCAGCGCGTCGCCCAGGAACTCCAGGCGTTCGTTGTGGCGACGGGAGCCTGCGCTGCGGTGGGTCAGCGCGAGCTCCAGCAGGGACTCGTCGCTGAAGCGGTAGCCGGTGACGGCCGCGACCCGGTCGGCCGCCCTGGTCACCGCCTGATCTCGACCTGCCTGTCGAACACCACCACGAGCTCGATGTTGGCGATATACGGGGCCCGCCCCTCGTGCTCCAGCGAGACGGTGTAACCGCTGCCGGTCTGGGTGATGCGGAAGTCGCGCGCCGAGACGCTGACATTCTCCACGATCAGCCGGTTCTCGATGGCCCGCCGGATGGTCGGCGGCGTGGCACCCTGGCCGTCGAGTTCGGTCTTCACGCTGTTCATGACGCTGGAGAGGGTCATGTACTCGGTGTAGACGGGCACCAGACGAAGCACGCCATAGGCGAGCAGCCCGATGAGCCCGGCCAGCAGCAGAAACCCGATGAACGTGATGCCCTGCTGTCTGCGATGCATGCTCAGTCCTCATGACCGCCCGGGACCGCCGGGCGCGAGACCCCCGATTCTACCCCGCGACGTGCAATGCAGGCCATGCAGAGCCTGTGACGAAACCCACACTCCCGTCAACGGATCGCCTGACCGATGCGCTGCCACACCACTCCGGGGCGGGTGGCATCCCAGCTCATCCAGATACGCTCGGCGCGTCCGACCAGCAGCGTATCGGGGATCATGCCCACCTCGGCATAGCGGCTGTCGGTGCTGTTGTCGCGATTGTCACCCATCACGAAGTAATGACCGTCCGGGACCACGAAGCGCCCCTCCCGACTGCCCCCACCCGGGCGCCACAGCACCTGGTGCTCGCGCTCGCCCAGGCGCTCGGTGCCGAGTACGACCCGCGCATGGGGGGCGTCCGGCCAGGGGCCGAGCTCCTGGACGGGCACGGGCTCGCCGTTGATCCACAACTGACGTCCGCGATAGACCACGACATCGCCGGGGATGCCGACCACCCGCTTGATGTAATTGATCGCCGGATCCCGTGGCAGGCGGAAGACCATGACATCGCCGCGCTGCGGTTCACCGGTCGACAGCAGCAGGGTGTTGGTGACCGGCAGGCGCAGGCCATAGCTCCACTTGCTGACGAAGATGAAGTCGCCGGTGAGCAGGGTCGGCATCATCGAGCCCGAGGGAATGCGAAACGGCTCGAAGGCGAACGAGCGGACCAGCAGGACGATGAGGATGATGGGGAAGAACGAGCGCGAGTACTCGACGATGACCGGCTCGCGCGCCGAGGCCCCTTCGGCGGCGACGCGGCGTCCGCGGAACCAGAGGGCATCGGCCGCCCAGATCAGCCCGCTCAGCACGCAGGCCACTACCAGTAACAAGGCGAAATCCATGATCAGCCGCTCTCCCCTCTGCCGCCTTCCGGCCGCTACTTCCGGTCCACCTGCAGCACGGCGAGAAACGCCTCCTGCGGGATCTCCACGCTGCCGACCTGCTTCATGCGCCGCTTGCCGGCTTTCTGCTTCTCAAGCAGCTTGCGCTTGCGTGTGATGTCGCCACCGTAACATTTCGCCGTCACGTTCTTGCGCAGCGCCTTGACGGTGCTGCGGGCGATCACCTGGTTGCCGATGGCCGCCTGGATGGCCACCTCGAACATCTGCCTGGGAATGATCTCGCGCATCCGCTCGACGAGATCGCGGCCGCGGCCATAGGCGCTGTCGCGGTGAACGATCGTGGACAGGGCGTCGACGCGATCCTTGTTGATGAGCACGTCCAGGCGCACCAGATTGGCGGCCTGGTAGCGTTCGAAGTGGTAGTCGAACGAGGCGAAACCCCGGCTGCAGGACTTCAGACGATCGAAGAAATCGAGCACGACCTCGGACATCGGCAACTCGAATTCGAGCTGGACCTGGCTGCCGAGGTAGACCATCTTGCGCTGGACGCCGCGTTTCTCCATGCACAGCTGCATCACGGCGCCGATATGTTCCTGCGGCGTGAGAATATTGGCGACGATGATGGGTTCGCGGATCTCGTCGATCCTGTTCACCGGCGGCAGTCGGGCCGGGTTGTCGACGTACAGCGTCTCGCCGTCGGTGGTCAGCAGCTCGTAGATCACCGTCGGCGCGGTGGTGATGAGTTCGAGCTGGTATTCCCGCTCCAGGCGCTCCTGCACGATCTCCATGTGCAGCATGCCGAGGAAGCCACAGCGGTAACCGAAACCGAGCGCACTGGAGGTTTCCGGTTCGAAATGCAGCGCGGCGTCGTTGAGCCGCAGCTTCTGGAGTGCGTCGCGCAGGTCCTCGTACTGCTCGGAGCGCACCGGGAACAGCCCGGCGAACACCCGCGGCTGGACCTGCTTGAAACCGGGCAGCGCCTCGCTGCAGGGCTGGTCATGCAGCGTCACGGTGTCGCCCACGGGCGCGCCGTCGATCTCCTTGATCCCGGCGATCAGAAAGCCCACCTCGCCGGTATCGAGCGCGTCACGGTCGGTCATCTTCGGCGTGAAGCTGCCGACGCGGTCGGCGATGTGCACCCGCCCGGTGGACAGGATGCGGATCCGGGCCCCCTTGGGCAGGCGGCCGTTGACCACACGGATGAGCGAGACCACGCCGACATAGTTGTCGAACCAGGAGTCGATGATCAGCGCCTGCAGCGGGCCCTCGGGCGAGCCCTGCGGCGGGGGAATGCGCCGCACGATCTCCTCGAGCAGCTCGGGAATGCCCTCCCCCGTCTTGGCGCTGACCCGCAGGGCTCCGCGCGCCTCGATGCCGATCACGTCCTCGATCTCCTGGGCAACCCTTTCGGGATCGGCCTGCGGGAGATCGAGCTTGTTCAGCACCGGCAGCACTTCCAGACCCTGGTCGATGGCGGTGTAGCAGTTGGCCACGCTCTGGGCCTCGACGCCCTGGGCGGCATCGACCACCAGCAACGCCCCCTCGCAGGCGGCGAGCGAGCGTGAGACCTCGTAGGAGAAATCCACGTGGCCGGGCGTGTCGATGAAATTCAGCTCATAGTCCCGGCCGTCGTGTGCACGATAGCCGAGGGTCACGCTCTGCGCCTTGATGGTGATGCCGCGCTCGCGCTCGAGATCCATGGAGTCGAGCACCTGCTCGGCCATCTCCCGGTCGCTCAGCCCGCCGCAGATATGGATGAGCCGATCGGCCAGGGTCGATTTGCCGTGGTCGATGTGCGCGATGATGGAGAAGTTGCGGATGTGATCCATGGAGGCGTCCGTGCGGCCCGGGACCGGGCGACCAGCGGGCGATTATAGCCCGCCCCCGGCGTGTCAGGCGCCGTCGCCGTCCAGCAGGGCGAGGACCGCAGCCGAGTCGAGATGATACTGGCAGAGATCCTGGTCGCCGTGCGCCAGCACCGGAATGCGCCGGCCATAGCGGGCCCGCAGCGCCGGGTCGCCGTCGATGTCGACGACATCGACACTGGCGCGGCCTTCCAGCAGGGGTTCGAGCGCGGCAAGCATCACATCGCAGAGATGACAGCCGGCTCGGGAGTAGAGGGTGAAGCGGATCATGTGCGCCGAGCCTGCTCGGCCGCGGCGGCGGCCGCGGGTCCGATGACCGTGGGCGAGAGTCGCCGCGCGAAACGTCTCGCCAGCCGCCGGGCCGCGATGACACCGGCGAGCAGGCCCACGACCCCGGCGAGCGCAGCACCCGCTTCGCCGGCGCCCTGGCCGGCCACGGCCCCGCCGAGCAGTCCCGCCAACGGCAGGCCATACACCAGCGCCGCCGCCTGCAGCAGGCGCCGCGCAGGCAGTTCCAGCATGACCTCCTGACCCGGCTGCGCCGCGCCGGTGAGCACGGTCAGCCTGCAGGGCTGGCGCCGGCTGAACCAGGCGGCCTGGCCGCAGCCCTCGCCGCGGGCACAGCGCGGACACGTCGCCCCGGGCGCACACAGCACCTCGCCGGGCGCGCCTACGGTGGCGCGGACCCTCAGCGGCTCAGCGCTCACCGTCCGGTGCCTCGTGCGGGTCGCCCTGTTCGAGCGAGCGGGCGATGATTTCGACGGTGACGGCGGGCACCTCGCCGATGGCCGTGACCACCCGGCCCGCATGGCGCAGGCTGTAGGCGTTGGCGCCACCGACACGCGCCAGTCCAAGCGTCCAGTCTCCCTCCGCCTTCGGATCCTCGATGAACACGGACACCGCGGCCAGGCCGTCGGAGTAGACCAGGTGCTGCACGGGATAGCTGGAATCGGCCATCATCGACACCGAGGCCGAGGTCAGGCGAAAGCCTGCGGGGAGCCGTGTCGCGCGCCACTCCACCTGGCGCGTGCTGCCACTGTCGCTGCGCCGGCGCAGCCAGGTGAACCCCTCGGTCGGCGTCGACGGCATCAGGGCAGAGGCCGGGATGTAGTCCGGCAGGCTGATACGGGTGAACAGGATCTGTTCGACCACCTCGCCGCGCTCGTCGCGCAGCTGGGTCTTCAGCGGCATGGCCGTATCCTGGTCGAGCCAGAGCTTGTAGCCGTAGCGATAGGCATCCAGCGGCTGGATGACCAGCACCTCGGTCGGCCGTTCCGCGATGCGCTCCTGACCGCTCAGCAGCAGCTCGTAGTGCGCGCCCAGCGCCTCGGCGGCGGCGGGCAGTGCGCCGACCAGCGGACTGAGTTCACGCCTGCCCTCGACCAGCACGGTCTGCTGGTCGGGCAGGATGCAGGTCACTTCGTCCTCATGGCGGACGATTTCTCGACCCGCCCCATCCAGCGAAATGATGCGCTCGCTGACCCGTCCATCGAGGTAGCGATGGACCACGTAGTGGGTTTCGGCCCGCCCGCCGTGCACGTGGACGAAAATGCCCTCGTAGTTCAGCTCCTCGACGGCGCGGTGCATGCGCTCCAGCCAGGCCTGGGCACTGGCGTCATCGGCATGCACCGGGCCGGCGACGGCCAGCACCACCGCCGCCGCGGCCAGCCATGCCGTGGACGATCGCAGTGGGCCCCGCACGTCAGTCGGCCCGTGCGTCGCCAAGGTCGCGTTCCGCTGCAGTCCCCATGATCTGCGCCGCCGAGGTTCCGACGATGCCGGAGTGGATGGTCTTGCGGCCCAGGGTCCCGGCGACCTCACCATGGGTCATCAGGTAATTGGTCAGGCGGATGGGGGCCTGAACCGGCGCCTGCGCCGGGGCCTGCCCCTGGAGCTGCGCCTGAACCGGTGTCGGACGGATGAGGGCCTCGGCATCGCTCGTGGTGGCCGCGGCTGGCGACGCCGCCGGGGCACCGGCCATGGCAGGCGCGTCGGGCACCTCGCCCCGGTCGGCATTCTGCAGACCGACGATCGCAAGCAGAGCCACCGCCGCCGCCGCCGCGGCCCCGCTGGCCGGCCGCCACCAGCGCGACGCACGCGGCGAGGGGGTGGCCGACGCCGGATCCGGCTCGAGCGGCAGTTGTTCGGCCTCGCCCTCCTCAGCCTCCATGCGGGCGCGCAGCCGTTCCAGGAACGCGAGCGGCCGGTCGCCGATCATTTCGCCCCGCAGTGCCTGGCCGATCAGCAGGTAACGGGTGGCCGCAGCGTGCATGGCATCGTCCCGGCCCAGTCGCCGGACCAGCAGTTCACTCTCGGCCGGCGGCAGCTCGTCGTCGAGAAAGGCCGAGGTCTGGTCGCGGAGTTGTTCATTCATACTCGTTTCCCGGTTCAGTCCAGCAGGGGGCTGATGCGCTTGTCGATGGCCTCGCGGGCACGGAAGATGCGCGAGCGCACCGTGCCGACAGGGCATTCCATGGTCTGGGCGATTTCCTCGTAGCTCATGCCCTCCATCTCCCGGAGGACGATGGCGGTGCGAAGATCGGGCGGCAGCTCGGCGATGGCGTCCTGCACGGTCTGGCGGATCTCGTCGCTGAGGGCGAGCCCCTCCGGCGTATCGATATCCTTGAGCAGGTGCTGTACATCGAAGGGCTCGGAATCCTGCAGGTCCAGATCGAAATCCACCGGGCGGCGTTTCTGTGCCACGAGGTGGTTTTTCGCGGTGTTGATCGCGATCCTGTACATCCAGGTGTAGAACGCACTGTCACCACGAAACCTCGGCAAGGCCCGGTAGGCTTTGAGGAACGCATCCTGGGCGACATCAAGGGCATCGGCCGGATCACGCACGTAGCGCATGATCAGCTTGATGATCTTGTGCTGGTAACGCAGCACCAGCAGATCGAACGCCTTGCGGTCTCCCTGCTGGACGCGCTTGACCAGGCTTGCATCCGATGTCGACTCGCTCACCGGCCTGACTCCAGCAGCCGCACCGGTGACCACGTCCCACTCCTCCGTAGACTGTGGCGGCGTGCGAAAGTTCTCTGTGCTGGACGGGGGGTGAACACCATCGGCAGGATCTTTGATTTTCGTTGTCCAGGGGCGGTATCGGAAACCGCCACCATGCCCCTCAGGCATGCGCCAGCCGCGCGCGCAGGCGGCGCCAGTCCTCGGGCGTGAGCGACTCCCCCGAGATGATACAGTGCCGGCGGCTGCTGTCACGACGAAGCTCGAGAATCGCATGATGACGGCCCAGCCGCGTGCCGTGGCCGAGCTGCCAGGGACCGTCCCAGTCCATCTCACTGCCGAGCCACCAGCCCGCATGGTTTTCCCAGATCCAGCGGCGTGGGGCACGGGCCGTGCGCCATGCCGAGACGGCGACCGCGCCCAGCACGGGAACCATCACCAGCCCGGGCAGCCCGGAGGCAGACACGGCCAGGCCGGTCAGGGCGTGCAGCCCGAGGATCAGGGCCCGCAGGCGCAGGCCCGGGCCGCACTCAAGCGGACCGCCCGCCACGGATGTGCTCCACCAGGACGGCCATGAGCGGGTCATCGGGTTGTTCGCGCCCGAGCAGCCAGCCGTAGATCACCGGATCCTGCAACTCCAGCAGGGTCTCGAACCGCGCGAGTTCCTCGTCATCCAGCGTCGGACCCTGGCGCTCCAGGAAGCCCGTCAGCAGGGTGTCGAGTTCACGCATGCCACGCCGGCAGCGCCAGCGCAGCCGCGACAGGTTCCTCGCCCCGCCGCCCGCGGCCATCTTCAGTGCCGACGCTCGGCCATCATCTTCTTGATCTCACCGATGGCCTTGGCCGGATTCAGACCTTTCGGGCAGGTCCGGGTGCAGTTCATGATGGTGTGACAGCGGTAGAGGCGGAACGGGTCCTCGAGCTGGTCCAGGCGCTCGCCGGTGGCCTCGTCTCGGCTGTCGACCAGCCAGCGATAGGCGGCCAGCAGCACGGCCGGCCCGAGGTACCGGTCGCCGTTCCACCAATAGCTCGGACATGCGGTAGAGCAGCAGGCGCAGAGGATGCAGGCGGAGGGCTCGTTGATCTTCGCCTGGTCCTCACGCGACTGCAGACGCTCGCCGTCCGGCGGTGGCGGTGTCTTGGCCTGCAGCCACGGCTTGATCGAGGCGTACTGCGCGTAGAAGTTCGTGAGGTCCGGCACCAGGTCCTTGATCACCGGCATGTGCGGCAGCGGATAGACCTTGACCTCACCCTTGATGTCATCGATCGCCTGGGTGCAGGCCAGCGTGTTCGTGCCATCGATGTTCATCGCGCAGGAACCGCAGATGCCCTCGCGGCAGGAGCGCCGGAAGGTCAGCGTGGAGTCGATGTCGTTCTTGATCTTGATCAGCGCGTCCAGAACCATCGGCCCGCAGCTGTCCAGATCGACCTCGTAGGTGTCGACCCGCGGATTCTCGCCACTGTCAGGCGCGTAGCGGTAGACCGCGAAACGGCGGGTGTTCTTCGCCCCCTCGGGCGCCGGATGGTGCTTGCCGCGGCTGATGCGGGAGTTCGCGGGCAGTCGGAATTGTGCCATGGCCAGTCGTTCCTCCAGGCAGGCCGGTCAGTAGGTCCGCGCGACCGGCGGGATGACATCCACCTCGTCGGTCAGCGTCTGCATATGCACGGGGCGGTAGTCGATGTTCACCTGCCCGGACGCGTCGAACCACGACAGGGTGTGCTTCATCCACTGGTCGTCGTCGCGGTCGGGGTAGTCCTCGCGGGCATGGGCACCGCGGCTCTCCTTGCGGTTCTCGGCGGAGACGATGGTGGTCATCGCCTGACCGAGCAGATTCTCGAGCTCGAGAGTCTCGACCAGGTCGGTGTTCCAGATCAGCGAGCGGTCGGCGACGCGCACGTCGGCGAACCCGTCGAGCACCTCGCGCATCTTCGCCACGCCCTGGGCGAGAGACTCGCCACTGCGGAACACGGCTGCGTGGGCCTGCATGGTGCGCTGCATGCGGTCACGGATCTCGGCGGTCGAGGTCCCGCCCGAGGCGTTGCGCAGGCGATCCAGGCGCGCCACCGTGGCCTCGCCCGCGTCCTTCGGCAGCGCCCGCTGCCGCGCACCGCGCGCCAGCGTGGTTCCAAGGTGCCGCGCGGTCGCACGACCGAACACCACCAGGTCGAGCAGCGAATTCGAGCCCAGGCGGTTCGCGCCGTGCACCGACACACACGCGGCCTCGCCCGCCGCATACAGGCCCGGCACCACGGTATCCGGTTCGCCGTCGCGCAGGGTGACCACCTCGCCGGTGTATTTCGCGGGGATGCCGCCCATGTTGTAGTGGACCGTGGGCAGCACCGGAATGGGCGCCTTGGTGACGTCGACTCCGGCGAAGATCCGCGCCGTCTCGGCGATGCCGGGCAGACGCTCGTGGATGACCTCGGCGCCGAGGTGTTCGAGGTGCAGGTGGATGTGGTCGCGCTCCGGACCGACGCCGCGACCCTCGTTGATCTCGATGGTCATGGAGCGGGAGACGACGTCCCGCGAAGCCAGATCCTTGGCGTTGGGCGCATAGCGCTCCATGAAACGCTCACCCTCGGCATTCGTGAGATAGCCGCCCTCGCCACGCACGCCCTCGGTAATCAGACAGCCGGCGCCGTAGACACCGGTGGGGTGGAACTGCACGAACTCCATGTCCTGCAGCGGCAGGCCGGCACGCAGCACCATGGCATTGCCGTCGCCCGTGCAGGTGTGCGCCGAGGTGCAGGAGAAATAGGCCCGGCCGTAGCCGCCGGTGGCCAGCACCACCGCCTGGGCGCGGAAACGGTGCAGGCGGCCGGTCGCCAGCTCCCAGGCCACCACCCCGCGGCATTCGCCGTCTTCCATGATCAGGTCCAGGGCGAAGTACTCGATGAAGAACTCCGCGTCGTGCTTCAGCGACTGCTGATAAAGCGTATGCAGCATCGCGTGACCGGTGCGGTCGGCCGCCGCACAGGTGCGCTGGGCCGTGCCCTTGCCGAAGTGGGTGGTCATCCCGCCGAAGGGCCGCTGGTAGATCCGTCCGTCCTCGGTCCGGGAAAACGGCACGCCGTAGTGCTCGAGCTCGATCACGGCATCCGGCGCTTCCTTGCACATGTACTCGATGGCGTCCTGGTCGCCCAGCCAGTCGGAGCCCTTGATGGTGTCGTACATGTGCCAACGCCAGTCGTCCTCGCCCATGTTGCCCAGCGCGGCGGAGATCCCGCCCTGGGCGGCCACCGTGTGGCTGCGGGTGGGGAAGACCTTGGTGAGGCAGGCGGTCTTCAGGCCCTGCTCTGCCAAGCCGAAGGTCGCCCGGAGCCCGGCGCCGCCAGCGCCGACCACCACGACATCGTAGGTGTGATCGATGAACTCGTACTCGGCCGTCATGGCGCCACTCCAAAGGAAATCCTCAACACGGCGAACATCCCTGCCACCGCGGCTGCAACGAACACGAACGCGATCACCACCAGGCTGAGCACCTTCAGCCCGCCGGCGGCGACGTAGTCCTCGATGACCACCTGCACGCCAAGACGCGCGTGAAAGGCGGCGGTCGGCACCAGCAGCAGCAGCGCGACCGTATTGAGCGGCGCGGCCATCCAGGCCGTGACCGCCGCGTAATCAAGCGAAGGCAGGGTGGCCAGTGACACGGCAAACCAGGTGCCGAGGATCACCAGGGCGACAGCGCTGACGCGCTGACCCCACCAGTGCGAGAAGCCGTCCTTGGCCGAACCCAGGCCAAGCACGCGGCCAAGCGGTGAACGCAGACTCATGATGTCGTCCTCCCTCAGGCCGCGGCCAGCAGCCAGAAGCCGAGCGTCAGCACCAGCGAGGCGATGACGACCGTCCAGCCGCTGACGATGACCTGGCGGATCTCGAACCCCCACCCGGCGTCCCAGCACAGGTGCCGGATGCCGTTGCAGAGGTGATAGAAGAACGCGAAGGAGACCGCGATCAGCACCAGGCGCATGAACCAGTGGCCGAAAAAGGCCTGGGCGACGGCATAGGCCTCCGGCCCGCTGGCGGCCGCCAGCAGCCAGTAGACCAGCAGCAGGCTGGCGGCGGCGAGAAACACGCCGCTGGCGCGGTGAGAAATGGACAGGACGGATGTGATCTGCGGCCTGTACACCTGCAGGTGAGGTGACAGTGGTCGCTCGCCTTGAGCCATGGTCGCTCCTTCAGTATTCCCCGATTCCCGTGTGACAGGACACCGCGGCGACCGCTGGGACGCGCGGCATCAGAAGTCGATGCAGCGGCCGTTCTTCTCCCAGTCGCCGTAGCGTGTCGGTTCCGGCCCCGCGGGGCCGTCGATCTCGCGCACGGGCGGCTGGTCCCCGCCGGCCTGCGACGCTGTTGCGCCGGCGGCGGCGGAGGACTCTTCCGGGGTGGGCTCAGGACGTGTGTCGGGCTTCCATACCCTCGGTTCCACGGACCTGCCGGCGGCTGCATTCCCTGCTTTTTCCGTCATCCGCATAGTGTGCCAGAATCACATCTGGTTTTCACCCGGAACTGACCGAAGGAATGACGATGACAGGGATGCCTTGGGGACGGGTCAGCGTCGGCGGCCGCGACGCCGCGACACTGCTGCAGGGCCAGCTCACCCAGGACGTGACGACGGCCGGGCCAGGTCAGGCCCCACTGACCGGCTGGTGTACCCCCAAGGGCCGCCTGCTTGCCGTCTGCCGGCTGCTCGCGCCGGCCCCGGAGCGCTTCGAGCTGGCCATGCCTGCGGAGCTGACCGCCGAGGTGGCACGCCGCCTGTCGATGTTCGTGCTGCGGTCCCAGGCAGACGTGGCCGACGAAGGCCCGGGATGGTCCAGTATCGTGGTGACGGCCGACACGGCGACCGCACACGGCGTGGCACTGGACACCACACCGGGGGCGGCCGTCGAGGTCGAGGGCTGCTGGTGGATCCGGCTTGCGGGCGCGCCCGGGCATCTGCAGGTGCTCGGGCCGGCGCCGGCCGTGAGCGCTCTGGCCCCGACCGACGCCGCGCAGGTCAACCGCATCACCGCCGGGCTGCCGGCGGTCTACGCCGCCACCCGAGAGGCCTTCATCCCGCAGATGCTGAACCTCGACGCCATCGGCGGCGTCAGCTTCCGCAAGGGCTGTTACACCGGCCAGGAGATCGTCGCGCGCACCCAGAACCTCGGGCGCATCAAGCGGCGCATGGCCCGCTATGTAACCGAGGCGAACACCCCGCTCAGCCCGGGTGACCGCCTGCTGCACTCGCCCCCGGCGGATGGCACCGAGGCCACGGCGGGCCAGGTCGTCGACCGCGAGGGCCAGGACCTGCTGGCGGTGGTGGCGCTGGAGCACGCCGGACAGCCGCTGTACGCGCCCGACGGGACCCGGCTCGCGCCGCGGCCCCTGCCCTACGCCGTACCGGAGCTCCCAGGCGTCTGAGACCCGCGCCCGCCTTCCGGGCGCAGGTGCGGGAACAGCAGCACGTCGCGGATCGAGGGCTGGTCGGTCAGCAGCATCACCAGGCGGTCGATGCCCACGCCCAGCCCGCCGGCAGGCGGCATGCCATACTCCAGGGCGCGCACATAGTCGGCGTCGTAGACCATCGCCTCCTCGTCGCCGGCCGCCTTGCTCGCGACCTGCTGGCGGAACCGGGCCGCCTGCTCCTCCGGGTCGTTCAGCTCGGAGAAGCCGTTGGCGATCTCGCGCCCGCCGATGAACAGCTCGAAGCGCTCGGTCAGGAACGGATCGGCATCGCTGGCGCGGGCGAGCGGCGAGACTTCCGCCGGGTAGGCGGTCATGAAGGTCGGCTGCACCAGACGGTGTTCGACGGTTTTCTCGAAGAGCTCGAGCTGCAGCTTGCCCGGCCCATACTCGGGTTTCACCGGCACCTCGCAGCGTGCGCAGACCTCCCGCAGGTAGTCGCGGTCGCGCAGACGCCCGGCCTCCAGCCCCGGATTGAACTCCAGCAGCGAGGCCTCCATCGGCAGGCGGCGGAACGTCGGGGCCAGGTCGTAGGGCGTCCCCTGGTACTCGAAACTCAGCCCCGGGCCCACCGCGCGGGCGGTCTCCCGCACCAGAGTCTCGGCCAGGTCCATGACGACCTCGTGATCGGCATAGGCCTGGTAGAGCTCGAGCATGGTGAACTCGGGGTTGTGCTGTGTCGACAGGCCCTCGTTGCGGAAGTTGCGGTTGATCTCGTAGACATTCTCGAACCCCCCGACAAGCAGTCGCTTCAGATACAGCTCCGGTGCGATACGCAGGTAAAGCTGCATGTCGAGCGCATTGTGATGGGTCACGAACGGACGCGCGTTGGCGCCGCCCGGAATGGGCTGCATCATCGGCGTCTCGACTTCCATGAAATCGAGGGCGTCGAGGAAACGTCGCAGGTGCTGGACGATGGCGGTTCGCATGCGAAACACCCGGCGCGCTTCCGGGTTGACGATCAGATCGACGTAGCGCTGACGGTAACGCTGTTCGGTGTCGGACAACCCGTGATATTTCTCGGGCAACGGGCGCAGCGACTTGACCAGCATGCGCAGGGTGTCGGCGCGCACCGTCAGCTCACCGGTACGGGTGCGAAACAGCGTGCCCTGCACGCCCAGGATGTCGCCGAGATCCCAGGTCTTGAACGCCTGGTAGACACCTTCGGGCAGCCGGTCCCGTTCGAGGTGCACCTGGATCTGTCCACTGCGATCCTGCAGCTTGATGAAGCTCGCCTTGCCCATCACCCGCTTTGAGAGCATCCGCCCGGCGACCCGCACGCAGATCGCCTCGGCCTCCAGCGACTCATGACTGCGCTCGGCGCAGGTGGCATGGAGTTCGCCGGCCAGGGCATCCCGATGGAAGTCGTTCGGAAAGGCCGGTCCGGTCTCGCGCAACCCGGCCAGCTTGCGCCGGCGCTCATCGAGCAGTTGCTGCCCGGCCTTGCCTTCCCCGCTCACCGGGGCTCACCTGTGACCATGGTATTCATCCTGTGCATTGCCCGTGCCCCGGTCAGGCCTACAGCCCCTGCTTGAGGCTGGCCTCCAGGAACATGTCCAGATCGCCGTCCAGCACTGCCGTGGGGTTGCCGGTCTCCACCGCCGTGCGCAGGTCCTTGATGCGCGACTGGTCGAGCACATAGGAGCGGATCTGGCTGCCCCAGCCGATGTCGGCCTTGGTGTCTTCCAGCGCCTCGGCCTTCTCACGGCGTTTCTGCATCTCCAGCTCGTAGAGCTTGGCCTTGAGCTGCGACATGGCCGTGGCCTTGTTCTTGTGCTGCGAGCGGTCGTTCTGGCACTGGACCACGATCCCCGTGGGATTGTGCGTAATGCGCACCGCCGACTCGGTGCGGTTGACGTGCTGGCCGCCCGCGCCGCTCGCGCGGTAGACGTCGATGCGAAGATCCGCGGGGTTGATCTCGATGTCGACCTCGTCGTCCACCTCGGGCGAGACGAACACCGCCGCAAACGACGTGTGCCGGCGGTTGCCGGAATCGAAGGGACTCTTGCGCACCAGCCGGTGTACGCCGGTCTCCGTGCGCAGCCAGCCATAGGCGTATTCGCCGCTGAACTTCACCGTGGCGCTCTTGATGCCCGCCACCTCGCCGGCCGAGACCTCGATCAGCTCGGTGTCGAAGCCGCTCTTCTCGCCCCACTTGAGGTACATCCGCAGCAGCATCTCGGCCCAGTCCTGGGCCTCGGTGCCGCCGGAACCGGCCTGGATGTCGAGGAAGGCGTTGTTGACGTCGAGCTCGCCGGAGAACATCCGCCGGAACTCGAGCCGGGCGACATCCTGTTCCAGGCTGCCGACATCCCGCCCGAGTTCCTCCACCGTATCCTCGTCACCCTCCTCGGCCGCAAGATCGAGCAGCTCGCGGGCATCGGCCAGCCGCTGGCCGAGATCACCCAGCAGCGAGACGATGTCGTGAAGCTGGGCACGTTCGCGCCCCAGGGCCTGCGCCCGGTCCGGGTCGTCCCAGACACTGGGCTGCTCGAGTTCGCGCTCGACCTCGGTCAGGCGTTCCTGCCTGGCATCGAAGTCAAAGATACCTCCTCAGGGTCGCTGCGCGGCCCTCGAGGTCGGTAATGAGATGACGGAGTTCGCTGGCTTCCATGGCGTGACCTGTCCGGCGGTTCAGGGCGGGCCGGCGCACCCGCGGCGGGCACGACGACGTCGAAGGCGCGGGAGTCTACCAGATCGACCTGCTCCCCTGCCACGGGCCAGGGCGCCGGACAGCCGAAGGCGATCCCGCCTACCCGTGCGCCGCCGCAGGGGGTGGCCAGTTCCATGCGCAGGTGGCCGCTGCCCACTT
>SKYU01000007.1 GCA_007127715.1 Gammaproteobacteria bacterium | reverse complement strand
TTTCCTGGGCTCAGCGATCCGACCCATGCCAAACTCGGCTGCTACCCACGTCTGCGGGATCAACCGCGACGGACTTCACGATCGCGAAGCAGTGCTGACCGGGCGCCAGATGCAGCGCCTCGACCGAGCGTCGGGTAATGCGCGCGACCAGCTGTTCCTCCCCCAGCGACAGCGTGACCAGTGCGCCCGGCCCCCGGCCGGTGCGGATTTCGGTGAGGGTTCCCTGGAGCAGGTTCAGCGCAGACAGTCCCTCGGGCCGCGTGCGTGACAGGATGACCTCCTTTGCGGCGATGCGCACGCGCAGTGTGCTCCCCGGGGCTGCCGCCACCCGAGGCAGCCAGAGGGCGCCTGCTCGGGTGGCGAGTTCGCTCAGTCCGTCCGCGTGATGCGCGATCACCCTTGCGGTCAGTACCGAAGCGATACCCCTTGCGCCCATCGCGGTTGCATCGCCCAGCACCTGGGCAGACGAGCCGACAGCCGCCACCCGCCCCTGGCGTAAAGCGATCACGGTCGTGGCCAGCCGCGCCACTTCCTGCGAGGAATGGCTGACATACAGGATGGGCACCGATACCTCGTCACGAAGCCGCTCGAAGTAGGGCAGGATCTCGGCCTTGCGGGCCTCGTCGAGCGCGGCCAGCGGCTCATCGGCGAGCAGCATTCTGGGCCCCGCCAGCAGCGCTCGACCGATGGCGACCCGCTGCTTCTCTCCGCCCGAGAGCGCGCCGGGGCGACGGGTCAGCAGATGACTGATACCGAGCAGATCGACCACGTGCTCGAGGCTCTCGCCACGTGACTCCCGCGGGGCAAACCAGCGGCCATAGAGGAGGTTCTGGCGGACCGTAAGGTGCGGGAACAGGCGGCCCTCCTGGAAGATGTAGCCAAGTCTGCGCCGGTGCGGGGGCAGAACGCGGCCTCGTTCGGTGTCGACGAGGATCCAGTCATCTGCAGCGATCCTTGCACGGTGGGGACGGAGCAGGCCTGCGACCGCGTTGATCAGCGTCGTCTTGCCGGAGCCCGAGGGTCCGAACAGCACGGTGAGGCCAGCCGGGGCCTGCACGTCGACGTCCAGTTCGAAGTCCGCGAAACGGTGCTGGACGCTGAGCGAGAGACTCATGAGCCGGCCACCCGTCTGGCCACCCGGCGGGAGACGACCTCGGAGAGCAGCAGTGCGGCCATCGCGATGACAATGGCCACGATGACCAGGCGTGTCGCCGCCTCCTGTCCGCCCGGCACCTGCAGGAAGGCATAAATTGCTGTCGGGATGGTCTGCGTCTGGCCGGGGATATTGGACACGAAGGTAATGGTCGCGCCGAACTCCCCGATGGCCTTGGCGAAGGCGAGAATCGAGCCTGCGAGGATGCCTGGCAGGATGAGCGGCAGAGTGATGGTCACGAATACCCAGGGGCGCGAAGCTCCGAGCGTGCCGGCCGCGGCCTCAAGTTTCGGGTCGACCGCCTCCACTGCCAGTCGGATTGCCCGGACCATCAGGGGGAAGGCCATCACCGCCGCCGCGACAGCCGCGCCGGTCCAGCGGAAGCTGAAGACGATCCCGAACCACTGCTCCAGGTACTGCCCCACGTAGCCGCGTCGGCCCAGTGCGATCAGCAGCAGGTACCCCGTGACCACGGGGGGCAGGATGAGCGGCAGGTGGACCAGGCCATTCAGCAGCTGCTTGCCGGGAAACTCCCAGCGTGCCAGGGCATACGCGACCAGGATGCCCAGCGGCAGGCTCGCAACAGTCGCCCAGAATGACACCCGGATCGACAGCCGTACCGCCTGCCACTCGGCTGGACCCAGCCAGCCGGTCACGGACTCCAGCATCAGTCGAGCACTTGAAACCCGAACCCGGCCCAGAGGGCTCTCGCGGTATCGGAGGTCAGGAAGGTGAGGAAATCCTCCGCCAACGCACTTTTGCTCTGGGCCGTAACGGCGGCCGGGTAGACGATCGGCGGATGGCTGTCTGCCGGGAAGGTCCCGATGACGCTCACCCGGTCCTGCACCGCCGCGTCGGTGGCGTAGACGATCCCCAGCGGGGCTTCGCCCTGTGCGACGAACGCCAGGGCCACGCGGACGTTATCGGACTGAGCGACCCTGGGTCTTACCGCGTCCCACAGTCCCAGGGACTCCAGCGCCGCCCGGCCGTAGATCCCCGCCGGTACGGCCTCGACCAGTGCCATGGACAGCCGCCCGCCGTCCAGGAGGCCGACGAGATCGAGACCCCGGTCGATGGTCACGGGCGAGACGTCACGGCCGTGCGCGATCAGCACCAGGCGGTTGCCGAGAATGTCGCGCCGTGTCCCGGCGCGCAGGTCGCCGGAGGCGGCGACGGCGTCCATCCAGTCGACGCTGGCAGAGATGAAGACGTCGGCCGGCGCACCGGCCTGAATCTGTCGGGCCAGCGCCGAGGAGCCGGCGAAGGACAGGGTGGCAGTATGACCGGTCTCCACGCGCCAGGCGTCCGCGATGTCGGCGAGGGCGTTGGTCAGGCTGGCTGCGGCGAAGACCAGGATCTCCTCGGCATTGGCCCGCAGTGGCGAGGCCGCCAGCGCCACGGCGGAGAGCGCGACCAGCAGGTTTCGGCGGATGAGGGACACGGCGGCAGCGCTTTCGGTCTTCAGGGATCCATTTTTTCCAGAATCGCGCCGACGATGTCGTTCACCGTAATGATGCCCTGCAATTCGTTGTTGCTGGTGACGATCAGCCGTTTCACGCCGAAGTTCAGCATCATCTGTACGGCGTGCCGGACTTCCAGTTGCTTCGGTACCAGCAGGGCAGGCTTAAGCGCGATGTCGTAGACGTTGACGAGGTCGACATCTCCTTCCTCCTGGATGATTGCGCGCAGGATGGCCGTGTAGGTGATGAGTCCCCAGGCATCGCACTCGCTGCGCTTCTCAACGACCAGCGACTTGACCTTCCTGTCACGCATCATCTGCATGGCTTCACGAAGGGTGGCCATCGGAGAGATGGTGTAGACATCGCTGATCATCAGATCAGCGACCAGCTTTCGGGATTGCTCGTTGCTCATGACGGTTCCTAGATTTCGTCTTCGATCTTGCGGGTGAATTGGCTGACCTCGCGGGTATCGATACCGCCGAGGTGCTCGAGCGGTACCGTAAAGGCGATGCCGCGGGAGTCGTTGTCGAGATCGAGTTCCCTGGTCAGGCATTTCAATACCTGCAGGGACAGCTTCTTCTCGAGGACAAAAAGAAGGACAGACTGCGAACCCTCATAGGTCAGACCGAAAAAGGTCTTCTTCTCGTCTCCGGTAATCCCCCTTGCGTTCAGCAGGGTGACTGCGCCAGCACCGGATTCTCGGGCGATATCAATCGCCTTATCCTCCATTTCCTCGGCGAGGATAGCCACCAGGACGGAAAACTTCATGTCGTTGCACCTCGTGTTCTTGCCAGCAGGTCGGCGAGGATGGCGTACAGCATGACGCTGACGATCGGGAAAATCGAGGCAAACGCGATCAGACCGAAGCCGTCGATCATGACGCTTCTGCCCTCGATATTGGTTGCGAGACCGATGCCCAGTGCAGTGATCAGTGGGACAGTGACCTCGGAGGTGGTGACACCGCCCAGGTCATAAGCCAGCGCGATGATGTAGCGCGGTGCCAGGAATGTCAGAAGGATCACGATGCAGTAGCCACCGATGATATAGAGATGGATGGAATCGCCGGTGATGATTCGATGAACCCCGATGGTGATTCCCGTTGCCACACCAAGCGCCACCACGAGCCGGATCGCATTGCTTCGGATGCGCCCCGCGGAGGCCTCTTCGGCCTTGTCGCCAATGGCGATCAGGGCGGGCTCCGCCATCGTCGTCGCAAAGCCGATCAGGAAGGCGAACAGGTAAAGCCAGAACAGGCTGCCGTGAGCCATGAGCTGCTCGGCCATGTTCTCGCCAATCGGGAACAGGCCAAGCTTCAGGCCGACCACGAAGGCGTACAGGCCGACGATCACCAGTACGAAGCCGAAAGTCACCATCGGCAGGTGGGGGATCCGCTTTCGGATCACCAGATACTGGAATACCAGTACGACGAGGATGATCGGCAGGACATCCAGGACCATGCGTCCGAGATCGGCGAGCAGTGCCGTCGCCGTGCCCGGAACGACGGTCTCGGCCTGATCCTCGAGCGTTGCGATCACCTCAGCGCCGGCGGCAGCGCTTTCCGGGTCAGCCAGCGTGAACACCACAACGCCATAGAGCTGCACCGTGATCATAGGCACCATCACGGCGAGCGCCACCAGGCCGAAACCGTCGATCAGCGGGTTTCTTCCACGGATGGCCGCAGCAAGCCCGAGTCCTAGTGCTGCGATCAGCGGCACGGTGACGATGTTGGTGGTCACTCCGCCCGAATCGTAGGCGAGGCCGACGATTTCCTCAGGCGCGAAAAAAGTCACCAGGACGACGACGATATAGCCGCCGATCATCATCCAGTGCAGCGGCAGTCCCAGGATGATACGCAGCACCCCGATTGCCACGACTGCGCCCACCGAGGAGGCCACCAGTACGCGCAGCGTGACCGGGTCGATGCGCCCCTCGCTGATCAATTCCGCCTGCTCGGCCACCGCAATCAGTGCAGGCTCGGCGATGACGGCCGAAAAGCCGATGCAAAACCCGAAAATCATCAGCCAGGGCAGAGATCCCTTGGCGGTGAACTCGTCGGAGAGATTGCGAGCGATGGGGAATACCCCCATCTCCAGGCCCTGCAGGAACAGCGCGACTCCGAGTACGACTATGCCGAGCCCGATGATCATGGCCCCGAGGCCGTCGGGCATCTGCCGGAGGACACCGAACTGGAATACCCCAACCACCACGACGATCGGCAACAGGTTGCGCGCCGCGTGCAGCAGCGTCGCGAAAAACTCGCGGATCAGGCGGTTCATCGATCGTACGCCATGTCCCTGTCGCGCGTGCGCGCCGGTCGGCGCAGCAACAGCCGGGACAGCCACTCCACGATCCGCTGCACCACCACGTACAGGCAGGGGATCAGGAACAAGGTCAGCACCATGGCGGTGACCAGTCCACCCACAACGCTCAGCGCCAGTGGCCGCATGATGTCGGCTCCGGCACCCATGCCGAGCGCAAGAGGCAGCATTCCGGCCACGGTCGTGAGCGTGGTCATCAGGATGGGACGCAGGCGTACTGTGGCCGCCTCCAGGACCGCGTCCTGCATCTCCACGCCACGGCGACGTCCGCGCTCGATGTACTCCACCAGCAGAATTGCGTTGTTCACGACAATGCCAATGAGCAGGATCACGCCAAGGAAGACAGGCGCGCTGGCCGGTGTGCCTGTGAGCCACAGCAGACCGACCACACCCGCCAGCGCCAGCGGCGCACTTGCCATGATGACCACCGGGTTGCTGAGCCGCTCGTATTGTACGGCGAGAACGACGAACACCAGGAATACGGCGAGGCCGATGACCAGCTGCAGTTCACGATTCGATTCCTGGATGGTTTCCCACTGCCCGCCGAGAATCAGGCTGTACTGCTCCGGAAGGGCCATGCCCTGCAGGCGCGCTTCGACTTCGCGCATGACCGTGCCGACATCCGCCAGTTCGGGGTTGATCGAACCGTTGACCCGGAGGATACGTCCCTGGTTCTCGCGTTCGATGTGTGCCGGGCTTTCGCCGAGACGGAAGCTTGCCACCTCGCGAAGCTGGATCGGACCGCCAGGGCTGTGGTGGACGATCAGATTGCCCAGGGCATCCGGGTCGCGTGTTTCGCTGCGTGGAAGACGCACGCGGATATCGTACTCCGCCCAGCCGGTGGTGAAGCGCGTGGGTACGGTTCCGCTGATGCCGTCACGCAGCACCCGGGCGATGTCGCCGACGCTCAGTCCCAGTGTGGCGGCGCGTTCTCGATCGATGTCGATGCCGAGTAGTGGCGTACGGTCTTCGCGCCCGATTTCGACACCCTCCAGCCCCGGGATCCCTTCCAGCCGTGTCACCAGCTCGCGGCCGATGCGCTGGAGTTCAACGAGCTCGTCACCCATGACGCCTATGGACAGGTCGTCGCCGGTGACGCCGAACTGCAGTCCCTGGATGCGCGGTGGTCGCACGGTCAGGCGGGCGCCCGGCAGGTCCAGGGCCTCGAGCCGCTGCTGCAGCTCCGCCACCCAGCGTCCGGCGGTCCAGTCCGGGCGCTGTTCAGCCGGCGCAAGGCGAACCCGGATATTGGCGGTGCCCGGTCGTTCCGAGATGACGCCACCCGAGAGGTGGCCTCCGACCATTGCGAAGACGCTCTCCACGTAGGGCATGCCCTGGATTTCGTTCTCGACCAGTCTGGCGGCGGCGTCGTTGCGGGCCGGCGGCGTGCCTGGCGGCAGCCGCAGACGCACCGTGACCTGCCCGTCGTCCACGGGTGGCAGGAACTCGGTGCCGAGCCTGTCGAATAGCTGCAGCGCCCCGACGACCGATGCGCCTGCCGCGGCGATCACCAACCATCGCCAGCGCAGGGTGCCATGGAGTGCCCGGCGGTAGGCCGCGGAGAGCCTTTGGATCCACGCGTCGAACGCCAGGAAAGCCCGGCTGCGGTCCAGCCCTGAGCGGAAGCGGATGCCGGCGAGCCGGGCCGAAAGCATGGGCACCAGGGTCAGCGCGGCCGCCAGGGAGGCGATGATCGCGAATGAGATGGTGAGAATGAGTTCGCGGAACACCAACGAGGCCAGCCCGGTGATCAGCAGGAACGGAGCGACCGCCGCGAGGTTGGTCAGGGTCCCGGCGGTGATGGCTGAGATGACCTCGTCCGCGCCCTCATGGGCAGCCTGCTCGTCATCCTTGTCAAGGCGGTCACGGTGGCGGGCGATGTTCTCCAGCATGACGATGGCGTTATCCAGCAGCAAGCCCACACCGAGCGCAAGCCCGCCAAGGCTCATGATGTTCAGCGTGAGGCCGCTCACCCCCATCAGCGCAAAAGTCGCGAGTACGGCCAGCGGGATGGACAGGCCGATGACAAAGCTCTTGCGGAGACTCCCGAGGAAGGCCAGCACCACGAGCATGGCCAGCACGCCGCCCAGGATGGCGGCGGTCGAGACCGCCGCGAGCGAGCCCCGGATGAAGAAAGCGCTGTCCGCAGTGGCCTCGTAACGGATGTCGGCGGGGATGAAGCCGCTGGCCTCCAGGCGCCGAAGCGTGGCGCTGACCGCATCGACCACCCCGACGGTATTGGCCTCTGGCAGCTTGAACACGGAGAGCCGCGTGGCGGGTGTGCCGTTGAGACGGACGAACAGTCGCTGTTCGCGGTAGCCGTCGCGCACCTCGGCGATCTCATCGAGGCGGATGCGTCGGTCGCTGCCGGGAATTGTCAGCAGCACGGCACCCACGTCCTCCGCCGAGCGGAAACGTCCGTCCGTACGGGCCATGACATCGAAGGTCGGGGAGGTGACCTGGCCCGCGGCGATGTTCAGGTTCTCCTGGGCCAGCGCGTCGGCCACGCTGCGCAGGGTCAGCCCGTAGGAGCTCAGCCGGTTCTGATCGACGATGACCTCGAGTTCCCGGACCAGCCCTCCCGCGGCCTCGACGCCCGCTACACCATGCAGTGCAAGCAGTTGGGGTGCGAGCCGGTGTTCCACCCAGTCGCGTACCTCGCGCGGTGTTCTGATGGTCGAACTGAAGCCGGCTTCGAACACGGCGTCCTGGGAGGGATCGAATTTGTAGAGCCTGGGTGGCTCGATATCCGATGGCAACTGGGTGCGTGCCAGCTCCATCAGCCGCGCGGCATCCTGCAGGGCATGATCGAGGTTGACGCCGTACTCGAAAATCAGGTTGATGTTGGTGCGGCCCTCCGAGGCCCGCGAGTAGATGCGACTGAGGTTCTCGGTGGCCGCCAGTTGCCGTTCCAGAACGCGGGTGACCTGCTCCTCCATCACCTCGGGTGCGACGCCGGGATAGTTCACCGTCACCCGGATATGGGGGTAGACGATTTCGGGCAGCAGGTTGAGGGGCAGACGGTCGATGAAGAACAGCCCGAGTACGAACACCACCGAAGCGATGGCCAGGGTTCCGACGGGCCGACGGATCGCCGCATGGGTCAGGCCGCGGTAGTAGCGCGTGCCGCGCGCCGGGTCCGGTGACTCCGGGGCGGCACTCATCCGGCCCAACCCACGATGCGCACCTGCATGCCGGGATTGAGGTCTAGCGGATTGGTGGCCACCACGCGCTCGCCGGGCCGCACGCCGCTGCGAAGCTCCAGCCACCCGCTCCGTGTTACCCCGGGCTCGACGGCACGCCGCTCCAGACGCTCCTCATCGTTGATCAGCATGACATAGTGATCGCCGTTTTCGCCTTCGGCCAAGGCTGCGGCAGGCACTGCCAGCACATCGCGTCGCTGGTCAACGACCAGTCGCGCCCGCGCAAGAAAGCCGGGCCGAATCCCCCGGGCAGCGGCATCGGGCAGGCTTACTTCCACGGTGACCAGCCGGCTGCCCGCCTCGGCGGCGGGGAATATCCTGCGCACTTCGCCCTGGAGCGCAACATCAGGTCCCAGCGCGTCTACCCGTACCTCGACCGGATGTCCCGCGCGAATGGCCCGCACATCGAGTTCGGAGACGCCGATACGCAGGACCAGCGCCTCCAGGTCCGCGAGTTCGAAGAGTGTATCGTGTCTGGAGATCGCCTCGCCCGGTTCGATATGACGAGCAAGTACGATGCCATCGACCGTGGCGCGGACCTCACCGAAACCGACCCGGGTACGCCAGAGTTCCGCCTCGGCGGTGGCGATGCGCATCTGCGCGCGGGCGGCGTCCCGACTGGCCGCATCGATATGGCCGGTGGCGTGCAGCCGCTCCAGGCGCTCGAAGGCGAGCCGCGCATCCTCCTCGCGCGCTTCGGATCGGGCGAGTTCAGCCTCCTGCTCCGAGACATCGATGCGGGCGATCACCCGTCCAGGGGTGACCCTGTCGCCTGCTTCTACCCCGACGTAGGTCAACACCCCCTCGGTCCGGGCGGCCAGTCGGACGCTGCGCATGGGCTCGACCGGCGCGGCGACCTGGACGCTGCGCGAGAGATCGCGGGGAGTAATCTCGACGGCCTGTACCGGCAGAGCCGGTGGCGCAACCCGGCGAGGCTCCACGCCCGGCGATTCACCCGAACAGCCCGCCTGGACTGCCGCCAGTGCGAGCAGCACCGCCATGACTGCCCCACGCCGTTGTAGAAGCCGCACGGGCAGGCCTCCTCTGCGTCCTTGCCAACCAGAAGTTAAGCTACCACAGCGTCCCGCAACTGACATGACGGCATGGTGACGC
>SKYU01000104.1 GCA_007127715.1 Gammaproteobacteria bacterium | reverse complement strand
GGCGTGGGCGATGTCCGCGTCGAGCTTGTCGAACACCGGCTCGCCGAGGCCCGCGGGTACGCCGCTGGCGACCACCGTGATGCGCGCGCCGATGGAATCGCCCTCCTTGCGCAGCCGCGTCATGAACGCATCGAGCTCTTCGAGACGGGCGGGATCGGCACAGAAAAACGGGTTGTCATCGACGCTTGCCGGATCGACGCAGTCGAGCACCAGCGGGCCGAGCTGTGAGAGATGCCCGCGGATCTCGATGCCCAGGCGCTCGCGCAGATACTTGCGGGCGATGGCGCCGGCGGCGACACGCATCACCGTCTCCCGCGCCGAGGCGCGTCCGCCACCGCGGTAATCCCGCAGGCCGTATTTCTGGAGGTAGGCGTAGTCGGCGTGGCCAGGACGGAAACGGTCCTTGATCCTGTCGTAGTCGCGCGAGCGCTGGTCGGCGTTCTCCACCAGCAGGCCGATCGGCGTGCCCGTGGTCACGCCCTCGAACACGCCGGAGAGGATGCGCACCTGATCGGGCTCGCGGCGCTGGGTGACATGGCGCGACTTGCCGGGCCGGCGCCGCTCGAGATCATGCTGCAGGTCGGCCTCGGTCAGCGCCATGCCGGGCGGGCAGCCGTCGACGATGGCGCCAAGCGCCGGGCCATGGCTCTCGCCGAAGGTGGTGACGGTAAACAGCTTGCCGAAGGTGTTGCCGGACATGGTTTCGATCAGGGCTCGCGTGGGGGCGGCAGGGACTCGGCCTCGAGCAGGAAGACACCCGAGCCGCCGTGTTCGAATTCGAGCCAGGTCAGAGGCAGGTGCGGCCACGCGCGTGCGACAGCCTCCTCGACTTCCCCGACCTCGACCACCAGGATGCCGCCCGGGCGGAGGAACAGCCCGGCATCTTGCAGGATCGCGCGGACCGAATCCAGCCCGTCCTCGCCGGAGACGAGGGCCATGGCCGGCTCGTGCCCATACTCGGGTGGCAGTTCCGCCAGCCGGGCGGCCGGAACATAGGGCGGGTTGGACAGGATCAGGTCGTAGCGCTCGCCGGCCAGGGCGGCGAAATGGTCCGACAGCACCAGATGTACCCGCGTCTCCAGGCCGTGACGCCGGACATTCGCCGCGGCCACGGCCAGGGCATCGCTCGAAAGGTCAGCGGCGTCGACCCGGGCCTCGGGAAAGGCCATGGCCGCGGCGATGGCCAGGCAGCCGGACCCGGTGCCGAGATCGAGCACACGCCTCACCCGTGCCGGGTCGAGCCAGGGGGCGCCGCCGGCGGCCAGGAACTCCGCCAGTGGCGAACGCGGAACGAGCACCCGCTCGTCGACCTCGAACTCCAGCCCCGCGAACCAGGCCCGTCCCACGAGGTAGGCTGCCGGCCGGCGGCTCGACAGCCGCTCGGTCAGCAACGCCGCAAGCTGCGCGCGCACCGGTGGCGCCAGCGGGCGGGCGGCGTCGGCCATCAGCACCTCCAGGGACAGCCCGGTGGCGCCGGCCAGCAGGATGATGGCCTCGGTGTGGGGGTTGTCGGCCCCATGGCCGAAATGCACACCCGCCCCGGCAAGCACGCCCGCGGCCCAGTCGACAGCCTCGTCGAGCCGCGCGGGCACTTCTCCCGGCAGCAGGGCCGGGGCGGATGCAGGCGGGTCGGTGTCAGGCGTGTGACTCAACGTCGGGGCTCGTGGTGCGGGGGGTACGGTTCGGGCTGCCGGTGCCGGGCGCCTGCGTGGGTCAGCGGATCCCGGCGTCTGCGCGCGGATGATACTGCATTGGCGCTATGGCAGAATCCGCGGCCATGAACATGCCCCGCACTCATCTGCTGATCGTGGCCATCGCGCTGCTCGCTGCGGTGGTCGGCTTCCTGGCCTTCCGCGACGCGCCACCGCCGAGCCCGGTCCACCAGGCCCTGACCCTGCTGCCCGAACCGAGGCCTCTCCCCTCGTTCAATCTCATCGACCAGCATGGCGAGCCGATCGACGAGCAGGCGCTGACCGGGCAGTGGCACCTGGTGTTCTTCGGGTTCACCCACTGCCCGGACATCTGCCCCATGACCCTGCAGACCCTTGCGGCGGTGCGCGGGCGTTTCGAGGGCGAAGGGGCCGGCCGGCCTGGCGTGGTGTTCGTGTCCATCGACCCCGCCCGCGACGGCCCGGACATGCTTGGCGACTATCTCGCCTACTACGACCCGGACATCGTCGGCATCACCGGCGAGGAGGCGGCAGTGGCCGAGTTCGCCCGGGCGATGGGCGTGGCCGTGATCATGGGCGAGACAGACGCGCATGGGCACTACAACGTCGACCACACCACGGCCGTGTTCCTGATCGACCCCGAGGGCCGCCTCGCCGGGCTGTTCCGCCTGCCCCACCGCGTGGACGCCATGGCGCAGGACCTCGGTCGCCTGATCGGCTCACGCGGATGAACCGCCGAGTCCCGGCGGCGCTGGCGGCGCTCGCCGCGCTGCTGCTCACCGCCTGCGGGCCCGGCCCGGACGCGGGCGTGCTGATCGAAGACCCCTGGATACGCGAGGCCCCGCCCGGAGCCCGCGCCCTCGCCGGCTACATGCGCCTTGAAAACCGCGGCGACGCACCCGTGGCACTGCTGCTCGCCAACAGCGACACCTTCGAGCGCATCGAACTCCATCACACCCTGCAGGTGGACGGGACCATGCGCATGGTCGAGGTGGACCATGTGCCGCTGCCGCCGGGAGAGACCGTGGCCTTCGCGCCCGGCGGCCTGCACCTGATGCTGTTCACCCCGCGGGAGCCCCTGCGCGCCGGCGACGGGGTAACGATCGAACTGACCTTCAGCGACGGGACTGCGCGGGACCTGCGCTTCGAGGTGCGCGATGTCCGCGAACGACGCTGACGCGGCGGCAGCGCCATCCGCCCCGGACACCCCGACGCTTCGGGAACGCGCCTTTCTGTGGCTGCAGTACCTGCTGCCGCGTCGACGGCTCAGTGCCCTGGTCCACCGCCTGGCGCGGAGCCGGCGGCCCTGGCTCAGGACCCTGCTGATCCGCGGATTCATGCGCCATTTCCGGATTTCCCTGGACGAGGCGCAGGTCCGCCACGCCGGGGACTTCCCGAGTTTCAACGCGTTCTTCACCCGGGCGCTGGTCGCGGGCGCGCGACCCATGCCGTCCGATCCCCAGGCCATCGTCTCGCCAGCCGATGGCCGGCTCTACCATGCCGCGGCGCTGGCCGGCGACCGCATGCTGCAGGCCAAGGGCCACCACTATTCGCTGGAAGCCCTGCTGGCCGGTCACCCGCGCGCCGCGGATCTGGCCGACGGGCTGGCCTTCACCGTCTATCTCGCACCCTACAACTATCACCGCTTCCACATGCCCATGGACGGCCGGCTGGTCGCGATGAGCCACGTGCCGGGCGACCTGTTCAGCGTGAACGAGACCACGGCACGGCTGCTGCCCGGGCTGTTTGCGCGCAACGAGCGGGTGGTCTGCCACTTCGACACCGACTGTGGCCCGGTCGCGGTGGTGCTGGTCGGCGCACTGAATGTCGGCAGCATCGAGACGGTCTGGGCCGGAGAGGTCACGGGCTGGGGTGGCCGCGACGTCCGTCACTACGACTACCCGGCCGATGACGGCGTCCGGCTCGCGCGCGGGGAGGAACTCGGCCGCTTCAACATGGGCTCGACCGTGATCCTGGTGCTGCCACGCGGCAGCGTGGAGGTCGCCGACGACGTGGTCGCAGGCCAGGTCGTCCAGGTCGGGCAGGTGCTGGCCAGACGTCTGCGCGGATGAACCCGGCCGGGGTGGCACCGCGGGCACTGCTGTCCAGCAGAAGCGCCCTGTTTGCGCGGCTGCGCGAGTTCTTCGCCCGCCGCGGCGTACTCGAGGTCGACACCCCGCTGCTCGCCGCGACCACCACGCCCGATCCCGCCATCGCCAGCCTGGAGGTGGTCAGCCCGCTCGAGCCCGGCTGGCGCGGCTACCTGCAGACCTCACCGGAGTTCGCCATGAAACGCCTGCTGGCGGCCGGCAGCGGCGACATCTACCAGCTCGGCCACGTGTTCCGCGACGGCGAGGCCGGGCGCCGGCACCTCCGGGAGTTCACCCTGCTCGAGTGGTACCGCGTCGGCTACGACGAACACCGGCTGATGGACGAGGTGGCCGAGCTGCTGGCTGAGCTGCTGCCCGACGCGGCCGGCAGCGGCGGCGAGCGCCTGAGCTACCGGCTTGCGTTCGAGCGGGCCACCGGCGTGGACCCGCTGACGGCCGATGGGATCGCACTGTCGCGCTGCCTGGCGGCGGCGGACGTGGACGTGCCGGCGGGGCTGTCGCGGAGTGGGCTGCTGGATCTGGCGATGGGCACGCTGGTGATTCCCGGGCTCGGCCATCACGGCGCGTGTTTCGTGCATGATTACCCGGCGGAGCAGGCGGCGCTGGCGGCGATCAACCCGGGCCAGCCACCGACCGCGGCGCGCTTCGAGGTGTTCATCGCCGGCCTCGAACTCGGCAATGGTTTCCGCGAACTCACCGACGCCGACGAACAGCGCCGGCGCTTCGAGCAGGAACGGCGCTGGCGGACCGCGCACGGCCATCCGGCACCCCCCCTCGACGAGGCGCTGCTCGCCGCGCTGGCCAGGGGACTGCCGGACTGCGCCGGGGTCGCCATGGGCGTGGACCGGCTGCTGATGCTGGCACTGGCGAGCGACGACATCCGGCAGGTGGTGCCGGTGGAGCCCGATGATGTTTGAGACCGATATGGACACCGCCCCCCTGCCCCGTGGGGAGTATGCGCCCCTGCTGTCGCAGCTCGACGGCCTGCTCGATGGCGAGTGCGATCTCGGCGCCAACGCCGCAAACCTGGCGGCGCTGGCCTTCCACGCCCTGCCGGACGTCAACTGGTTCGGCTTCTACTGGCTACGGGGCGGGACGCTGGTGGTCGGCGCCTTTCAGGGCCGCCCGGCCTGCACGCGCATCGCGCTCGGCCAGGGGGTGTGCGGCACCGCGGCGGCGCGGCGCGAGACGGTGATCGTGGAGGATGTGCACGCCTTCCCGGGCCATATCGCCTGCGATCCGGCATCGCGCTCGGAGATCGTCGTACCGCTGATCCGCGGGGGCCGGCTGCTCGGCGTGCTGGACGTCGACAGTCCCCGTCCGGCGCGTTTCGACGTACGCGACCAGGCGGGCCTTGAGGCGATGGCGGCGCGCCTGCTGGCGGCCTCGGACGAGGGGTCGGCGCTTATCTGACCGCGTCCGTCGGCGGTCGTCAGCTTTTCACGCGGGAGACATACTCGCGGCTGCGGGTGTCGACGCGGATGACTTCGCCTTCCTCGATGAACAGCGGCACACGCACCGTGGCGCCGGTCTCGAGCTTCGCCGGCTTCACACCGCCCTGGGCGGTGTCGCCGCGCACGCCGGGGTCGGTCTCGACGATGCGCAGTTCGACGAAGTTCGGTGCCGCCACCTGAAGCGGGACGCCATTCCACAGGGTCACGCGGCACAGGTCGCCGTCCTTCAGGAAATCCGCAGCCTCTTCCACGCAGTTGGCGTCCGCACTGAACTGCTCGAAGGTGTCGGGCACCATGAAATGCCAGAACTCTCCATCGGTGTAGAGATACTGCATGTCGGTCTCGTGCACATCGGCCGACTCGACGCTCTCGTTGGACTTGAAGGTCTTGTCCACCACCCGGCCGGTCTTGAGGTTGCGAATGCGCACGCGGTTGAACGCCTGGCCCTTGCCGGGCTTGACGAACTCGTTCTCGACGATGGTGCAGGGATCACCGTCGATGAGGATTTTCAAACCGGCGCGGAATTCGTTGGTGCTGTAGGTGGCCATGCCAATGCCCTGAGATGCAAACAGCGCCTATGATAGCAGGCTGGCCCCAGATACCCGCAGCCCGTTTCGCATGTCCCGAACTCTCCCCCATCCGCAGAGCGCCGCGGCCATGCCCGAGGCGCCCCCGCCGCTGGCCGCGCCGTGGCAGCGCGAAATGCAGGCGGCCATCCGCAGCCTCGAGGGCCTGCTTGCGGCCCTGGGGCTGACGCCGGACGACGTCGCGGTCAGCCCGTCGGCGGCGGCGCAGTTCCCGGTGCTGGTCACCCCGACGATGCTCGCGCGCATGCGCCCGGGCGACCCGCGTGATCCGCTGCTGCTGCAGTTTCTGCCACGCCACGAGGAGAGTCTGCCCCAGCCCCCGGGCTTCGGGACCGATCCGGTCGCCGAAGCGGGCATGCTGCGGGGCGAGGGACTGCTGCAGAAGTATGCCGGCCGGCTGCTGGCCGTCACCACGGGCGCCTGCGCCGTGCACTGCCGATACTGTTTCCGACGGCATTTTCCCTACGGCGAACAGCATGCGGGCGCCGGGCAGTGGCAGGAGCTGCTGGCGCTGTTGCGCGAAGATGCATCGCTGGAGGAACTCATCCTGAGCGGTGGCGACCCGCTGATGCTGACCAACCGCAGACTCGCCGCGCTGCTGAAGCCCCTTGCGCAACTGAACACGGTGCGTCGCCTGCGCATACACAGCCGGCTGCCGGTGGTGTTGCCCTCGCGCATCGATCGCGGTCTGCTCGAGCTCCTCGGCGAGGCTGCGCAGGACGTGGTCGTGGTGGTGCACGTCAACCATGCGCGCGAACTCGATACCGAGGCCGAGGCCGCGCTGGCACGGCTGCGGGCGCGGGGCGCCCTGCTGCTCAACCAGGCGGTGCTGCTGCGCGGAATCAATGACACGGTCGATGCCCAGGCGGAACTCTGGAGGCGGCTGGGCGGGGCGGGGGTGCTGGCCTATTACCTGCATCTGCTCGACCCGGTGAGCGGCGCGGCGCATTTCGAGGTTGACGAGACCCGGGCACGGGCACTGATCGCGGCATTGCGCGCACAGCTGCCCGGCTATCTGGTGCCGCGACTGGCCAGGGAAACCCCCGGCGAAGCATCGAAGACTGTCCTTGCCTGAGGCCGGACACCGGAACGGCGTCACAAAGCTGTGGACTGCGTCGCGGTCCACGTCACACTCCGCTGCCAGACTCCTGACCTGCTCTCCCGGCGCCGGAATGATCCGCGCCGCAGCTGATGGAGTCGACTATCTTGAACAGTCAGGCCGGGGTCCCCGTCATCGTCCTCACCAGAAAGCAGGACCACGTCGAGGCCATCAACCGGAGCCTGCGCGACGCCAGGCATGCCGCGCACTGCAGCTGGCTGTCCGACGCCAGCGAGCTGGCCGATGCCGTGGTGCAGATCGCACCCGAGCTGATGGTCTATTTCGCCGACGAGTTTCCCGGCGGTGTGGCCACCATCGCAGCGACCCGGGACCATGCCGCCCCGGGGCTGCCCCTGGTCTGTGTCCGTCGCAGCGTCGACGAGTCGGTGATCGCGCGTGACCTGGACGCGGGCGCCCAGGACACCGTGTCGCTGGCACACGCGAGGCGCCTGCAGGCCGTAGCCTCGCGGGAGCTACGGGCCTACCGCCTCGAACGGGCGCTGAACAACACCCAGCGTTCCGCGAGCCGCTACCGCCAGCAGCTGCAGGCGTTCATGGAAGGTTCGGCCGACGCCATCGCGACCGTTCAGGAAGGGATCGTCGTCGAGGCCAACCCCGCCTGGCTGGAGCTGTTCGGTTATGCCGACGAAGACGCGGTGGTCGGTCAGCCGTTCATGGACCTGTTCGACACCGGCAGCCACACCGCGCTCAAGGGCGCGCTGGTTGCGGCCATGCAGGGCAGGTGGGAGGACCATGCATTGCGCGCCCAGGCCTGCACCTCGGACGGCTCCGCGCTCACGGTCGAGCTGCAACTCGAAACAGTGAGCTTCGACGGCGAGACCGCCGTGCAGCTGACCGTGCCGCGAGAGCGTCGTGTCGAGGACAACCCCGACAGTCTTGTGGCCGAGATGGTCGAGAAGGACCCGGTCACGGGGCTCTATCACAGGCGCCACCTGCTCGAGGCCCTCGGTCAGCGCCTGGCACAGACGAGTCGCGGGGGCGTGCGGGCGCTGGTCTGGGTGCGTCCCGACAAGCTGCTCGAGCTGCGCAGCGGGCTGGGCCCACTGGCCACAGAAACGCTGCTCGATATCGTGGCCGGCGCCATCGCGAAGATGGTGGGGCCCAGCGACCTTGCCGGCCGGATGACGGGCAATGCCTTTGCCGTGTTCCTGGAGCGTGGCACGCTGCGTGACTGCCAGGCGTGGACGGAGACGCTGCTGAGCACGATCGCCGGTGAAGTCTTCGAAATCGGCGAGCAGTCCCTGTCACTGACCTGCAGCGCAGGGCTCGCGCTGGCCGGCCGCCAGGTCAACACGATGGACAGTCTGCTGGATGTGGCGGAACGCTGCTGCCGCGAAGCCCGGGCGCGGGGCAACTGCCTGCGGATTCCCGAGGCCGTCGCCGACGACACCCGTGCCATGGAGCAGGACCGGCTCTGGACCAGGCGCATCAAGGCAGCGCTGATCGACAACCGCTTCAAGCTGGTGCATCAGCCGATCGTCAGCCTCCAGGACACCCACCAGGGCCTCTACGACCTGCTGGTCCGGATGATCGACGAGACCGGCGAGGAGATACTCCCGGGCGAGTTCATTCCGGCGGCGCAACGGCACAAGCTGATGAAGAACATCGACCGCTGGGTCATTGCCGCGGCGATCGATTTCGCCATCAGCCGCAAGGCTTCGCGGGTCTTCATTCGGCTGTCCGCGGACAGCGTGCTCGACGACACCCTGCCGAAATGGCTGCAGCACCAGCTGCGCAATGCCGGGGCACCCCCGCAGCGGCTGTGCTTCCAGCTCACCGAGGAGCTGTGTCATCAGTACCTCAAGCAGGCCAAGGCACTGGCCGATGCGCTGCGGAAAATCGGCTGTCAGTTCGCCGTGGACCATTTCGGGACCGGCCGCGATCCCCTCCAGGTGCTGCACCACCTGCCCATGCACTACGTGAAGATCGACGGGGCGCTGATGCAGGGACTTGCCGGCAACGATGCCCTCCAGCAGAAAGTCTCCGCCCTGGTCTCGGCCGCACGCGACCACAAGGTCCTCACCATTGCCGAGCGCGTGGAGGATGCCAACACCATGGCCGTGCTGTTCCAGCTCGGCGTGAGCTACATGCAGGGCCATTACGTCCAGGAACCCGAGGTCGTGCTGGAAGACGATGCCCCCCTGCTCCAGACCATGGCGTGAGCCGCCACCCTCAAGCGACAGGAAGATCGTGTGATGCAGTTCTCAGTTCCGGACGTCCTCTCCCCTGGCGCCGGTGAAATCCGGACCGGTGCACGGGTACGCCCCTCGACGGGTGCTAGCCTCGGCGCCATGACCAGACGAGTCTCCAGGGCGACCCCGCTGGCCGCAGCCATCGCGGCACTGCTCGCAAACGGCAGCGCGCTTGCCCTGTCGCTCGGCCCCATCGAGGTCAGTTCCGCGCTGGGCGAACCGCTGCGTGCCGAACTGCCGCTCGGCGTCGCCCCGGGTGAGCGTGTCACCCCGGACTGCTTCAGGCTGACCACCGATGCCTCTGCGGGTTCGCGTGGTGGGCTGCCCTATGAGGCCAGCGTGCAGCTGCTGGGTAACGGCCCTGCCCGACGGCTTGCCATCACCGGGCGGACGCCGCTGCGCGAACCGCTGCTAGACCTGGTGATCGCGGTGGACTGCGCCGGCGCACCGCGGATGGAGCGGGGCTATACCCTGATGCTGTCACCGCGCAGCCAGCCCGCACAGCGCGCACCCTCACCGACAGCCGCTATACCCTCACCGACGGCCGCTACACCCTCACCGACGGCCGCCGCAGCGGCGCGGCCCGCGCGCGCGCAGGCCCCAGCCGCGGTGACGCGACCCGACAACCCCTTGCGGGCCGGCGAGCGCTACCGGGTACGCCCCGGCGATACGCTCTCCACCATCGCCCAGCGCGTCAGTGATCGTGAGCTGTCGATCTGGGCGCAGGCCGAAGCGATCTTCGACGCCAATCCTGATGCGTTCATCGGGGCCGACCCGAACCGCCTGCGGGCCGGTGCGCAGTTGCAGATTCCGCAGACCACCGTGGGGCTGGCGCGGCCGGCGACACCCCCGGTCCGGCCGGACCTGGCCGAGATCACGCCGCAGATCGCCGAGCCGCCAGCGCTCGCGTTCGCTGTGGAGTCGCCAGCGCCAGCGACGACGACAGTCGACGCCCCTGCCGTCGCAGCGCCCGCGATGGTGGCCGGGACCGTGACGGCGGCGGCCCGGCGGGCAGCCGAGACCATGGGACCCCCGGTGCCCGAACGGCTCGCGCCGTCGGCTGCGGCGCCCCCCACTGCAGGCGCACCGGCCGCTGCGGCCCAGGCTGACGGCCCACGTGGTCTGCGCAGCTGGCTGGCCGGCATCCTGGTAGGACTCGGATTCATCAGCCTTGGCGGGCTGCTGGGCTGGACGGCACTGCGTCGCCGGCCCGCGGGGGACTCCCCTGCTGCCGCCGCCGATATGGAAACCACCGTCCGGGCGACGGAGGCCCGACCGGGCGTGCGCCTCGCACCCCCACCCACCTTCCACCGCGACCTGGCGCCGCAGGACGGCTATACGGTGGAGTTCACGGTATCGGAGACGACGACCCAGCCCTCTGCGGCGACAGACACCGCCAGGCCGGCAATCGACGACACACCCACCGACGAGGTCGCCGTCCTGCGCGACACGGGCGACACCACGATCGAGCATCGCTTCCAGGGATTCAGCGATACCGAGGCGCTTGACATGCAGATGGCCGAGGCCATGGCCATGCTTGAACGCGACTACACCAGCCGCTTCCAGGCGGCGACCTCGCTGACTGACACGACACAACTCGACGCGACCGACACGCTGCACGCGCTGCCGACGGACGTGACCCAGAGCCTGGAGGAACTGCGTGCCCAGGCGAATGAAGAGGCTCAGGAGGAGGCTCAGCCAGAAACCGGGCACGGGACCGCGGATGTCGACACCGCGGAGCATACGGCGCTGCTGGAGCCGCCACCCGGACGGGTCGGCACCGGCTGAGCTTGCCCCGGGCCGGCCGCGACGGCCTCAGCCGCCGGCGCGCTCCGCAGCCAGCCGATCGACCCGCCGCCAGCCGCGCGGCAGCAGGCTGCCCCGGCGTCCCCGGGTGCCCGCGTAGGCTTCCAGGTCGCGCCAGCGCAGCGTCATCCGCCGCTGGCCGCTGTACACCGCCAGTACCTCGTCGGGCGCGACGGCCGCCACCGCCACCAGGCGCTCCTCGCCGGCGCGGTGTTTCGCCGCGTTGATCGCCTGGATCCGGTTGCCCTTGCCGCGTGCCAGCTGCGGCAGGTCGGCCACGGGAAAGACCAGCAGTTGCCCGCCGTCGCTCACGGCGGCAATCACCGCCTCGGCAGGCTGCACCACCGGGGCTGGAATGAGCACGCCGGCCCCGCGCGGAACCGTCAGCACCGCCTTGCCGGCCTTGTTGCGTGAGTGCAGGTCGGCAAGCCGTGCCACGAAACCGAAGCCCGCGTCGGTGGCCAGCACCCACAGGCTGTCGTCCTCCCCGGTCATGACCCCACGGAACGTCGCTCCATCGGGGGGATTGAAGCGGCCGGACAGCGGCTCGCCCTGGCCGCGCGCCGAGGGGAGCGTATGCGCAGGCAGGCTGTAGGCGCGCCCGGTACTGTCGAGAAAGACCGCCGGCTGGTTGCTGCGCCCCCGGCTCGCGGCGAGAAACTCGTCGCCACTGCGGTAGCTCAGTGCGCCCGCATCGACCTCGTGGCCCCGCGCGGCACGCGCCCAACCGCGCGCCGACAGCACCACCGTCACCGGCTCGGCGGCCACCAGCTGGGTTTCGTCGAGCGCCTGGGCGGCGGCGCGCTCCACCAGCCGCGTGCGCCGTGCATCACCGTGTTTCTCCGCGTCCTCGATAATCTCCCCACGGATCAGCCGACGCAGGCGGGCCCGGCTGCCAAGAAGCTTCTCCAGCCGGTCGCGCTCGCGCTCGAGGTCCGCCTGCTCGCCCCGGATCTTCATCTCCTCGAGCTTTGCGAGGTGACGGAGCTTGAGCTCGAGGATGGCCTCGGCCTGGGTATCGGAGAGCCCGAAGCGTGCCATCAGTACCGGCTTCGGCTCGTCCTCGGCACGGATGATGGCGATGACCTCGTCGATGTTGAGATACGCCACCAGCAGGCCATCGAGAATATGCAGGCGCTCGCGGACCCTGCCGAGCCGGTGTTCGAGGCGACGGACCACGGTATCGGTACGGAACTGCAGCCACTCGGCCAGCAGGCTCCCGAGGTCGAGGACACCCGGGCGACCATCCAGCCGGATGACGTTCATGTTCACCCTCACCGTACGCTCGAGGTCGGTGGTGGCGAACAGGTGGTTCATCAGCTGTTCGACATCCACCCGGCTGGACCGCGGGCTGATGACCAGGCGGGTCGGGTTTTCGTGATCCGATTCGTCGCGCAGGTCTTCGACCAGCGGCAGCTTTTTCGCCCGCATCTGCCCGGCGATCTGCTCCAGCACCCGGCTGCCCGACACCTGCCAGGGCAGCTCGGTGATGACGATGTCCGGGCCCTCGCGCTCGAAGCGTGCGCGCACCCGCAGGGTTCCACCACCGGTCTCGTAGATCTTCAGCAGGTCTTCGCGCGGAGAGATGATCTCGCCGCCGGTCGGGAAATCGGGCCCCTGGATGTGCTCGCAGAGCGCCGCCACGCTGGCCTTCGGGTCTTCGAGCAGGTGGATGAGCGCGGCCGCCACCTCGCGCAGGTTGTGCGGCGGGATGTCGGTGGACATGCCGACGGCGATGCCGCTGGTGCCGTTGAGCAGCAGGTTCGGCAGGCGCGCCGGCAGGCGCATGGGCTCCGTGAGCGTGCCGTCGAAATTGGCCGTCCAGTCGACCGTACCCTGACCGAGTTCGGACAGCAGCAGTGCGGCATAGGGCGTGAGCTTCGCCTCGGTGTAGCGCATTGCAGCAAAGCTTTTCGGATCGTCGGCGCTGCCCCAGTTACCCTGGCCATGCACGATGGGATAGCGGTAGGCGAAGGGCTGGGCCATGTGCACCATGGCCTCGTAGCAGGCGGCATCGCCGTGCGGGTGATACTTGCCGATCACGTCGCCCACCGTGCGCGCGGATTTCTTGGGCTTGGCCCCGGCGGACAGCCCGAGTTCGCGCATGGCGAAGACGATACGTCGCTGGACGGGTTTCAGGCCGTCACCGACGAAGGGCAGCGCCCGGTCGAGGATGACGTACATCGAGTAGTCGAGGTAGGCCTTCTCGGTGAACGCCCGCAGCGGCTGGCGCTCCACCCCCTCGAGATTGAGTTCGCGTTCTTCCACCTCAGACCTCGATCTCGGCCAGGTTGCCCTTGGCCTGCAGCCAGCCGCGGCGGTCGGCCGCGCGTTTCTTGGCGAGCAGCATGTCCAGCAACTGCTCGGTGTCGTCGCTCGCCTCGACCGTCAGCTGCACCAGCCGACGCGTGTCCGGCGCCATGGTGGTCTCACGCAGCTGCCCGGGACTCATCTCGCCCAGACCCTTGAAGCGCGTGACACTGACCTGGCCACGGCGCTTCTCGGCGGCGATACGGTCGAGCTGGATGTCGCGCTCGGCGACGTCCAGCGCATAGAACACTTCCTTGCCCACGTCGACGCGGAACAGCGGCGGCATCGCCATGTACACGTGCCCGGCGGCCACCAGCGGACGGTAGTGGCGCACGAACAGCGCGCACAGCAGTGTGGCGATATGCAGGCCGTCGGAGTCGGCGTCGGCCAGGATGCAGACCTTGTGGTAGCGCAGCCGTGAGAGATCGGCCGACCCGGGGTCCACGCCAAGCGCGATGCTGATGTTGTGGACTTCCTGGGATGCGAGGATATCGCCGGACTCCACCTCCCAGGTGTTGAGAATCTTCCCGCGCAGCGGCATCACCGCCTGGGTCTCGCGGTCCCGGGCCTGCTTCGCCGAACCCCCGGCCGAGTCACCCTCGACCAGGAACAGCTCCGAGCGCGCCGGGTCCTGCGATGTGCAGTCGGCCAGCTTGCCTGGCAACGCCGGCCCGCTGACCACCCGCTTGCGCACCACCTGGCGCGCCGCCTTGAGGCGGCGCTGGGCATTGCCGATGGCGAGCTCCGCGATCTGCTCGCCGGCCTCGGGATGCTGGTTCAGCCACAACGCGAAGTGGTCCTTGACCACCCCGGCGACAAAACCGGCCGCTTCACGCGAGGCCAGCCGCTCCTTGGTCTGCCCGGAGAACTGCGGTTCGGCCAGCTTCACCGAGAGCACATGGCTGACCTGTTCCCAGACATCCTCCGGCGCAAGACGCAGCCCGCGGGGCAGCAGACTGCGGAATTCGCAGAATTCGCGCAGCGCCTCGGTGAGCCCCGAGCGCAGGCCGTTGACGTGGGTCCCGCCCTGGGGCGTGGGAATGAGATTCACGTAGCTCTCGCCGACGACGCCACCCTCGCCCGCACGCCACGCCACCGCCCACTCCACCGCCTCGCGGGCGGCCGTGAGGCTGCCCGAAAGCGGCACCTGGGGCAGCCGCTCGACGTCCCCCATCGCCTCGCGCAGGTATTCCTCGAGACCGCCCTCGTAACACCACTCCTCGGTCTCGCCGCTCTTCTCGACGGAAAACCGTACCCGAAGCCCCGGGCAGAGCACCGCCTTGGCCCGCAACGCGTGGCCCAGGCGGCTGATGGAGAATTGCGCGGAGTCGAAATACGTCGGATCGGGCCAGAAACGCACGGTCGTGCCCGTGTTGGAGCGGCCGACCTTGCCGACCGGCTCGAGATCTCCAGCCTTGTGGCCGTCGCGGAAGCTCATGTTGTACTCGACCCCGCCGCGGCGAATCCACACCTCCAGCGCGCTGGACAGTGCGTTGACCACCGAGACCCCGACACCGTGCAGTCCACCGGAAAACTGGTAATTCCGCCCCGAGAACTTGCCCCCGGCGTGCAGGCGCGTGAGGATCAGCTCCACCCCGGGAATGCCCTCCTCGGGATGGACGTCGACCGGCATGCCTCGCCCGTCGTCGGCGACCTCGAGCGAGCCATCGCGATGCAGGGTGACGCTGATGTTGCGGGCGTGACCGGCGAGCGCCTCGTCGACACTGTTGTCGATGACCTCGTGGGCGAGGTGGTTCGGTCGGCTGGTGTCGGTGTACATGCCCGGGCGGCGGCGCACCGGGTCCAGGCCGCTCAGGACCTCGATGTCGGAGGCGTTGTAGCTGTTGCTCATGCGTGGGCGCCCTGCAGGTACGGCCGCGGCCGGCCACAGGGGGCCGGCCGCGGAAAGGCGGCGATTATAGCAATGCCGCCGGGCAGGTCAGGGCGCGCTGGGGCCGGCGAGCACCGCGTTCAGGAACAGCCGGTTGCCCGCCCGGTAGTAGGCGCGGAAGTTGGGATCCTCGGCAAACGCGATGATGCGGCCGCGGCCGACGCGTTCCTCGTAGGCATACAGCGCCCCCGGGAGCCGCGCCTGGGACTCCTCCCAGAGGTGCCCGCTCCAGGCGAACGCCTCGTCGCTGGCGTAACGCACGCCCGGCCGCTGCGCGGGCGAGACCCGCCCTTTCGGCGGCAGCATCAGCCGCTCCGAGTTGACCAGTGCCCGGAAGCCATCCGGCACCCCGGCCGTCAGCCAGTGATGCCGATCGAGTTCGGTGGCGACCATGGCGCCCGGCACTGCAACCCGCAGCGCATCGGCATGGGCTTCTTCGTCATACCAGCTGCGCAGGCCCGAGAGTTCCAGCTGTGCAGGCAGCACGCTGGCCGAGCCCAGCGTCACCAGGGTGCCGCCATCGCGCACCCAGGCGGCCAGCCGCTCCAGTGCCGCCTCGCCCGCGATGCCGGAGAGCGCTGCGACATCGGTCAGCTCGGGGATGATCAGGGTGTCGTACTCGGACAGGCGGGCCGTGCCGAGCGAAGCCGCACGCATCACCGAGGGTGACATGCCGAACTGCGAGTCGAGCGTGAACCACGCCCAGCCGAAGGAGTAGGCATTCACCGGCTCCTCGGCCAGGATGGCCACCCTGGGCTCACGCAGATAGATGACGTCGCCGGAGCCCAGTGAGGGATTACGCCCCTCGGCCAGCCCCGTGTCGACCGGATCGATGGCCAGCTCGAAGCGCTCGGCCACGCCGCGCACGTCCTCGTGCACGCCGGCCTCCGACTGACCGGCATAGACGATGCCGGTCCCCGCGGCGTAATCCCGACCCGCCAGCCGGGTCGGCCGGGTCAGCATGGCCACACGGTGACCAGCGGCCCTGAGCTGCATCAGCGCGGGCAGACCTGCCGTCTGGGCGCCGTCGATGAGGTAGGCGTAGGCGGCACGGGCCGGCGCCCGGGCTCCGGGCACGCTCACCTCTGCCGACACCGCACGGCTGGGCAGCTCGCGGCCGTCGGTGCTGGCATAGCCATCGATGCCATAGAGCAGCGGCAGTGACCACGCGGTGATGTCGTAGAAGCGCGGGTTCTCGCCACGCTCGACGCGCGTCCTCGCCTCGGCCAGGAACGCCTCGGGCACGGGCACCTCCGCCTCGAGCAGCACACGCACCAGGCGGTTGCGTGGCTGGGCAGCCTCGATCACGTAACTGCCTGCCGGGAAGCTGCGGTTCGATCGCGACGTGCCGTTGCGATCGGTCAATCCACGCAGGCTGATGTCCGCCGTCAGCTCACGCACCTCGACGCCGGAGCGCAACAGCAGGTTCACCACCTCGGCGCGCATGCGCGGATCTCCTGCCCCGTCAGCCGGCAGCAGGTAACGGCGGTTGCCGTCGGCGCCATCGGCAATGGCCGCGCGGTGGGCGGCGAGGTAATCGCGCAGCAGAGCTTCGCGCTCGGCGGCGACCAGTCCGAGGGCGGCCTCGAAGGCGATGTACTGGTTGCGCGTGGCGTCCGCGAGGGTCCGGACGGTGCCATCCGGCCGGGTCAGCGCCAGACCGCGGCTGCTGCCCTGCTCGTAGAGCATGCCCACCGCGCCCTGGTAGCTCAACCAGGAGGTGGTGTAGGCCGGGTAGAAGAAGTTGAATCGCTCCCGGGTCATGTAGTCGATGCCGGCGGCATCGAAACCGCGGGCGTGCGCCTCGGCAAAGCGCTCGAACCAGCGAGTGCTGAAATCAGGGAAGAACGGACCGATCGGATCGGCCGGCGGGTCGAAATAGAACTCCACGTCGGCGCCCATTTCGTGGGCGTCGATCCCGGCCTGCGGGCGCCAGTCGCGGAAGACCGGCAGCCTGGCGCGGATCTCCGGATGGGTGTGGGCAAACCAGTCCCGGTTGAGGTCGAAAAAGTAATGGCTGGTGCGGAAACCGAGTGCCTCCCAGCGGTTGAAATCGTTCGACCAGTCCTGGTTGTCCGGGTTGGGCTCGCGCCCCAGACGCGCATGGTTGTGATGGCCGAAGGCATCGCGACCATCGGGATTGAGCACCGGGTCGATGATCAGCACCACGTTGTCGAGGATACGCAGGGTCGCCTCGTCGTCGGCCGTGGCCAGGCGCTCGAGCATCTTCAGACCGGCTTCCGACCCCGAGAGCTCGAAGCCATGGATGGAGCCGCCGTACCAGAAGACCACGGGCTGCGCGGCAAGCAGCGCCTCGGCCTCCTCGGCCGGGAGTCCGCGCGGGTCGCCGAGCCGCTGGGCATTGGCCTGGATCTCGTCCAGCCGCGCGTGGTTCTCCGGTGAGGTGACGATGAGCTGCATCAGCGCCCGCCCCTGCACCGACCGGCCCAGGGACTCGAAGCTCACCCGGTCGGAGGCCTCGGCCAGGGCGCGGCCATAGACTTCCATCTGCCAGGTCTTGGTGACCCGCTCGCCCAGCGGATGTCCGACCACCGCCTCGAAAGCGGGCGGTCCGGCAAACGCCGGGGCCGCCAGGGCCAGGCCGGTGACCAGCACAGCGGCCAGGCGGGTGGGCAGACGGTTCAGCATGGTGATCAACTCCCGAAATCGGCGCGCAGCGCCTCGGCCGTGGCCGCATCCACCGGTTCGACGGACACGCGGTAGTGGTCGTGGTCGATGCCCGCGGAGAGCGCCGCGCCACCTCGGAATGCCTCGATCATGGCGGGCGTGAACTCGAAGCGGGCGAAGTGTACCGAGGAGGTCTTCTCGTCGGTCGTACGATCGAGGTCCTCGTTGCAGATCGGCGTCACCCGATCGAAGCCCTCGACCTGCAGCCAGACGCGCTGCTCGATGCCGATGAGCTCGGCCAGCCGGCGGCGGCGTTCCTCGATGTCGGGAAACTCGAGCATGAACGTGGCCTTGAGGTTGGTCCCGTCCGGGATCAGCGGATTGTAGGCGGAGAGTTCGTCGTCGATGCCCTCCGGCTCGAACACCCGCTCGATGCGAAGCATCTCCTGGACCTGGTACTGCAGGGTCAGGCGATCCTCGAAATAAAGCGTGGCATTGGGGCCGAGGTGGATCTTCCGATGCTGCTTGTGGGCCAGCACCTTCGCCCGGAACTCCGGGCGGATCCGCGCGTATTCCTCGAGACTGTAGAGATCCTTGTGGGTCAGCTTGTCCATGGGCATCCTCAGATTCCGTAGGCGCGACGCAGCAGGCTCATGGGGTGGCTCGCGTCCACACCCTCGGCTCCGCTGGCGATCTGCTCGGCCGCCATCGGGCAGTCACTGGCGAAATGGTCGGCCTTGGCATTGCCGACCCGTCGCACCACCGGCTGCGCGATCTTGCGCGAGACTTCGTGAAATTCCTTTTTCACCGCATAGGTTCCATCGTGGCCGGAGCAGCGCTCGATGGCCTCGACCTCGGTCTCCGGGACGAGCTTCAGCACATCGCGGGTCTTGAGACCGATGTTCTGCACCCTGAGGTGGCACGGCACCTGGTAGGCGATCTTGCCGAGACTCTCGGCAAACGCCGTGTTGAGCTTGCCGGCGCGGTGGCGTGCCATCAGGTAGTTGAACGGGTCCCACATCGCGGCCGCGACCTTGGCGACCTGCTCGTCCTCGGGGAACAGCAGTGGCAGTTCCTGCTTGAACATCAGCACGCAGGAGGGCACGGGCGCGACGATGTCCCAGCCCTCGTCGACCAGCCGGGCCAGCTCGGGCACGTTGACGTTCTTGGCGCGCTCCACCGACTCGAGATCGCCCAGTTCGAGCTTGGGCATGCCGCAGCACTTCTCGGTGGCGGCCAGCCGCACGGGGATCGAGTTGTGCCGGAACACGGCCACGAGATCCTCGACCACCTCGGGGAGGTTGCGGTTGCCGTAGCAGGTGGTGAACACGACCACACGCCCGCGCGTGGCCGCGTCCGGCTCGGCGCCCTCACCCGGGGCATCGACCAGTCCGGCCAGGCGCTTGCGGGCGGTCCTGCTGTGATACTCGGGCACCGGCGCGTCGGCGTGCACGCCAAGCACGCCCTGCAGCAGCTTGCGCGCCGTGGGGTTGCGGTTGGCGGCATTCACCGCCTGCACCACCACGGGGATGCCGGCCAGGCTGCCGACCGTCTCCGTGGCGGAGAGAATTTTGTCGCGGGTCGACACCTTGCCGTCCTTGAACTTCTTCACCTTCGCACGAAGCATGAGGTGCGGGAAGTCGACGTTGAACGGGTGCGGCGGCACATACGGGCACTTCGACATGTAGCACATGTCGCAGAGGTAGCAGTGATCCACCACCTCCCAATAGGCCTTCTTCGGCACGGTGTCGAGCTCGCCGGACTCCGACTCGTCGACCGCGTCGAACAGGGTCGGAAACGCGTTGCACAGGTTGAAGCAGCGTCGGCAGCCGTGACAGATGTCAAAAACGCGCTCGAGTTCGTCGAACAGCGACGTCTCGTCAGTGAACTCGGGGGATTTCCAGTCGAGTGCGTGGCGGGTCGGCGCGTCGAGACTGCCCTCGCGCGGGGACTCTGGGGGCGTGGCCATGGTGTCGATCCTGGGTGATGCAGCAACAGGGAAACAGGCCGGGCCCTGTCCGGGCCCGCCCCGTCGCCAGGGCCTGTCGGCCCGCGATCAGGCGTCGAGCTGGTCGAGTGCCTTCTGGAAGCGGTTCGCGTGCGAACGCTCGGCCTTGGCCAGCGTCTCGAACCAGTCGGCGATCTCGTCGAAGCCCTCGTCCCGGGCGGTCTTCGCCATGCCGGGGTACATGTCGGTGTACTCGTGGGTCTCGCCGGCGATCGCCGCCTTCAGGTTGTCGGCCGTGCCACCCATCGGCAGGCCGGTGGCCGGATCACCCACGCCCTCGAGGTACTCGAGATGGCCGTGCGCATGGCCGGTTTCGCCTTCCGCGGTCGAACGGAACACGGTGGCTACATCGTTGTAGCCTTCGACGTCCGCCTTGGCGGCGAAATACAGGTAACGGCGGTTGGCCTGGGACTCGCCCGAGAAGGCCTCCTTGAGGTTCTGCTCGGTCTTGCTGCCCTTCAGTTCCATGCGTTTGCTCCTTCGCTTCTCCGTGGGAGCCCGCCAGGCATGACCCAAAGCCTCCTGGCAGGCGGTTTAGACTCAGTCTAAGTGCCCGGGAATCTAGCCCCCGCCCCCGCGCTTGTCAACCTGGACCGGGGCACAGACGGCGCCCGTCGGGCGGGCGCGTTGACCGCCTTGCGGGCACTGTGTAGTGTCTCGGCGGCGCCAGGGCGCCACGAGGCGTCTGCGTCCACCCCTGTACACCGCCGCCGGAGCGAGCCGCATGTCGCGCAAGAGCGTTGCCCCCTCACAGTCCGCCGGGGCCCACCCGGCCGCGACGCCAGCCGCCGCCCCGGTCGACTTCGAACAGTCGCTCGAAGCCCTGGAGGCGCTGGTCGAACGCCTGGAAGGCGGCGAGCTGCCGCTGGAGCAGGCCCTTGCGGCTTTCGAGGAGGGCGTGCGCCTGACCCGTGAATGCCAACGCGCGCTGCGTTCGGCCGAGCAGAAGGTCGTCATGCTGACGGGCGATGCCGACGATGCCGAGCCCGAACCGTTCGACGACGCGGACTGAGCACCCACCGGACCAGAGCCCCCCGCAGATGCCGGAGACCCAGGACATCCTCGACACCACGGTGGTGCTGCGCGAGCGCGTGGAGTCCGCACTTTCGGCCGCCCTCGCGGCAGGCCCCCATCGCCCCGCCCGGCTGCTCGAGGCCATGCGCTACAGCGTACTCGCGCCGGGCAAGCGGCTGCGGCCCGTCCTGTGCTATCTCGCCGGCGAGGCGCTCGGCGTGCCCCTGGAGCGGCTGGACGCGCCCGCCTGCGCCGTCGAGATGATCCACGCCTATTCCCTGATCCATGACGATCTGCCGTCGATGGACGATGACGACCTTCGCCGCGGGCGTCCAACCTGTCACCGCGCCTTCGACGAGGCCACTGCGATTCTCGCTGGCGACACCCTGCAGGCCATGGCCTTCGAGCTGCTCGCCAGCGACACGGCGGGCGTGGCGCCGGCCGCGCGGCTCGCCCAACTCCGGCGCCTGGCCGCGGCCAGCGGCATCGACGGCATGGCTGGCGGCCAGGCCATGGACCTCGAGGCGGAAACCCGAGAGCTTTCCCTGGAGGCGCTGGAGACCGTGCATCGGCACAAGACCGGCGCGCTGATCGAGGCCAGCGTACTGATGGCCGCGGACCTGGCGACGCCGGCCGAGGCCATCAGCGCAGCGCTCGCGCGCTATGCCGGCTGCATCGGCCTGGCCTTCCAGGTGCGCGACGACATCCTGGACGTGGAGGGCGACGAGGCAGCCACCGGAAAACGCAGCGGCGCCGACGCGCGGCTGAACAAGTCCACCTACCCTGCGCTGCTGGGCCTGGAGGGCGCGAAGCGCCAGGCCGCCCACCTGCTGGCCGAGGCCGAAACTGCGCTCGAGCCGCTCGGCGTGGCAGGCGCGCGACTGCGGGCACTGGCGCGCTTCGTGATCGAGCGGCGCCACTGAAGCCGCCACCCTCCGTGACGGCGGCGGAAAACTGCGGTAAGCCACATTGGCAGGCGTGCCAGAGTGTCCCATAATGTTGACACATGCATGTTGCACGGGGGCGACGGCACCCGGCGAGGCGGGGGTAAGAAGGCATGAGTGAACAGGACCAGTTTCCGCTGCTGTCGACCATCGACAGCCCCGAGGACCTGCGCCAGCTCGACGAGGACCAGCTCCATAGCGTCGCGGATGAACTGCGGCAGTTCCTGATCCACACGGTCAGCGCCAAGGGCGGACACTTTGCGGCCGGTCTCGGAACCGTCGAGCTCACCTGCGCACTGCACTACGTGCTCGACACCCCTCGCGACAAGCTGGTGTGGGACGTCGGTCACCAGGCCTATCCGCACAAGGTGCTCACCGGGCGGCGCCGCCAGCTGCCCACCATCAAGCGCCACAACGGTCTCGCCCCCTTTCCGAAGCTCAAGGAAAGCCCCTACGACACCTTCGGCGTCGGGCATTCCAGCACCTCGATCAGCGCCGCCCTCGGGTACGCGATCGCCGCCCAGCGCCTCGGCCAGGACCACCATGTCGCCGCCGTGATCGGGGACGGCGCGCTCACCGCGGGAATGGCCTTCGAGGCGCTGAACCACGCGGGCAGCCTGAACGTGAACCTGCTGGTCATCCTGAACGACAACGACATGTCCATCTCCGAGAACGTCGGGGCCATGTCGAACTACCTCGCCCGGCTGCTCTCGGGCAAGCTCTACACCAATGTCCGCGAAGGCAGCAAGAAGGTGCTGGAGCTCATGCCGACGGTCTGGGAGCTGGCGCGGCGGTCGGAGGCGGCGGCCAAGGGCATCATCCTGCCCGGCACCATCTTCGAGGAGATGGGCCTGAACTACATCGGCCCGGTCGACGGACACGATCTCGACACCCTGGTCCGCACCCTGCGCAATGTGGTCGATCTGCAGGGGCCGCAGCTGCTGCACGTGGTCACCCGCAAGGGCAAGGGCTACAAGCCCGCCGAGCTCGATCCGATCACCTGGCATGGGCCCGGCCCCTTCGATCCCGCCACCGGCGTGATCAACAAGAAAAAACCCACCTCTCCCACCTACTCGCAGATCTTCGGCAAGTGGCTCTGCGACATGGCCGAACGCGATGAGCGGATCATCGGCATCACGCCGGCCATGCGCGAGGGCTCGGGCATGGTGGAGTTCGAACGCCGGTTCCCGGACCGCTATTTCGACGTCGCCATCGCCGAGCAGCATGCGGTGACGCTGGGTGCCGGGCTCGCCTGCGGCGGCATGAAGCCGGTGGTGGCGATCTACTCGAGCTTCCTGCAGCGCGGCTATGACCAGCTGGTCCATGACGTCGCGATCCAGGACCTGCCGGTGGTCTTCGCCATCGACCGCGCCGGACTGGTCGGCGGCGACGGCGCCACCCACCAGGGGGCCTACGACCTGTCGTTCATGCGCTGCCTGCCCAACCTGGTGATCATGGCCCCGGCCGACGAGAACGAGTGCCGGCAGATGCTGTATACCGGCTACACGCTCGACGGTCCCTCGGCCATCCGCTACCCGCGCGGCCAGGGTCCGGGCACGGTGATCGAGGAGGACATGCAGCCACTGGCGATCGGCCGTGGAGAGGTGCGTCGGCGGGGCCACGGCCTGGCACTGCTGGCGTTCGGTGCCATGGTGCCCCCGGCCGAGCAGCTGGGCGCGGAGTTCGACGCCAGCGTCTGCAACATGCGCTTCGTCAAACCTTTGGACGAGGCACTGATTCTCGAGATGGCGCAGTCGCACGACATCCTGGTGACGATCGAGGACAATGCCGTCGCCGGCGGCGCCGGCAGTGCCGTCAACGAGGTGCTCGCGGCCCATGGCCTCCGTGGGGTGACGGTCGTGAACATCGGTATTCCGGATACCGTGATCGAACATGGCTCGCGGGATGACAACCTCCGCGACGCCGGCCTGGACATCGACAGCCTGCGTGAGCGCATCGCCGAGGTCTATCCGCTGGAAGCCAGCCCGGCGTGGCAGCCCGCCTCGCCGGCCGTGTAGGGCCCGCCGCGTCCACAGTGTGAACCCCGCCCGGTCGGCAGCGGCCGGGCGGTGGTTTATACTGAGGTATCAGGCTTCCAGGCAGGGACGCGACATGAAGCAGATCCACAGCGCAGAGCGTGCCACCGCCCAGCCACCCGACGTACAGGGCGAGGCGGACCCACGGCGCATTCCCATCGACCGCGTGGGCGTACGCGGACTCCGTCATCCGTTGCAGGTGGAGGACCGGTCGGGCCACCGCCAGGCCACCGTCGCCGAGCTGACCATGACGGTCTCGCTCGCCCATGACACCAAGGGCGCGCACATGTCGCGCTTCGTCGAGATGATCAACGAACTCGGCGAGCCGCTGTCGGTGCGCAGTTTCCGTCGGTTGCTGGAGGGCATGACCGAGCGGCTCGAGGCGCCCAACGGCGAAATCGACATCCGCTTCCCCTACTTCCGCCAGAAGCATGCGCCCGTCTCCGGGGTCGCGAGCCTGATGGATTACCGCGCCGCGTTCATCGGCCGGCGACGAGACGGCCACAACGACGTCTGGCTGCAGGTGGCCGCGCCGGCGACCAGCCTGTGCCCCTGCTCGAAGAAGATTTCCGAATACGGCGCGCACAACCAGCGCTCCGAGATCACCATCGAGGCGCGCGTCGAGGACATCATCTGGCTCGAGGAGCTGATCGAGATCGCAGAGGGGGCAGCCTCCGCCGAGGTCTACGGGGTACTCAAGCGTACCGACGAGAAATACGTCACCGAGCAGGCCTACGACAACCCGAAGTTCGTCGAGGACATCATTCGGGAACTGGCGATCGCGCTCGAGGCCGACGAGCGCATCCGCGCCTTCCGGATCAGCTGCGAGAATTTCGAGTCGATCCACAACCACTCGGCCTTTGCCGAGCTGGCCCGCGACAAGGACGCCCGGTAGAACCCTCGACAACGAGACGCGCGGAACAGGGACGCCCAGGACGGGCACGCCCCCTCAGGTAGAGCGCCCGTCGCTTTGCAGGCGCTCGATCAGCGCCCGCAGGAACACCTTGTTGAATCGCAGCTGGCAGGCCGATGAGGCCTGCTCCAGCAGGGTGGCGCTCACCCGGATCACGGTCACCGGCGCATCACCGGCCTCGATGGTCGCGTTTCGCCGGGCACCGCGCACGTAACTGGATTCGCCGAAACAGTCGCCGCTGGTCAGCGTGCCGACCTGGCGACCGCCGGTCACGACCTTCACCGTCCCGGAGACGATGATGTAGAAGCGCTCATCCATCTCGCCTTCACGCACGATCTCCTCGCCAGGCGCGTGGTCCTGCCAGGCGCTGGCACGGAGGATTTCCCAGATCTCCTCGTGCGAGAAGTCGTGAAAGAAGCGCAGCCTGCGCATCAGGTCGAACTGCTCCTGTCGCTCCATGCGCATGCTGCGCCTGCGCAGCTGCTGGTAGATGCGGGTCAGGGCTGCCGCAAAGGCCATGCCGTTGGCATGACGCTTTGCAGGGCTCTTCTGCAGCGCGACCATCACCGCAGCTTCGAGCTCTTCGGGAATCTCCGTCCGTAGCGTGTGCAGCGGCGGCGGGGATGCGTAGACGATCTGGTGCAGCAGCTTGGAGAGATTGCTGCCGCGGAAGGGCCGATAGCCGGTCAGCAGCTCGTAGGCCACGGCACCGAGGGAGTAGAGATCGGAGCGCTCGGTGAGGTCCTCCGACTGCACCTGCTCCGGCGACATGTAGCTCGGCGAGCCGGCGATGCCTTCGATGCGCGAGATGTCCGAGTCCTTCACCAGCGCGATGCCGAAGTCGATGATGCGGACGTCGTTGTCCAGCGTCAGCATGATGTTGCTGGGTTTGATGTCGCGGTGAATCACGCCACGCGAATGCGCGTAGTGCAGTGCCCGCGCGCACTTGAAGAGGATCTCGATCACATCCTCGATCGGCAGCAGGTTGTCGGGCCGACAGTAGGCAGAGAGAGTCCGGGCACCATGCACGTGCTCGGTCACGATGTAGTATTTGCCCTGCTCTTCCCCCGCGTCGAAGATCGGCAGGATGTTCGGATGCTGGAGCTTGCCCACCATGTGGGCCTCGTTGAAGAACATCTTGCGAGCGACGCGGGCACGGGCGGGATCGAGGTCGGCCTCGATGTGGTAGAGCTTGATCGCGACGTCGCGCCCGTAATAGGGGTCGTGCGACAGGAACACCCGGCCGGTGCTGCCCTGGCCGACCTCGTTGATGATGACGTACTTGCCGATTTTCTCCGGCGTCGGGGCAGGCGCGGCAGTTGCCACTTCGGGTCTGGCCATGGGGTCGCCGGTCAGCTGATGAGAAGGCTCGCAACGGTCAGCGGCACCCAGGCATACAGGGCCGCCACCAGGTCATCCAGCATAATCCCCGTGCCACCGTGGATTCTGTGATCCAACTCGCGTATCGGCCACGGCTTCCACACGTCAAACAGGCGGAACAGCAGAAAGGCCGCGATCAGCCAGCCAAGCCCCTGCGCCGGCAGCAGGAAGGCCAGCAGCAGGAAGGCCGCGATCTCGTCCCACACGATGGCGGGGTGGTCATGCACGCCAAGCCGCCGGGCGCTCGCGCCACACAACGCCACGCCTCCGATGCAGGCCAGCAGAACCGTCGCGGCATGCACGGCCCAGGGCAGCTGAACGAGCAGCAGATGCAGCGGCACGGCCGCCAGGGTTCCGAAGGTGCCAGGGGCCCGCGGCGCGAGCCCGCTGCCGAAGCCCAGCGCCAGCCAGTGCACCGGATGGGCCGCGAATTCACGGAGGCTGACGCGACGGGGAGCGTGGGCCACGGAGCGCCTCAGAAGTGCCGGAAGCCGCGGTCCGCGGCGAAGGATTCTGCACCCTCGCCTGCGAGGTGCACCCCCGGCGTCTCGCAGAGCCGCCCGATGCGGGTCAGCGGCAGCCCCAGACCGGTGGCGGCCGCCTGCAGCGCGGAGACCGCGTCGGCCGGACAGCTCAGCAGCAGCTCATAGTCATCGCCACCGTGCAGGGCATCGCGCAGCGCCTGCTCCCCCCCGCGCAGGGCGCACAGCGGCGCCGACAGCGGCAGCAGGGCCAGGTCGATCTCGGCACCGCAGCCGCTGGCCTCCGCCAGATGCCCGAGATCGGCCACCAGGCCATCGGAGATGTCGATCGCCGCGCTCGCAAGACCCAGCGCCGCCT
>SKYU01000010.1 GCA_007127715.1 Gammaproteobacteria bacterium | reverse complement strand
GTCGCCTCAGGCGTCGGGTCCGTGAGCGATTCGAGATCCGAAGGTCCGCCATCGAGGTCGTCGGCCGCCGCCCGGCCCTCCAGGACCCCTTCGGTCGACAGCGTCCGGCCCTGCCGGGACTGCTCGGTACGGAACCGCGAGATCAGCTCGCCAAGACCACGGGATTCTTCGCTGAGCCGCTGGCCGACCGCCGTCGACTCTTCCACGAACCTCGCGTTGTCCTGGGTGATCTGATCGAGTTCGTTCACGGTCTGGTTCACCTGGTTGACCCCGGCCGACTGCTCGTTGATGGCATTGGCCATCTGCGCGACCACGCGCTTGACCTCCCGTGCCGACTCGCCCAGCCGCTCGAGCGCACCGCCGCTCTCCTCGACCAGGGTGCTGCCCTCGGCCACGATGTCACCGGTGCGCTCGACCAGGGTGCGGATCTCCCCGGCGGCATTTCCGGCCCGCTGGGCAAGGCTGCGCACCTCCGCGGCGACCACCGCGAAACCACGACCATGCTCCCCGGCACGGGCCGCCTCCACCGCGGCGTTCAGCGCAAGCAGGTTGGTCTGGAAGGCGATGTTGTCGATCAGGGTGGTGATCTCGCTGACCTGTGCGCTGGCCTCACGGATGCGGCTCATCGCTTCGGTGGTGCGGCCGCCGACCTCGACACCGCGGGTGACCAGCTGCTCGCTGCGCTGGGCCAGATCAACCGCCTCGCGCGCCTGGGAGGCGGTTTCCTTCAGGCCGGCCGCCATCTCTTCCATCGAGGCGGCGGTCTCCTCCAGTGAGGCCGCCTGCCGCACCGTGCGCTCGTTGAGCAGGCCGCTGTTGTCGGCCACGGTCGCCGACTGACGCGCAACCTGCTCACTGGCGCGGGCGGCCTCGATGACCAGCGCCTCGAGCTGCTCGCCGGCGGTATTGAAGGCCTGCTGCAGCTGCGCCAGGCGGCCCGGGAATGCCCCGTCCACCCGCGCCGTGAGATCACCGTCAGCCAGCGCCTCGCAGGCCCCGCTGATGCCGTCGATGGACCCTTCCACGGCGTCGAGTGCCGCGTTCAGCGCCGACTGCATGCGCGCCACCTGGCCTCGTGCACTGAACTCCAGGCGATTGGAGAACTCTCCCGACGCCAGCCCATCGGCCAGCTGCTCCAGTTCACCGAACACCTGCTCCAGCGTGCCCATGGCGGAGTCGACCGCAGCGCGGAAGCGCTCCGGGACCCGGGCATCCATACGGATGGAGAAGTCACCGGACTCCAGGCCCTGCATGACGCGACCAAGCTCCTCCATGTTGAACTGCAGCGCCTCCCCGGCGTCGGCCACACCGTCAGCAAGGCGCCCGAGATCACCGAGTCCGGCACCTGCAGCCCCTTCGGGCCGCTCGAAACGCCCGGCGGCAATGGCCTCGACCGTGGTCATGGTGTCACTCACGGCGCCATCGAGGGCATCCATCAGGCTGTTGAACGCACCCAGCGGTCCGTCGGCGGCCTGCTCGGCACGGATCCGGAAGTCGCCGGAGGCGGCCACCCGCTCGATCGACTCTTCGAGTACCAGACTCTGGTGGAAGGCGCGGCTGATCTGCACCGACAGGAACAGCAGCATCGCCACCTCGGCGATCACGAAGGCGGCATGCAGCAGCACGATATCCAGGCCCGTGCCGTAATCGAACACCATGATCGGCATGCCGGCGATGGTCAGCCCTGCCGCCTGACAGTAGTTGAACACCACGTGGTGGGCCGCGATCACACCCGCGGCGGCGAGCAGTGGCGTGGGGTCACGGTAGCGGATGAGCAGCGCCAGCGCAGCGAAGATGTGGAAGTGATACTCGATCCGCCCCATGTTCTGTTCAATGAACAGCGCAGAGAACAGCATCAGGCATACGCCCATCGTCACCCTCGCCTGCCACTGTCCCCGGTACAGCCACCAGGCGCCCGTGGCGAGGCCGACGATCAGCCCGCCGCCAAGCAGCCCCAGCAGCCAGGTCCCATGGGGCAGGCTGGTGAGCAGCACGGCGACCGGCCAGTGCGCCGCGATGATCATCAGCATCTGGGTATCGGCCGCACGGAAATCCGCGTCGAACTTGCGTCGCTGTGCGCTCTCGCGGGGCACTCGGGCCCAGGCGTAGAGCGAGGCCACAGCCTCGGTGAACCGCTGTTTGAATCCTGCGTCTTGAGGTGTCATGGCACTGCCTGGTTCAGGTCGTTGGGGAAGAAGGGGGTGCGGCGGAGAGCCTGGGACCCTGGACGTCGGCGCTGTCACGCGCCAGGCGTTCCAGCCGCGCGGCGTCAGGCCGGCGGCTGCGATCGATCACGCGCCAGCCGCCGTCGGGGGCATGGCGCAGCAGCACGAAATAGTCGGCATGGCTGTGGCCGCGACCGGCCACAGGCCTGAGCACGAGGCCGAGACGACGCTCGAGCAGGGCAAGACCCGCCTCGCCAGGCAGGTAGGCGCGGATCCCCGGATCGAAGTCGCTCATCCAGGCATCCAGCGCCTGCTGGTCCGCCCAGGGGTCGATATTCACGAAAGCGAACTCCACCTTTCCCCCGAGGCCGGCGCTCTGCAGTCGCGACCGCAGCGTCGCCAGTTCAGCCAGCGCGGCGGGACAGGTGTCGACGCACCCCGGAAACCCGAAATACGCCAGCACCAGCGATGCGCCCTCCTCACGCGCCGGCAGAAACGCCTCGGCGTCGAGCACCACATCGCCCTTGGGCAGACGCGGGATCGCCAGCAGTACGCTCAGCGTCAGCGCGGCCAGCAGCAGCGAGCCGGCAAGCGTACGCAGGCCGGGCGCGGGGGTGGCGCATGCGGGGGTCGGTTCAGCCATGGGTCTCCACACGGTTCGAGGGTGATGTCGACAGGCCGCGCCCAGCGACGCGCCGTGTGTCTCGACCTATCGACCTGGACGGGATGATCTTGAGGCCGCGCACCAGGCGGTGTTCGGGGACGTGACGTGGCGCACCCAGGCGGGGTCGCCCGTGTGATGGCGTTCACAGTTCGCGCATCATCATCGCCGCGCGCCTCAAGTTTTCCCCAGCCCAGCCGTCCTGCCGGGGGCACCGGCGTCCTGCCCGGCGACCGGGTGCTGCGCGTGGCGGTTGCCGCGCCAAGGTCCCGACTGAAGGTTTTTCCAAGGAGTGCACCATGCAGCGTTACCTGACAGCTCTCGCAGCCGCCACCCTCCTGACCGGTCAGGCCCTCGCCTGCGAGGCCCCGGACATCGGCAGCATCGACATCCCCTCGGGCGCTTCGGCCAGCGAGGCGGAAATGGTGGCAGCGCAGCAGGCCGTGGCCGACATGGTCGAGGCCATCGAGGCCTACGCCGCCTGCGTCGATGGCCTGTCGCGCACGGACCAGCGTGACCATATCCGTGACCGTGACGAGGCCGTGGATGCGGCCCACCGACTCGCCACCCGCATGAACCGCGAAATCCGCAACTTCAACCGCGCCGTCCAGCTCGCCTCACGCTGAGGCCGGCAACCCGGCAGACAGGCCGGGGGCATGACCGGATCGGACGCGACCTCCGGTCATGCCCCCTGGAGGCATCGGTCTGTCAGGCGCCCTGCGCCATCGCCTGGGCAGCCAGACCCAGCGACTCCTCGACGACTTCGTTGGCCCAGCGCATGGCTTCGATATAGACCAGGCTGAAGCGTCGGGTCTCTGCCAGCGCCTCGCCCGCCTGCTCCACCGGTGTCTCGAACGCGAGTACGCGCGCCAGGCAGGCCCCGAGCGGGATGGTCTCGTCCCCGCCCAGCGCACATCGGGACGCCTCGGCAAGCGCCAGTTCCGCGGCCAGCGTCGCCACCTCGATCCCGAGCATCCGTTCTGCCATCGACAGCAGCCCGACCAGAAACGCTGCAGCACTCTCCGCGCCAAAGCGGGGCGCCAGCAGTTCACAGGCCCGCGCCCGGGTCAGCGCGACCCGCAGCAGCTCGGCATCGCCGGCATCCGCACCCAGGCCACTGAAGGCCACCAGTGTCGCGAGCTGCTGCAACCGCCGCGTCCCCAGGTAGCCTACGGCCGTGGGAATGTCGGCAAAGGTCCTCGTACCCGCGATCAACGCACTGTTGCACAATCGAAGCACCCGGATCGCGAAGCCGGGGTCCTGGGTGATCAGGGTCGCGACCTCCTCGAGGTCGATGTCGGGCTGTTGCAGGTCGCTCAGCATCCGCAGCGCCGTGCTGCGGACGGGGCTGACCTGGCGGTGACGGATCAGGCGGGGCCTGGCATAGAGGTGGCCCTGGAACAGCTTGAAGCCAAGCGCCTCGCAGAGCGCATGCTGCTCCCGGGTCTCCACTTTCTCGGCCAGCAGCATGAGACCACGACGCTTGAGCGTCTCGGCGGTCTCGGTCAGCTGGCGTTTCGAATAGGCGCCGATCTCGACCTTGATGATGTCGGCCAGGGGCAGCAGGGCCTGCTGGCGACTCTGTTCAGTCCAGTCGTCGAGGGCGACGGGGTAGCCCGCACGCTTGAGCGCATGGACTTCCCGGATCAATGTCTCGTCGACCTCGACATCCTCCAGCACCTCGACCACCACCCGATCGCGTGGCAGCGTCGTGAACAGCCCGCTGGTCAGCGTATGGCGCGTGGCATTGATGAACAGCCGCCGCCCCCCGGAGAGCGCGGCCAGCCCGCTGCCGCCATGGATACCGGCGATCACCCGCGCGGTGGCGACATCGCCGTCCACCCTGGCAGGGTCCGCCCCGGCGACAGCCGTCACCGTCGGATCCTCACGAAACAGCAGCTCGTAGGCGACGGTCCTGCCTCGGCCATTGACGATCGGCTGGCGGCCCACGAAAAAATCAGCCATGTGCGCAGGCCCCGTTCACATCGGTGGACACTCGTGGAGCACCTGGGTCCGTACGCTGTCGATCACGGTCTCCGATATCCCGAGTGCCGCGGCACGCGACTGCAGCATGGCCGGCGGCAGATCACGGTCGAAACTGCCCGGCAGGCTTGCCGACAGGCTGTCAGCCAGCTGGCAGATGCGAAGCAGCCGTGCGCTGTCACGGTCTTCCTCACTGACAGGTGCATGGTGACCGGCCACCAGTTCGACCGACCAGTCAGGGAAGCGCCAGGCGGCCAGCGCCTCGGCCCCGAGCGCTGCATGATCCTCCCCGAAGGCCTCGTGTTCGGCCTGCAGAAACCCGTCCTGATCATGGGCCAGTACCCGGCAGTACGCAGCACGGTCAAGCTGGATCTCGACGATGTGGCCGATGTCATGCAGCAACCCGGCGAGAAACGCCTGCTGCGGATCGACACCGCCGACATGCAATGCCAGTCGCCGCGCCGCCGCGCCCGCGGCGGACGCGTGATACCAGAGGCACTTGGCATCGAAGTCCGCGCAGATCCGTCCCTGGCGGAACAGCCGCTGGATCGTGGCCGCGTAGATCAGGTTGCGCAGCGCATCGAAGCCGAGCACGCGCAGGGCCTGGTGCAGCGAATCGACGCGCCGCGGCAGGCCGTAGAATGGCGAGTTGGCGACCGCCAGCACCGTACTGGACAGGGCGACATCCATCTGCAGCAGCGACAGTACGCGCCGGTCGGAGACGTTCGGGTCACGCAGATACACCAGCAGCTGACTGGTCGCCACCTCCAGCGTCGGCAGACGCCGCGGTCGCCGGGGGTCCGAAGAACCTTGCACCTCAACCATGCGCCTGTTCTCCCGCACTCACGCCCGGCTGACGCGGCCAGCTGGCGAGACAGCCCGCAGCACCATCGACACCACGTACCCGGCGTGCACGCGCCAGCGCCATGATGGTCCCGCAGTCCACCGGACGCGAGAAGAAAAAGCCCTGCCCCATCGCGCAGTCCATCCCCTGGAGAGCGGCCACCTCGGTATCCGACTCCACGCCCTCCGCGATCACGCGCAGATCGAGGTAATGGCCGAGGGTCACGATCGCGTGCACGATCGCCATGAAACTCTGCTGGCTGGTGAGCTCACGAATGAACTTCTTGTCGATCTTGACCACGCCGATGGGCAGTTCCTGCAGGCTGTTCAGCGAGGACTGGCCCGTCCCGAAGTCATCCAGCGCCAGCAGAAACCCGGCATCGCGCAGGGCCCGGGCGGATTCGGTGATGTCGTACCGGGCGTCCACGAAGGCCGTCTCGGTGATCTCCAGCATCAGGTCGCCCGGCGTCAGTCCATGACGGGCTACCGCCTGCTCCAGCCACTGGACGTAGTCAGGCTCCACCAGTTCGCGCCGGGACACGTTGATGCCCATGCGCAGCCCGGACATGGCCGGCTCCTGCGCTCGCATCGCCACCAGGTCGGCACAGGCGCGCTCGGCGACCCAGCGCCCGATGCCCACGATCAGCCCGGTCTCCTCGGCCAGCGGAATGAACTCGTCCGGCCGGACAAACTGTCCCTCTCCCGGACGCTGCCAGCGCACCAGCGCCTCGAGCAGGGTGATCTCGCCGGTCTCCAGCGAAATGACCGGCTGATAGCGCAACAGCAGTTCGTCATTGGCGACGCACTGCCGGAGCCCCTGTTCCAGGCGCGCCATGCGCGCCATGCGCTCGCGCAGCCGACTGTCGAAAAACTGCACACGCCCGCCGGATGCCTTGGCCTGGTACATGGCGGCATCGGCATCGCGCAGCACGGCGTCGGCCGTGGCGTACCGGGCGGCTTCAAGGTAGAGCACACCGATGCTTGCGGAGCAGACGATCTCCAGTCCGCCCTCGAGTTCATAGGGCTGGCCGAGGGCGGCATGCAGCCGCTCGGCACGGACCCTCGCCTCTTCCACACTGCCGACGCCCGGCAGCAGGACCGCGAACTCGTCACCGCCAAACCGGCAGGCGATATCGGCGCCGGAGGTGTGCTCGCGCAACCGGGCGCCGATCCGCTGCAGCAGCTCGTCGCCGATCGCGTGACCGTGCACGTCGTTCACCTGCTTGAAGCGGTCGAAGTCCATGGCGAAGACCGCGGCCCGCAGCTCCGGCGCCTCGTGCTGGCGCAGGATCAGCTGCCCGACACGGTCCATGAACAGCTCGCGGTTCGACAGTCCGGTCAACGGATCATGCAGCACCTGCCACTCGAGACGCTCGCGGGCCTGCTGCCACTCGTGGACATCGGTCAGCGACCCGGACATGCGCACGACCTCGCCCGTCTCGCCACGGCTGAGTTCGCCGCGCACCCGGAACCAGCGCCAGTCGAAGGCGCCGACCCGCAGCTTGACCACGATATCGAAGGGGTGTCCCGACTCGTGGTGGGCACGCCAGGCCGCCCGCAGCGTGGCGTGTTGGCCGGGGTGGAGCCTGCGCAGCAGTTTAAGCAGGGGGCGGTGGCCGGCACTGGCCTCGGCAGGCGGCGCGCCGAGCAGGATTTCCATACGCGCGGACATCCAGATGCGACGGCTGTCGAAATGATAGTCCCACAAGCCGTCGCTGCTGCCGCGCACCGCCCGCTCGAAGCGCTCCTCACTGCGCCGCAGCTGCCGTGCGGTCTCGACCCGCGCCGTCACGTCGCTGAATGAACCGCGGTAGCCGCCGAGGGCGCCATCGCGCCCGATCAGCGGGGTTCCGCTGAACTCCAGCCAGCGACGCTCACCCGCGGCATCGAGCGCCGGCAGGTGGTAGTCGCGAAACTCCTGGCGCCGCGCGCGCACGCCGCGCATGTTCCGCTCGATCCGCTCGCGGGCCTCCGGATCCACCAACACGAGAAACGTCTCCCCCACGAGCTCGGAAGCACGGTATCCCAGGATCTGCTCGACGTTGTCGCTCACGAAGCTCAATCGCGCATCCGCATCGGTCTCCCAGAGCACCTCATGGGTGAGCCTGACGATGTCCGCGAACCGCTGGTGCGATTCAAGCAGCTGGCGCTCCATCGTGCGGCGCTCGGTGACATCGCGGGTAAACCCATGAAACACCGTCGCACCATCGGCCTGGACCACCGGCCGCGACACACCGGAGAGATACCTCATCCCACCCTCAGGCAGTCGGACACGATATTCGTAGACCAACGGCTCGGTGGTCCCGACCACGCTCTCCACCTTGCGAATGAGCGTGGCGTAGTCGTCTGCCGGGATCCGCGTCTGCAGCTGACCGAGCACCTCGCAATTCCCAGTCACCGACAGACCGTGCAGGCTGCGGAACTGTTCGCTGCAGTAATCCAGCAGGTGTTCGCCCTCGCAGGTGACCCGGTACTGGTACAACCCGCCCGGCACCAGTTCGGTCAGGGCATGGAGCTGGGCGTAGAGCCGCTGCAGCTCACGGGCCTGCGCCAGCTGCGCACTGATATCGGTCTGCACCGCCATGAACCCGCTCACCACGCCATTGGCATCGTGAATGGGCTTGATCTCGGCCTGGACCTCGTAGGGACGACCCTCGCGCGTGTAGTTCAGCAGCCTGACCGTCACCGGCTGCCCGCTGGCAATCGCCGTACGGATCAGCGCGACGGTGGCCGGATCCGTATCCGGCCCCTGCAGCAGCTCGCCGGGTTTCCGGCCCCTCATGTCCTCGAGGGTCCAGCCGGTGGCACGGGTGAAGCCGGCGTTCACCCAGGTGGTACGTCCGGCGCGGTCGGTGAAGATCACCAGGTTGTCGGTATTGCTGGCGATCAGCGAGAGCCGCTCATAGACCCTGCGCTCATGGACCAACAGCTGCTCGAGACGTTTGCGCGATGAGATGTCGAACACCATGCCGACGATCCGGGCCGCTCGACCGTCCTCCCGCCAGGCGATGACCCGGGCGATCGCGAGCACCCACACGGGCCGCCCGGAGTGATGTCTGAGTCTGATCTCGTCGGCGAAGGTCTGGCTGGCCGGCGTCCCGGGGCCTGCACGCCCCACCCAGTCGAGCAGCCGGCGTCGATCGATACGGGCCACCAGTTGGTGCCAGCCCGGCTGGACCGTGCGCCAGCTGTCCTCGGGGTAGCCGAGCAGCCGCAGCAGACCGGCCCCCTCACTGATCCGCCCGGTGCTCACCGAGAGTTCCCAGAGCGCCATCCCGGGCTGACACCCCAGTGCCTCGAACAGCTCCAGGTGCGCCCGCCGCCGGTCCCAGTGACGGCGCGAGGCCGTGATGTCCGTGTGCGTCACCAGCACCCGGCGCTGGCCTTGGCTTTCGAACGCCCGCGCGCGCATCAGGAACCACCGCTGGGCGTGGGACGAATGGCACGGATACTCGCAGACCGTCTGCGGCAGGCGACCCGCCAGCACATCGCCAAGGGTGCCGACGATGGCCGCCACGCTCATCATCGCGGGATCATGCTCCTCCGAGCGCGAGCGCTCGGTATCGCAGGCCGCCAGGTAGTCGGTGCCGGGCCCGAGGTGCCCGGGGTCGCCGCCATTG
>SKYU01000210.1 GCA_007127715.1 Gammaproteobacteria bacterium | reverse complement strand
GCGAGGCGCCGCTGCGCGCGGTGGCCCGCGAAGCCGGGCTGGACGCCGCCGAGGCCGGCGATCCGGCCGCACTGGGCGAGGCCCTGATCGATCACCTCGAGGCTCTCGAGGCGCGGTTGCAGCGCACAGAAGCCGAGCTCGCCGCCGCCAACCAGCGCGTGCTGGCGATGGACGAGGAACTGCGTGAACTCGATCGCCAGCTGGGAGGCGTGGCCCGGGAACGCTCCGAACTGATCATGGCGCTGGAGGCGCAGACGCAGGTCCGCGCGCAGTTCGCGCGGCTCGAGGCCCTGTTCGACCGCGAGGACGCCCTTGTTCTGCGCGAAGGCGACCAGGTGATCATCCGCCTGGTCGGGCTCAATTTCGCGACCGGCAGCGCCGCCCTCGACAGCGACGCCCAGTCACTGCTCTCCCGCCTCGCCGAGGCGGCCAACATCTTTCCGCAGGCCCGCTTCACCGTCGAGGGTCACACCGACGCCCGCGGCAGCGCACAGCTGAACCTGAGGTTGTCCCAGGAGCGCGCGGACGCGGTGGTGGAGCATCTCGCCGAGCGCTACGGCCTCCCGCGTGCCCGGCTGCGCGGGGTCGGGCTCGGCTCGGCACGCCCGATCGCCACCGACGAGACCGCCGAGGGCCGGGCACGTAACCGGCGCATAGACGTAACCTTCAGCGCGCCTGCGACGCCGCCCTGAACAGCCAGCCGGTCAACGCCAGCAGATCCCCCACCCGCGTGTCCGGCGGCGGATGGTCCCCCGGCCAGGGGTCGCCACGGCGGTTGACCCAGGCGGTGACCATGCCGGCGCGGGCGGCACCCACGACGTCGCGCACCGGGTCGTCACCGACATGCAGCACCTCCGAGGGGGCGTGACCGGTGGCTTCACCCACGGCTTCGAACATGCGCAGATCGGGCTTGGCCGCGCCGACCCCACGCGCACTGAGGTAATGGTTGAAATAGCGATCCAGGCCGATACGCTCGAGGTCGGCGTTGCCATTGGTCAGGGCGACAAGCGTATAACGGCGCTTGAGTGCATCGAGCGCGGGCAGTACGTCCGGGTGCAGCGACACCCGGTTTCGCGCGGCGAGAAAGACCTCGAAAGCGTCCTCAGCCAGGGACAGCGCATATCCACAGTCCTCGAGCGCGATCTGCAGCGTTCGCACGCGCATCCAGCTGAGATCATGCGCCCGCTCCGGATGCTCTCGATTGAGCCGGTCGCGCAGCGCCCGCATCCCATGCGGTGAATACCGCGCCGTGACCCGCGGACAGTGTTGTCCCAGCCAGTCGCGCAGCGCCTGCTCGGCGCCCTGGATCACCGGCGCGACGTCCCACAGCGTATCGTCGAGATCGAGCGACAGCACGCGCAGGGCATGTCGAGGGGCGGCACGGCGGGACATGGTGAGACCTCCTGGGATGCGCTAGAGTCTAGCGTAGGCCCGTAACGGCCGGCCACGCAGCCGGATGGAATCGATGAAATACCTCCACACCATGGTTCGCGTCAGCGACCTCGAGGAATCTCTGGCGTTCTACTGCGACACACTCGGCCTGCGCGAGGTTCGCCGCCACGACAGCGAACAGGGCAGGTTCACACTGGTGTTCGTCGCGCCCCCCGGGCAGGAGGACTGCCCGCTCGAACTGACCTGGAACTGGGATGAGTCCGGCTATGGCGAGGGTCGCAATTTCGGTCACGTCGCCTACGAGGTCGAGGACATCTATGCCACCTGCCAGCGACTGATGCAGGCCGGCATCACGCTCAACCGTCCGCCGCGCGATGGTCGGATGGCATTCATCCGCTCGCCGGACAACATCTCCATCGAATTGCTTCAGGCCGGCGCGGCCCTGCCGGTCCGGGAGCCGTGGGCGTCCATGCCCAACACCGGCCACTGGTGATGCCCGTCGGCCGCCCGCCCCGACTTGCGGCCCTGCTGCTGGCGCTGGCGGCCGGCGCGCTCGTGGCAGCGACCGGGGGCTGCGCGGACGTCACCCGCGATGTCGCCGGACCACGGCCCTCCCCCGAGCTCAGCGCCCGGGACGTGGTCAGCCTGCAGCTTGCCGCCCTGAGCCGCGGCGACGACGAAGCGCTGGCCGTCGCCCTGCGCTTCGCCTCCCCCGGCAACCGCGCCGGCATCGGCGAGGCGGAGGGCTTTCGACAGCTGCTGGCCGGTCCGCTCTACGGGCCACTGATCGGCCACCGCGACGCTCACGTCGGCCCGGAGGAAGCGCTGCCGGGCCACGTGGGCATCCCGGTGGAGATCACCGCGGCGGACGGTCGGCGCGTTCAGTATCTGTATCTGCTGCGTCGGCAGGCCGCGCCCGGCTGCGAGAACTGCTGGCTGATAGATGCAGTGAGCCCGTTCACCGGCGACGTACCCCGGGGCATCAGAACCTGAGGGTGTGCCCGAACCTGAGCCGGCGTGGATCAGACCGGCTCAGGCGGCGTCGCTGGCCCTGCGGCGGCCCGCCCGGAAAGACCCGGTGGTGATGCTGGAGAACGCCTCGCGGAAGATCACGCGGTTGCGTCCCTCTTCCTTGGCCTGGTAGAGCGCCTCGTCGGCCATCTGCACCGCGCCCGCCAGACTGCGGCCTTCCCCGGGCGTGACCATCGCCACGCCGATGCTGACGGTCACGACATTCGCCACGGGCGAACCCTCGTGCGGCACGCCGAGTGCAGCCACCTGACGGCGCAGGCGCTCCGGGAGGGTCTCGGCGTAGTCGCGCGGCGGATCGCTCAGCACCAGTACGAACTCCTCGCCACCGTAACGCGCACAGAGATCCAGCGGCCGCTTGGCTGCGGCGTTCAGCGTCTCTGCCACCTTGCGCAGGCAGTCATCGCCGGCCTGGTGTCCGTACAGGTCGTTGAACACCTTGAAGTAGTCGATATCGATCAGGATGATCTGCACCGGTGAGCGCTCACGCCGCGCCTGGCGCCAGATACGGCTCACCTGGTCGTCGAACAGCCGGCGGTTGTAGAGCCCGGTGAGTCCGTCGCGCTGCGCCAGTTCCGAGAGCATTCGCGATTCGAGATAGCCCCGGCGCACCGCGTGCTCAAAGGTATAGACCCCGACACCCCCGATGGCGACCGCCGCGATCAGAACCATGGTCTGGTAGAACAGGACCTCGCCGGGCAGACCGAACAACGCGCCCATGGCGATGTATGAGAGCGCCACCGAGCCACTGGCAAACAGCGCCGTGTGGAACAGCAGGCCGAGAAACAGGTTGATGAACATGACCAGCAGCACCGAGGCACCGAACAGGTGCGTCGCCCCGTCCACACCGGCGGTGACCGCGATATAGCTCGAGACACAGCCGAAGGCGGTCGCGCCCACGCCAAACAGCGTCTGCTGACGACTTCGCAGATCCGGATGAAGCAGCGTCAGGATACCCAGGCCGAGCATCGGCAGCAGCAGGGCCAGTCGCACGACATTGCGAACCGCGCCCTCGCCCTCCTCGCCAGAGATGACGTAATCGAATCCGACCAGCACCAGCATCAGCGCCAGCGCCGCGCCCACGGCAATCTGCACGCGCACACGCGAGAACTCGAGGTAGTAGTCGCGGAAATCCTTTTCGAGGCCCGGTTCGAAACGCAGCGTGTTGAAGCCGTCGCGCAACTGGCGCCCGAACGGCGAACCGCTGGCATCACTGTCGAGTGAGGGGAATATCATCCGGACCGCCGCCCCCGCATAACGCGCATGCGCCGCCCTGAAGCAGCCCAGGCTTCCGGCAGCGGACGTTCAGTCTAGCCGTCGTGATGGCGCGAGGGTGTCTAGTGGATCACGTTTTACACGGCCGCCGCTGCGAACCGCGATGACGGCCACCCCGGCCAGGGTGGCCACACCCCCCAGGAGGATGGCTGGCGTCAGCACATCCCCCATCAGCCACACGCCAAAGACTACGGAAAAAACCGTCGACAGCAGCATCAACGGAGAGATCAACGAGACTTCGTAGCGCTGGATCAGCCAGTAGAGGGCGCCGTGGGCGATCACGCTTGCGCCGAGTGCTGAAAACGCCACGGCCAGCCATACCAGGGGCGCGGCCGAGCGCGCCGCCTCGAGCTGTCCACGCTCGACGACCAGCGACACCAGCAGCAGGGCGGGGGCGCCGACCACGCCAATCCAGGCCTGCAGCTCCAGCGGTTTCACCCCGGACAGCCGTTTCATCAGGATGGTGCCGAAAGCCATGGCGAGCCCGCCGAGCAGCACCAGCACCAGGGCACCGAGATACCCCATCACCCGCGGATCAAAGGCGATCAGCATCACCCCGCCGAAGGCGAGCGCCATACCCAGCGTGCGGCGCCAGCCGACCCGCTCGCCCAGCATGACGATGCTGAGCAGCGTGGTGAAAGGCACCACCATCTGTAACGCGATGGCCACGGTGGAGACATCGTCGGCCAGCGCCAGACCGAGGTACATCAGCCCGAAGTGCAGCACCCCGACCGCCAGGGCCACCTGAAGAATGAGCCCCAGCTGCGGTCGCGGCAGGCGCAGCAGGGGCCAGAGCACGGCAGCGACCAGCGCAAAGCGAAGCGCGGTGAAAAACAGCGGAGGCAGCTGCCCCATGCCGTATTTGCTGGCGATCAGGTTGAAGCCGAAGATCAGGTTGATGCCCAGCAGCACGCCCAGGTGAGGGGCTGTCACGGAACGGACATCACGCCTGACCGCTCGGCTGCATCCCACCCTGGAGTTCGCGAATCCTGCGGCTGACGTGATCGGGCGTCTTGGTGTTGCGGGCGAACAGCGCATAGAACGCCGGCACCACGAACAGGGTCAGCACCATCGACAGCAGCACCCCGGAGAAGATGACCACCCCCAGGGGCTGGCGGGTTTCCGTGCCGGCACCGGTCGCCAGGATGAGCGGCACGGCCCCGAAGGCCGTACACATGCTGGTCATGACGACCGGCCGCAGGCGCACGGCTGCGGCCTCCACGATGGCGTCGAGAAATTCCATGCCCCGGTCACGCAACTGGTTGGCGAACTCGACGATCAGTACGCCGTTCTTGGCAGCCAGCCCGACCAGGATGACCGCGCCGATCTGCGAGAAGACATTGAGCGAGCCGCCAGCCAGCCACAGGCCCAGCAGTCCGCCGGTCAGCGCCAGGGGCACGGTGGTCATGATGATGAACGGATGCCGGAAGCTCTCGAACTGCGCGGCCAGCACGAGGAACACGATCAGCAACGCCAGCACGAAGGTGAAATACAGCGACTGTCCGCTTTCCTTGAACTCCAGCGAAACACCGCTCCAGGACAGCACCGCCGTGGAGGGCAGCTCCTCGGCGACCACCTGCTCGATGAAGGCGATGGCATCGCCAAGGGCATAACCGTCGGCCAGTCCGGCGTTCACCGAGATCGAACGCAGGCGGTCGACGCGATTCAGCCGCGAAGCACCCGCGCGCTCCTCGGTACGGACCAGGTTGGACAGCGGGATGAGCTCGCCGCTGCGGGAGGAGCGCACATGGAGGTTGTAGAGATCCGTCGGCGAGGCGCGATCCTCCTCCCGGGCCTGGAGGATCACGTTGTACTCCTGGCCCTCCCGGGTGAACGTCGTGACCACGCGTGAACCCAGCGCGGTTTCCAGGGTCCGCCCGACCGTCGCCAGCGATACGCCAAGATCGGCCGCCCGGTTGCGGTCGACCATGACGCTGATCTGGGGCTTGGTCTCGTCGTAGTCGGACATCGGCCCGATGATCCCGGGGTTGTCCTGAATTCGCTCGAACACGAGGTCACGCCACTGCGCGATCTCCTCGTAGCTGCCACCACTGAGCACGAAACTCAGCGGCCTGACGTTGCCGCGGACCCCGAGGCTGCGCGGGCGGAACGCGCGGACCGTCACGCCTGGAAGATCGGCCAGTTCGGCTGCCAGTTCATCGGCGATCTCCGCCGAGCTGCGATTGCGGTCGTTCCAGTGCGCCAGCATCAGCCACGCGAAGGAGTTGTTGACCTCACCCGTCCCCGCCCATCCCGAGGGCACGCGGGCCAGCATGCGCTGGACCTCTCCGGACTCGATGTAGCGCATGACCACTTCTTCCATGCGCCGGGTGTAGCTGTCGGTGTACTCGAAACTCGCGCCCTCCGGCGCTTCGAGCCTGAGCACGATCACGCCACGATCCTCGTCGGGCGCATATTCCGAGGGCAGGGCACCAAGCAGGCCCACCGCAACGATCGCGGTGGCAAGCCCGCCGGCCGCAACCACCCAGGGTGCAGTCACCACACTTCTGAGCACCCGCTTGTACACTTCGCCAAGGCGACGGAAGCCACTGTCGACGACATGCGTGAAGCCGCGACGCGTCCCGGCGCTGCTGAAAAGCTTCGAGCACAGCATCGGCACCAGGGTCAGCGCCACCAGGCTGGAGAAGATCACCGCCGCCGCCAGGGCAATGCCGAACTCACCGAACAGCCGGCCGATATTGCCTTCCATGAACGACAGCGGCACGAACACCGCGACCAGCACCAGCGTCGTGGCAATCACTGCAAAACCGATCTCGCGGCTGCCATCCAGTGCAGCCAGCAGCGGCTGCTGCCCGCCCTCGATACGTCGATAGATGTTCTCGAGCACCACGATGGTGTCGTCCACCACCAGTCCGATCGCCAGCACCAGCCCGAGCAGGGTCAGCACGTTGATGGAAAAGCCGAAGGCGTACAGCACGCTGAAGGTGGCGATCAGTGACACCGGAATGACCGCGGCCGGCACCAGCAGCGCACGCAGGTTGCCGAGAAACAGGTAGATGACGATCAGCACCAGTGCCAGCGCGAAGGCGATGGCCCGGAACACTTCCTTGCGGGACTCGTTGATGAAAATGGCCCGGTCGTTGTTGACGTCGATCTGCATGCCATCGGGCAGCGTCGGACGGATCTGCTCCATGACCTCGCGGACCCGCGCGGAGATCTCCACCGTGTTGGCCTTGGACTGTTGGACGATGCCCATGCTGATTCCGGCAACTCCGTTGCTGCGCGAGGTGCTGCGGAAGTTCTCGGCGTCCAGCATGACGTCGGCGACTTCGCCCAGACGCACCAGGAATCCGTCGGCACCCCGGCCGATGACCAGCGCCCGGAAATCCTGCTCGGTCACGAGGCCGGTCTGGGTGCGGAGCGTGAACTCGCGCTCCAGGGATTCCAACCGTCCCGCCGGCAGCTCGACGTTTTCCTGGCGCAGCGCCTGTTCGACGTCCTCGACGGTCAGGCCGCGTGCGGCAAGCGCCCGGCGATCCAGCCAGATGCGCATGGCAAAGCGCCGGGCGCCCCCGAGGTTGATCTGGGCCACGCCGTCCACCACCGACAACCGGTCGATGAGCACCCGCTCGGCATAGTCCGTCAGCTCGAGCACGCTCATCCGATCACTGGACAGGTTGAGCCACATCACCGGGTCGGCATCGCTGTCCTGCTTGGCGATGCGCGGCTGGTCGACCTCGTCGGGCAGGCGCCCGACCACGCGTCCAATACGATCGCGTACGTCGTTCGCGGCGGCGTCGACGTCACGGGTCAGGTTGAACTCGATGGTGATGCTGGAGCGTTCGTCACGACTCGTCGAGGTGATGCGTCGCACGCCATCGATACCCGCCACGGCGTCTTCGAGCACCTGGGTGACCCGGGTCTCGATGATGTCGGCCGATGCACCACGATAGTCGGTCGAGATCGAGACGATGGGTGGATCGATGTCCGGGTACTCCCGGACCGGCAGCCGGTCATAGGACATGACACCCAGGATGACCAGCAGCAGGCTGATCACCGTGGCGAACACGGGCCGCTTGATCGACGTCTCGGAGAGGATCACGGCGTCAGCGACTCGCCGTCAGGCAGCGAGGTGGCCGCCAGCGCCCGCACCGGTCCGCCCGGGCGCACCTTCTGGACACCTTCCACCACCACATCCTCACCGGCTTCCAGGCCCTGGACCACCTCGACGATCCCTGGCCGGCGTCGCCCCGTGATGACTTCGCGGCGCTCGGCGACACCGTCGCGGATCACGAACACGAACTGTCGATTCTGGACCGGGACCAGCGCCGCCTCGGGGATGAGCGTGGCCTGGCGCTCCATCTGCGAGAGCTGCACGCTGAAGAACATGCCAGGCCGCAACCGCCCGTCCGGATTCGGCACCGCGGCGCGCACGGTCACCGAGCGGGTGATCGGGTCGATACGGCTGTCGATGCTCTCGACCGTGCCATGGAAGGGCTGGGCCGGAAAGGCCACGCTCTCGGCAGTGATCTCGAGGCCCACCTCGACATCCGCCAGGAATGTCTCGGGGACGGCAAAATCGAGCTTGATGACGCGCGTGTCATCGAGCGTGGTGATGTGGTCGCTGGGTCCGACCAGGCTGCCGACGCTGATCCGACGCAGCCCGACGCGCCCGTCGAACGGCGCCCGGATCAGGAAATCCGCCAGCCGCGCCTGGGCGGCTGCGACGCGGGCCTCGTCGGCACGTACGCGGGATTCGAGCTCGTCGAGCTGGGACTGGGAAATCACCCGCTGCTCGAACAGCGACGCGGCGCGACGCAGCTGGTTGCGGCTCTCCACCAGATTCGCCTCGGCCTCCGCCAGGGCAGCACGCTGTTCGTTGGCTTCGAGCTCCACCAGCACCTGGCCGCGGCTGACGGCCTCGCCCTCACGGAAGTTGATCCGCTGCACCCGCCCGGTCACCCGGGGGGTGATGGTGACAGACTCGCTCGCACTGGAGGTACCCAGGGCTTCGATCTCACGCGCCATCGCCTGCACGCGCACCGGCTCGGTGATCACCATTGGCGCGCCGGCGCGCGGACCGGGCGGGCCATGGATATCCTGGTCACGGTTCAGCCACAGGCTGAAGGCCACGCCAAGGGCGATCAGGCCCAGGCCGGCGACCACCCGCAACAGGATGTTGCCCCTGCTCGTTTTCATTGTTTACCGTTCTCTTGAGGCCTGCGCTCGAGGCCTCGGGACAGGACTTGACAGAATAGTATAGATCGGATGCCGCCCGGCCGGTTCACGGACAGTGCCCGAGCGGCCCCATGCCACCACGGCCGCACGGCAGCAGGCGCCATATTCTGCGGTTCACTGGCGGGGTACGGCGGGATCCGGCTCGCAGATTCGTGATCACTCATCAGCCGCGGTGGCGGGGCCACAGCGGGGGCAGCGTCGCGCCCGACGCCTCAGCGGGGCGTCCGCGCGCCGGCGGCAGACGCTGCAACGCCTCCAGAACCGCCGCGAGGTCCTCACCCTGCCAGGAATCCGGATCTCCGGCATACAGCGCGCGGGAGAGGGTCTGCACCGGGCCGCCAAGCCCTGGTGGCAGGCGTTCGGCCAGCGCACCGACGGCACGCGGTGGCGCGTCCGGCCACTGTACCCGCCCCCACGAGAGCAGCGCGTCGCGCGCGGCGCGGGCATCCCCCCGGCGGC
>SKYU01000032.1 GCA_007127715.1 Gammaproteobacteria bacterium | reverse complement strand
TGCTCGTGTTCATGCTCGTGTTCATGCTCGTGTTCATGCTCGTGTTCATGCTTGTGTTCATGCTCGTGGCCGTGGCCGTGTTCATGCTGATGCTCGTGGCCGTGGTGATGCTGGTGTGGATCATGCTGCCCGGGCCGGGCGTGCGGCAGGTCCTCCGGCAGCGTGATGCCATCGCGTGACAGCGCGGCCTCGCTCGCCGGCTCGGCCACCGTCCCCGGCGGGTGCCGGTACCAGCCCGGATCCTCGTAGCGCTCGATCCCGTCGCGCACCTTCAGCACGGTGAACATGCCGCCCATCGTCACGTAACCGAACGGGCCGTCGCCACCCACCATCGGGATGCTGTTGTCCGGCACGGGCATGCCATGGGCCACGTGCTGACCATGCTCGGCCATGCCATCATGACCCATGGTCATATAGCCAGGCACCAGTGGCTTCAACCGTGCGTCCAGTCGGGCTGCGTCCACACCGATCATGTTCGGGACATGATGGCCCATCTGGTTCATCACGTGATGGGTCATGTGGCAATGCATGGCCCAATCGCCGGGATTGTCGGCAATGAACTCGATGGTCCGACTGCTGCCGGTCGGTACCAGCACCGTGGTCTCCGGCCATTGACCCGCCGCCGGGATCGCTCCCCCGTCGGTTTCCGCCACGCGGAAATAATGCCCGTGCACATGGAACGGGTGGTGGTGCATGGCACTGAGGTTGGCGATCCGGATGCGCACCCGCTGCCCGGTGCGGGCCACCAGCGGCGACGTCCCCGGCCATGCGCGTGCATTGATGGTCAGCACGTTGAAATCGACCATCTCGTTGGGATCCGGACGCGCCGTGCCGGGCCGGATACTCCACTCCGAGAGCAGCAGGGCGAAATCACGGTCGACGCGATCGTCGTCGCGCGGTGCGCGCGGGTGAATGACGAACAGCCCCATCATGCCCAGCGCCATCTGCGTCATTTCATCATGGTGGGAGTGATACATCAGCGTGCCGTGCTGGCGCAGCGTCCACTCGTACCGGAACGTCTCTCCGGGAGGAATCGCCCGCTGGGTCAGGCCGCTGACGCCATCCATGCCGCAGGGCAGATGGGCGCCGTGCCAGTGGATGCTGGTTGCTGCGGGCAGCCGGTTGGTGACATAGATCCGTACACGATCGCCCTCGACCGCCTCGATGGTCGGCCCGTGAACCCTGCCGTTGAATCCCCAGCAGCGCGCGCCAAGCCCCGCAACGAACTCGTGTTCCACCTCCTCGGCGACGAGGTGGAACACCTTCACGCCATCGACGATTCGAAATGGCAGCGCCTCACCGTCGGGCGTGATCACCGGTGTGTAATCCCGGCCCGGCTGTCCGGGCGACAGGGGCTCCACCTCCCACCCACCGTAACTCTCCCGCCAGCGCGTCTCCTGCTGCCCCGCCCCAGCGGGTCCAGCAGCCATCACGGCGGCAGTGCCCAGGGTGGCCCCTCCAAGAAAGCTGCGACGTTTCATGTTCAATGCCCCTTCCCGCGACCGCCGGCCACAGGTTCGTTTGACGGTTGAATGGCGGACCCCGCCGGCCGCGCGCCGCGCATGAGCTGCTCGACGTCGAGCAGTGCCTGCCAGTGTCGGCGGCGGGCTTCCAGGGTCTCCACGGCCATGTCGAGCTGACCACGCCGCGCTTCCAGCAATTCGAAGGGTCCGGCCAGCATGGCGTTCCAGTCACGGACGGTGAGCTCGAGAAGTTCGCCCGCCAGCGGCAGCAGCGTCTCCTGCGCCAGCGTCGCGTCGCGCTCGGCCCACTCGAGCTCACGGCTGGCGACACGCACCTGCGAGCGCAGCACCACGGCCGACTGCCACCAGGCCGCGCGATGCTGCTCGAGCACGGCCAGCGACCGTGTGGTGTGGCCCTGTCCCTGGTCGAACACCGGCAGCGCGAATTCCACCGCCGGCCCCAGCTCCCAGTCGCCACTGCGTTCCCGCTCGGCCTTGAATCCGAGTTCCAGATGCGGCAGCAGCGCCGTCCCCTCCGCCAGCCGGGCAGCCCGTGCCGCCGCCACCACCTCGGCCTCGCGCGCCGCGAGCTCAAGACTGCTGGCCAGGGCCTGGCGCTCGAGGTCGTCCAGCCCGGCCGGCGGCGTCGGCGGCGGAGGCAGGCGTTCCGGCAAGGCCACGTGCGCACCGTGTTCGCGCAGCCCCAACAGGCGGACCAATGCCTCGCGACTCGCATAGGCCTGTGCCTGGGCACGCGCGGCACGCAGCCGGGTATGTGCATCGAGCCGCTGTTCCCGGACCAGGTGAATACGCGGCAGGTTACCGACCTCATACAGCGCCTCGGCGGTATCGACACCCGCTGCCGTGACCTCCACGGCGGTCGCCAGCACGGCAGCGATCTCGGCATCGGCCACGGCGTCGACCCACGCATGCTCGACGGCCAGCATGGACGCCAGCACGCGCTCGAGCGCCTCGCTCTCACGCGCTGCCAACGTGGATTCGGCAATGGCGCGACGGGTTGGTCGGGTCAGCAAAGCCATGACCGACTGGGTCAGGCCAAAATCCCACGCCGGCCGCCCGCCCCCGCTGGGCCGAAGGAGCTCGGCCTCCAGCACGGGATTGGGTAGCACCAGAGCCGCGTGATAGTCGGCCGCGGCCACGCCGAGGGTCGCGAACTCAGCCTGGAACATCGGGTTGGCGGTCAACGCGACACGCAGGGCGGTATCGCGATCGAGTGGCGTGGCCAGAAGCGCCGAGAGCCGCGCCTCGACAGCCGCGGCGTCAATCCGGGCCAGCGTGTGGCCGGTCCGCTCTGCAACCGAGTCGGACAGGCGCTGTTCAAGGGTCTGCTGCGGCACGCTGGCGCAGGCCGTCAGCAGCAGCGACAGGGTCAGCGCCACTGCCGCCGTCCCCGCAGGTGTCGGGGTATGCATGGAAAACCTCCCGGGCGGCCGCAGGGCGCGCCTCACTGACAGGTCGGTGGGGAAGCGGCCACGAGGGCCGCAGGTCAGTGCGCCAGGGGGAACCTGGGAGGTCGGAAGGGGCCTTCGCCGGCAGACCCGACCATGCGGACGGCATTGGCGGGCGGACGCTCACCTGTACATGCACACGGAATCACTTCAGCCGAAGCAGCCATGCCGCCCACCTGTCCCGCGAGCACGCAGGCCACGAGGCAGGCCTCGGAGCAGGGTTCAGCGTGCGCGGCGCCATCGTCATGAGTGTGATTGCCATGTTCTGTGCCGACATGGGATGCAGCCGCCATATGGCCGGGACAGTCGGCGGGCGTGCCCGCCCCTGCAGCCTGGCCGGGGGCGCCGGCATGGGCTGCCGCGAGCACTACCGGGGAAGGCAATGCGAGCGCCACAGTCATGAGCAGGCAGCATAGTCGGACGATCATGCATGAAACCTAAACGAGTCCTGCCACGGTCTGCAAGTGCTGGGCTGGCTCTGTGGGCAAATCCGGCCCGCTTGCTTTACCCTAGGCTGCGGCCGACCGGTCGCCTGCCACCGAACAGCACGGATGCCGCCCGGAGCGTCTGGACCATGGATTACGAACAGCTCGCCATCGCAGCCGAAACCCGGTTCACGGAAGACAATACGCAGGACGCGCTGGAATTTCTTGCGGAACAGCACCCTGCAGACCTGGCCGCCCATCTCGCGGACTGGTCGGTCGAGCAGGCTCTCAGGGTACTGGCCCTGCTGCCCGTCGGCCGCCAGGCTGAGGTCTTCGGTTACTTCGATGCCGACGACCAGCTGACACTTACGGAACACCTGCCCACAGACAGGCTCGCCCAGCTGTTCACCGAGATGAACGCAGACGAGCGCGCCGACCTGTTCACCGAACTCCCGGAACGCACGCAGCAGGCGCTGCTTCGCCGTCTGGAACGCGAGGAGCGCGAGGACATCCGTCGCCTGACCGCCTACCCGGAAGAGACGGCAGGCGCGATCATGACCACCGACTTCGTCAGTCTCCGCGAGCACATGACCGTGCAGGAGGCGCTGGATTCGCTGCGCGAGCAGGCGCCGGACAGCGAGACGATCTACAGGGCATACGTGACCGATGACACCGGACATCTGGTAGGCGCACTTCGCCTGCAGAACCTGATCTTCGCCCGCGCCGGACGACGGATCTCCGAGCTGGTGGAGCCCAATCCACTGGCCGTCCCCGTCGACAGTGACCAGGAAGAGGTCGCCCGACATATCGCCAAGTACGACGTCCTGGCCGTACCCGTCGTGGACGCGGACAACCGGCTGCTGGGCATCATCACCTATGACGACGCGATGGACATCGCGGAGGAAGAGGCGACCGAAGACATGCACAGCATCGGTGCTGTCGGCGATCTGGACGAGAACGTGCGTGACGCCCCCATGGTCACGCTGTATCGCAAGCGCATTGTCTGGCTGGTCCTGCTGGTCTTCGGTGCGCTGTTCTCCAGCGGCGGGATCGCCTATTTCGAGGACACCATCTCGGCCTACGTCGCTCTGGTGTTCTTTCTGCCGATGCTGATCGGCAGCGCCGGCAACGCGGGCTCTCAGGCGGCCACGCTGATGGTGCGCGCACTGGCCATCGGCGATGTCGAGATGAAGGACTGGGGTTTCATGCTCGGTCGGGAACTGGTGATCGCCATTGCGCTGGGTGCCACGATGGCGCTCGCCGTATCGGGCATAGGGATCTTCAGGGGAGGCCCGGAGGTGGCCTTCGTGGTCGCCCTGACGATGCTGGTGGTGGTCATCTTCGGCAGCCTGATCGGCATGTCACTGCCGTTCGTACTGCAGCGCGTCGGTGTGGACCCGGCCACTGCGAGCGCACCGCTGGTCGCGACCATCGCAGATGCCGGCGGAGTCATCATCTACTTCGGCATCGCGACGGCGATCCTCGGACTGCCGACGCCCGGCTCCGCCTGACGGGAACATCCGGTCAGCTCAGGTCCGTACCCCGCCGCAGCGCCTCGGCGACGAACGGCGGCAGGACGCGGGCTGCGGCGTGGATTCCGCGGGAGTAGTAGCGGGTGGGCAGGCGCTCGGCCTCAGGCCGCGGCGGGGCATCGACCACGCTGCCGCCCGCAAGCGTGGCGCTCCACCAGCCCGACGGATAACTGGGCTGGGGAAACTGCAGCGTGGCCGCCTGCGGGAAACCTGCTGCAGAGAGCTCCGCGCGAATTCCGGACAGCACCTCCAGATGAATCATCGGCGATTCGCTCTGCACGACGAGCACACCCGTCTCACCAAGCACTCGCCGACACTGGCCGTAGAAGGCGCGGTCGAACAGCCGTGCGGCCTGGCCGATCGGGTCGGTGGAGTCGACGATGATCACGTCGAAAGCGCAGGCAGGCGCATCGGCGACAAAGGCGATGCCATCGGCAAACACCAGCTCGGCACGCGGGTCGTCGTTGGCTTCGCAGAGCGCCGGGAAAAACCGCTCCGACGCCCGCGTCACCCGTTCGTCGAGTTCGACCTGCACGGCACGCTCGACCTGATCATGGCGCAGCACCTCGCGCAGGCAACCGCAGTCGCCGCCGCCGATCACCAGCACCCGGCGGGGCTGCGGGTGACTGCACAGCGCAGGATGCACCAGCATCTCGTGGTAGATGAAGTTGTCGCGCCCGGTCAGCATCAGGAAGCCGTCGAGCACCATGACGCGCCCGAAGTGCCGGGTCTCGAGCACCTGCAGGTGCTGCCATGGCGTGCGCTCGTCCAGCAACACCTCCTGGCATTCCAGACCGAACAGGGCACCGGCCTCTTCGCAGGGTTCCAGAAACCAGCGCGAGGGATCGAAGCGCTCGCGCCAGGCAGGATCCAGGGCTTTCACGCGGGGCCGGAACCGGCCCGGCGCAGCGGAGTCACCGTGCCGCCGGTGGCCACCGGGGCCGGTGCGGGTTCCGGGGCCATCATCTCGAGCTGACCACGGTGAAGCTCCATGGTCGACACCTGGCCCGCCTTGAGGCAGCTCTTAAGATGTTCAAAGGCAATCTCGGGCGAGACGGTCTCGCCGCAGGTGAACAGGTCGACAGCCGCGTAGCCGTGTTCCGGCCAGGTGTGGATCGAGAGGTGACTCTCGGCGATCACCACGACACCCGAGACGCCGTGAGGCGAGAACTCGTGGAAAGTCTGCGTGACGATGGTGGCACCGGCCACCTCGGCGGCGCGCTGCATGACCTCGGCGATGTAGCCGGAATCCGCCAGACAGGCCTCTTCACAGTGATAGAACTCGGCAACGATCTGCCTGCCCAGTGAGTGCATCGACAGGTCCTCCCTGCGACGGCGCAGCGCCAGGTGAGCACGAAATGGACGCGCAATATACCCGCGCCCCCCAGGTGGTGCAAACGACTGCGCCGCGCACGGCAGGCCCGGAGTGCGCGGTATGATGGTGCGGGGCTGTGCTGAAGATGGCACAGCGCCGTGAGACCAACAGACACGGGAGAATCGCAAACATGGCCAACGAGGGCTACCACGAACCCTACGAACTGCTCAGCGACGAAACCCGCGAGATGCATCGCGCCATCATTTCGCTGATGGAAGAGCTCGAAGCGGTGGACTGGTACAACCAGCGTATCGACGTCTGTACCGACCCGGAACTCAGGCGCGTTCTGATCCACAACCGTGATGAGGAAAAGGAGCATGCCGCCATGACGCTGGAATGGATCCGGCGCAAGGATCCTGTCATGGACAAGGAACTGCGCGATCACCTGTTCACGGACAAGCCGCTGGCCCCGAAGCACGGCTGACGCCGTGCGCAGGGCGATCACGCATTGCAGGATGCACGGATGACCATTGCGACATCTACGGGTTGCGGGATTGGGACAGGCGACGGCAGAGTGCGAGACACACATCGAGACTGCGGTGCCCGCGCTGCAGTCACGGACGCCATCCGAACCGACCCCACCACAGGAGTTGTCCACATGCCCAGAGTCCTGTCTCCCGCGCTCGCCGTTCTCGGAGGTCTCGCGCTTGCCGCGACGGGCGCCTGCGCCAACGAGTCTCCCGCCACCGATCCCGCCAACGGGGCTGACGCCACCGAGACCGCAGCTGTCAGTGCCGCCCCCCAGGTGTTCGTCACTGTCACCGCCGAGGACAACCAGACGCGTGGCATGGCCATGGTGCTGTCACGCCAGATGCACGACCAGGGTGCCGAGCTGCGCGTCCTGCTGTGCGGCCCGGGCGGCGAACTGGCCATCGAAGGCATCCAGGCCACGCCCCTGGCGCCGCGTGGCGTCACGCCACAGCAGCTGCTGCGCGGACTGATCGCCGATGGCGTCAAGGTGGAGGTCTGCGCGATCTTCCTGCCCAACACCGAGTGGGAACCGGAAGACCTGATCGACGGCGTTGCCACGGCCATGCCCCCCGACGTGGCTGCCTACATGCTCGGCGAGGGCGTCCGCTACTTCACGTTCTAGACGCGCCGCCGCCATGGCGGGCGTATCGTGGCGTGCAGCCGCTGCGCTACACTCCCCGGGGTCGTCTCGACCCCGGCGGATTGGAGGCTGCCCATGACACGATTCACTGGAAGATGGCCGGCGCTGGCCGCGCTCGTCCTGCTCGCCACACCGGCAGCGGCCATGGCCGCTCCGGAGTCCGGTGAGTGCCCCGAGATTCTTGCCCACACCCTGCCCCGGCTGCATTCCAGTGGACAGCTGTCGCTGTGCGACTATGCCGGGCGCGCCCTGCTGGTGGTGAACACCGCAAGCTACTGTGGCTTCACCGGCCAGTTTGCCGGCCTGGAATCGTTGTGGCAGGCACGCCAGGACGACGATCTGATGGTCCTCGGTTTCCCGTCCAACGACTTCCAGCAGGAAGACGACGACGAGGCGGTCACCGCCGAGGTCTGTTTCATCAATTACGGGGTGAGTTTCCCGATGCTCGCGCCGAGCGCCGTGGCGCGCGGCCAGATCAATCCGGTGTTCGCCGAACTCCAGCGCCAGGGCGCCAGCGCCCCACGCTGGAATTTTCACAAGTACGTGGTCGATCGACAGGGCCGGCTGGTGGCCGAATTCGGGTCGCGGACAGCGCCTGACGACCCGGCCCTGCAGGCAGCCATCGACGAGGCGCTGTCACGCTGACGGTCGCGGCAACCCCAGCACCCCCGGATTCATCGCCCCGGCAGGGTCGACCAGCTGCTTGAGTCCGGCCACGAGGTCGGCCGTGGCGGGCTCGAGCGCGTCCAGGTAGGGATAGAGCTTGCCCAGCTGATTCGACGCTGCCCCATGCCGGGCGAACAGCTCGACCAGTTCGGCACGGATCTCATGCACCATCGCGCGCGCCACGGGGTCGGCGGACGGCGTGGCCAGTTGCGCCAGATGCTCCGGCTCCGCGGTGCGGGTGTGGATGGGCAGCCATTCGTCGCGCCAGTGAAGCACCGGCTCGACACTGAAGGCGTGGTTGCCGATGGCGATCAGCACCAGGCTGGTGGTGACGCCATGCTCGGACATGCGAGGCTGCCAGGGCTCGAGCACCTCGTCCACGGCCGACAGCATGCTGGCGGCATCGCTGTGCGCAACCTTGGCGTTGGTGGCCGCCCAGCGCTCACCATTCGGGCCGAGAATGGCATTGAGGTTCGGGAACAGCGAGGCGCGTACCGCCCTCGGCACGGAATCGGCAATCTCCTGGCCACCTTCCGCAGCAGCCAGGCGCCGGCACCGTGCGAGGTCATCACGCAGGGCCGCAGCACTGCGACCGGCGCAGACGACATGCAGTGACCAGGCGCCGGCCGGCACGGCCCGCCGCCCCACCGCCGCCATGCGTGCCGCCGCCGCGAGACCGCGGACCCGCGCACCCGGCCCGCCACCTGAAACGCCGCCCTGGCCGCGCGCCACACTGCGCAGGGTCTCCAGCGCCTGACGGGTGGAAGTGCCGGCCATGTTCCGCGCGGTGGTCTGCGGATCGAACACGTAGGCATCCTCGGCCAGCCCTGCCCGCGCGATGGCCGACAGCGCACGGGCGGCCCCGGCGCGATCGGTGAATGCGAACGAGGCGAAGCCGATGGCCGCGGGTGCCTCGATCAGTCGAAAGCTCGCCTGCAGCTTGATCCCGAACGCGCCCGCGTCGTGCAGGAACAGGCCGGTCAGATCAGGGCCGCAGGTGCGGTAGAAGCTCTTGCTGGCCTGGCGAAAACCCGCCTGCCCGGTCCGCAGCCGGGTGCCATCGGCGAGCAGCACCTCAAGCCCCAGGACCGCGTCGGCCGCAGTCCCGTACCGCGCGGTCCCGAAGAACAGCGCCCCGTTGGACAGACCGCCACCCACGGTGGCACGGGCCCCGGAAAACGTCCCGAAAAAAGGCAACCGCAGGCCCAGGGGCGTCAGCGCCTCATGGATCTGCTGCCAGGTCACGCCGGCTTCCACGGTCAGGGTCATGTCCTCGGCGTTGATCTCGAGGATGCGGTTCATCGGCCCGAGATCCACGATGACGCTGTGCTCGGCGATCGGCAGGTAACCGCCGGTATACGACAGCCCGGCTCCTCGGGGGAGGACGTGACACCCGCTGCGCGTGACCAGGCGCACAGCCTCGGCAAGCTTCGCGGGGTCGCCGCAACGGATGACCGCCGCGCAGGTCGCGCCACGTCCGTACACATCCGCGGAGCAGGCCTCGCGCTGC
>SKYU01000158.1 GCA_007127715.1 Gammaproteobacteria bacterium | reverse complement strand
GTCGGGGCGCCCACCAGGGAGACGTCAGTCTATATCGCGCATTGACAGGCGCACGCGGCCCTGCCGATCCACTTCCAGCACCTTGACACGAACGGTCTGCCCTTCCTGAAGCGTGTCACTCACCCGCTCGACACGCTCATCGGAAATCTGGGAGATATGCACCAGGCCGTCCTTGCCGGGCAGGATCGTCACGAAGGCCCCGAAGTCCATCAGCCGCGCGACCTTGCCCTCGTAGACCTGGCCGACCTCGACCTCTGCCGTGATCAGTTCGATCCGACGCCGGGCCTCTCGGCCGGAAGCGGCATCGACTGAGGCGATCTTGACGGTGCCATCGTTATCGATATCGATGTTGGCGCCGGTTTCCTCGGTGATCGAGCGGATCACTGCACCACCCTTGCCGATCACGTCGCGGATCTTTTCCGGATCGATACGCATGGTGATGATGGTCGGGGCCCAGTCAGACATCTGCTCCCGTGGCTGCGCAAGCACCTGGTTCATGCACTCGAGGATATGCAGTCGGCCTTCCCGAGCCTGCTCGAGCGCCTGGCTCATGATGTCGCGCGTAATGCCATCGATCTTGATGTCCATCTGCAGCGCCGTCACGCCATCCTGTGTCCCGGCGACCTTGAAATCCATGTCGCCGAGATGATCCTCGTCGCCGAGGATGTCCGTCAGTACCGCGAAACGGTCGCCTTCCTTCACGAGACCCATCGCCACACCCGCTACCGGCGCCTTGATCGGGACGCCAGCATCCATCAGCGAGAGACTCGTGCCGCAGACCGTGGCCATCGAGCTCGAGCCATTGGACTCGGTGATCTCGGAAACCACCCGGATCACGTAAGGAAACTCGTCGACGGTAGGCATGACCGCCTGGATACCCCGGCGGGCCAACCGGCCATGACCGATCTCACGGCGCTTGGGCGAGCCGATGAAACCGGTCTCCCCGACGCAGTACGGTGGGAAGTTGTAGTGGAGCATGAACGGATCCTTCCGTTCGCCTTCAAGCGCATCGATGATCTGGGCGTCACGTCCGGTGCCAAGCGTGGTGACGACGATCGCCTGCGTCTCGCCACGCGTGAACAGTGCCGAGCCGTGGGTCCGCGGCAGCAGACCGGCCTGGACATCGATCGGGCGCACGGTACGGGTATCGCGACCATCGATACGCGGCTCCCCTGCGATGATGCGCTCACGCACGATCCGGCGCTCCAGCTTGCCGAAGGCGCCGGCCACCTGCTCGGCGCCGAAGCGCGGCGTGTCACCGCCAGCCAGCTGCTCGACCACGGCCGCACGGAGCTCGCCGACACGGCTGTAGCGCGCCTGTTTGTCGGAAATCTGATAGGCCTCGGTCAGGCCGGCCTCGGCAGCGGCGCGGACCGCCTCTGCAAGGGTCTCGTCGGCGGCCGGTGCGCTCCATTCCCACGCGGGCTTGCCCGCTTCGGCTGCCAGCGCCTTGATCGCTTCGATGGCCGTCTGCATCTGTTCGTGACCGAACATCACAGCGCCGAGCATGACGTCTTCGGGCAGCCCCTTGGCCTCGGACTCGACCATCAGCACCGCCTGGTCGGTTCCGGCCACGACCAGATCCAGCTGGGAATGCTCGAGCTGGCTGTAGGTCGGGTTCAGGGCATAGTCGCCGTTGATGTAGCCCACACGGGCCGCGCCGATAGGACCGGCAAACGGCAGCCCGGACAGGGCCAGCGCGGCCGAGGCGCCGAGCAGTGACGGGATATCGGGATCGACATCCGGGTTCAAGGAGATCACGGTCGCGATCACCTGGACCTCATTGTAGAAGCCCTTGGGAAACAGCGGCCGGATCGGGCGGTCGATCAGCCGGCTCGTCAGGGTTTCCTTCTCGCTCGGGCGTCCTTCGCGCTTGAAGAAACCACCGGGAATACGCCCTGCGGCGTAGGTCTTCTCCTGGTAGTTGACCGTCAGCGGGAAGAAGTCCCGGCCAGCCGCCGCGCCCTTCTGACCGACCGCCGTGACCAGTACGACCGTATCCGACATCCGTACCAGCACCGCACCATCGGCCTGTCGCGCGATTCCACCGGTTTCGATGGTGACGGTGTGGCCCCCGTATTCAAAGCTCTTGCTCGTTACTGTCACTGCACTATCCCTGACTGTGTTTGCCTGTGTTGGAACTGGTAAAACGCACGCCGCCATGGCCCTGTGGGAGGCTGGCGGCGTGCTTCAAGCTGGATGATCATCGGGTCTATGGCCATCGGACGTCACGAGTGCCCGAAACCGAAGAAGCCGGCAGATGCCGGCTTCAGGGGGCGTACGCTTCAGCGACGCAGGCCGAGGCGCTGGATCAGCTGCTGATAGCGCTCCTGATCCTTCGCCTTGAGGTAATCGAGCAGTTTGCGGCGCTGGTTCACCATCCGCAGCAGACCGCGGCGGGAGTGGTGGTCCTTCTTGTGCGACGCGAAGTGCTGGGTCAGTTCAGTGATCCGAGCCGTGAGCAGCGCAACCTGAACCTCGGGGGAGCCGGTATCGCTCGAACCCCGCTGGTGATCTGAAATGATGCTGCTCTTGTCTTCGGTGCTAAGTGGCATGGCCTTGTGGTCTCCGACTGCCGGAACCCCGGCAGGAACTGTGTCTACGTGTGCTTGAAGCTATGCAAGCCAAGCATTTTACCGCGCGCAAGACGGCAAGCTCAAGCCCCCGAATAACCCGGCTCCACCAGGTCACGGAACATCCTGCGCGGTGCCAGCCCACCATCGGGCGTAGGCTCGACCAGACCCAGCAGCTCTCCGCCGGCGCCCCAGGCGCAGAGCCGTGCCGGCGAGCCCTGCCGCTCCGCCGGCGGCCGGGGGTCGGCGACCGTCACCCCGTCCAGCAGGCGCGCCGCGGCCAAGGGGTCGACAGTCACGGCCGCCAGGTGCTGCAGTCCTCGCGACACCGGCAGCAGGCAGGCCTCGCGCGAGAGCTCGTCCATGCCCTCGAGCGCTGCCAGTGTATGCATGGACAGTGCTTCAAAGGGCTCCGCCCAGTCACGGCGAAGCGAGGTGAGGTGCGCCACCGTACCGAGCGCCCGGGCGATGTCCTCGCCCAGGGTCCGCACATAGGTCCCCTTGCTGCAGTGCACCGACAGGCGCAGCCGACCGGCCGAATCGGGCCCGGAGACCACCTCCAGAGCGTATACGGTGATCCGTCGGGGTGCACGCTCCACCGTTTCCCCGGCCCGCGCCAGCGCATACAGTCGCCGGCCCTGGTGCTTCAGGGCCGAGTACATGGGTGGCACCTGCTCGATACTGCCGCGAAACCGCGCCAGCGCCGCGGCGAGCATGGCCGGGCTGATGTCCGGCACGGGCGCGTGTTCGATCACCTGCCCCTCGGTATCGCCGGTATCCGTGGCGACGCCGAGCTGCGCTTCGAAGGTGTAGCGTTTCGAGGCCTCGAGCAGCAGGCCACAGAGTTTGGTCGCCTGACCGAAACATACCGGCAACATGCCGGTCGCCAGGGGGTCCAGACTGCCGGTGTGGCCCGCCTTTGCTGCACCGAAGACAGCCCGGGCACGCTGCAGCGCTCGGTTGGAACTCATCCCCGGGGGTTTGTCCAGCAACAGGATCGCGTCGAGTGCTCGGCCTCGCCGTCGCCGGGGCATGCGTCCGAACCGCTCAGCCGTCGCTGTCGCGCCGGCGCGCCTCGTCGATCAGCCGGCTGATTTCGCTGCCACGCCGGATGCTGGTATCGCGACCGAAGCGCAGCTCAGGCACCCGACGCAGCCCCAGCCGCTTGCCGACCTGGGCCCGCAGGAAACCGCTGGCCGCCCGCAGCCCGGACAAGGCCTCTTCCGGGTCGTCGTCAGGATCAAGCAGGGAAATCCACACCTGAGCGACGCCGAGGTCACGGCTGACCTCGACCGCACTGACGCTGACGCCCTGCACCCGGGGATCCTTGACCTCGAGCAGCAGCAGCTCTCCGAGCGTGCGCTGGATCTGCTGCTCGACACGCTGGCTGCGGGAGAACTCGCGCTGCACGTCACACCCGACCGGAAGGCGCCGCGATCACTGCAACGAGCGCGCCACCTCGACGCGCTCGTAGCACTCGATCTGGTCGCCGGGACGGACATCGTTATAGTTGCGCACACCGATACCACACTCGGTCCCCGCGCGAACTTCCGTGACATCGTCCTTGAAGCGACGCAGCGACTCGAGCTCGCCTTCGTAGATGACCACGTTATCGCGGAGCACGCGGATCGGCAGGGCGCGGCGCACATAGCCCTCCAGCACCATGCAGCCGGCGATATCACCGAACTTGGGTGACCGGAACACCTCCCGCACCTGGGCCAGGCCGACGATGTTCTCACGCACTTCCGGCATCATCAGACCCGAAATCGCGGCCTTCACTTCATCGATGGCCTCGTAGATGATGCTGTAGTAACGCACATCCACACCCGTGTCCTTGATGGCCTGTCGCGCAGCGGCGTCGGCACGGACATTGAACCCGATGACGATGGCCTGCGAGGCGGCCGCCAGGTTGATATCGGACTCGGTGATACCGCCCACCCCGGCGGAAATGACCTTGACCCGCACCTCGTCGCTGGAGAGCTTGGTCATGGCATCGCGCAGCGCCTCGGCACTGCCGTGCACGTCGGCCTTGATCATCAGCTGCACCGCCGCCGACTCGCCCTCGGCCATCTGGCTGAAGACATCCTCCAGCTTGGCGGCCTGCTGCTGCGCCAGCTTGACGTCGCGGTCCCGGCTCTGGCGGAACTCGGCGACTTCGCGGGCCTTGCGCTCATCCTCGACGACAAGCACCTCATCACCGGACTGCGGCGTGCCGGACAGACCAAGCACCACCACCGGGGAGGACGGTCCCGCCTGCTTCACAGGCTTACCCGACTCGTCGAACATTGCGCGCACCCGACCGGTTTCACGCCCGGCCAGAAGCGCATCGCCAACTTTCAGGATTCCGCTCTGGACCAGCACGGTGGCCACCGCGCCGCGCCCCTTCTCCAGGCTCGACTCGACGACCACGCCCTGGGCAGCACCCCTGGCCACGGCCGTCAGGTCCAGCACCTCGGCCTGCAGCAGGATCGAGTCCAGCAGCTCGTCGATACCGGTGCCCTTCTTGGCCGAGACGTTCACGAAGAGGTTCTCGCCACCCCAGTCCTCGGCAATGACACCATGCTGCGACAGCCCGCTCTTCACCCGCTCGGGATCGGCATCCTCGAGATCGATCTTGTTGACCGCCACGATGATCGGCACACCGGCAGCCTTGGCATGCTCAACCGCCTCGACCGTCTGGGGCATGACGCCGTCGTTGGCGGCGACCACCAGCACCACGATGTCGGTCACCTGCGCGCCACGCGCGCGCATCGCCGTGAACGCCGCGTGACCCGGGGTATCCAGGAAGGTGACCCTGCCCTTGTCCGTACTGACGGAATACGCGCCGACATGCTGGGTAATACCCCCCGCCTCGCCGGCCGCCACCCGGGTACGCCGGATGAAATCGAGCAGCGAGGTCTTGCCGTGATCGACATGACCCATGATGGTGACGACAGGGGGACGGGGCTCCGGTTCGCCTTCCACCGCGGCCGTGACCTCTTCGAGGATGGCGTCCTCGAGGGCGGTCTCGCTCATGGTCTTCGGTGTATGCCCCATCTCCTCGACCACCAGCACCGCGGTGTCCTGGTCGATGGTCTGGTTGATGGTCACCATGGCGCCCATGTTCATCAGCACCTTGATGACTTCGGTGCCCTTGACGGCCATGCGCTGGGCCAGCTCGGAGACTGTGATGGTCTCCGGCACCTCCACCTCGCGCACCACCGGTGCGGTCGGGCGCTCGAAGCCATGGCGCGCTTCCACGCTGACGCGCGCACCGCGGCCACGCTCGGGCGCCTGCTTGCGCTTGCGCCGCTTGCCCGACTTGTCACCGGCGACATGCAGCGTGCGTTCCTGCTTGGCGCCGCGATTGCGGGCCTCGCGCTCGGCCTCGCGCTTGCGCCGCTCCTTTTCGCGCTCGCGCTCTGCCTGCTCGCGGGCCTGCTGCTCTGCGAGCAGCCGGCGCGCCTCGTCGTCGGCCGCGCGCTGGCGGGCCTCCTCCTCCTCGGCCAGGCGGCGGGCTTCATCCTCTGCCTCCTGGCGCGCGCGCTCCTCGGCCTCACGGCGCTCCCGCTCGGCACGCTCCTCGGCCTCGCGGGCCGCCTGTTCGGCACGGCGCTGCTGTTCGAGTTCTTCCTGCTTCTCGCGAGCCTCGGCCTCCAGCGCCTCGCGTTTCACGTAGGTGCGCTTCTTGCGCACCTCAACGTTGACGGTCCGGGCGCGGCCCTTGTCCGCGGAGACCCGCAGCTCGCTGTGCGACTTGCGCTTCAGGGTGATCTTGCGCGGCGCGGCCATCTCGGGCTCGCCACGTCCGTGACTGCGACGCAGGTAGCTCAGCAGTTCGAGCTTGGCGTCGTCGGTAATACGGTCCTCGGCACCCTGGACCTTGATGCCGGCCTCATCGAGCTGACTCAACAGCTTTTCCACCGGCACCTTGAGGGTCGCTGCAAACTCCGCGACTGTCACATCCGCCATAGTCGCTCTCCTTATCCCTGGGCCTCAGCCTCGAACCAGTGTGCACGCGCCTTCATGATGAGGTCGGCGGCGCGCTGCTCGTCGAGTTCCTCGATTTCCAGCAGATCATCCACGGCCTGCTCGGCAAGATCCTCGCGCGTGACGATGCCGCGGCTGGCCAGCACAAACGCCAGGCCACGATCCATCCCCTCGAGACTCAGCAGATCCTCGGCGGGCTCCACCTCGTCCATCTGCTCTTCCGAGGCAATCGCCTGGGTCAGGAGAACGTCGCGGGCACGTGAGCGCAGCTCGTTGACCATCTCTTCATCGAACTCCTCGACGGCGACCAGTTCGCTGGCCGGCACATAGGCCACCTCCTCGACCGTGGAGAATCCCTCCTGGGCGAGAATCATGGCCACTTCCTCGTCGACGTTGAGCTGCTGCATGAACGAATCCACCAGCTCGCGGGCTTCCCGATCACTCTTCTCCTCAGCGTCTTTTTCGGTCATGACGTTGAGTTCCCAACCGCTCAGCTCGCTCGCCAGACGGATGTTCTGTCCGCCGCGGCCGATGGCCTGGGAGAGTTTTTCCTCGTCGACCGCCACATCCATGCTGTGGGCGTCCTCATCGACCACGATGGAGAGCACATCGGCCGGGGACATTGCGTTGATCACGAATTGCGCCGGGTTGTCGTCCCACAGAATGATATCGACGCGCTCACCCGCCAGTTCGTTGGAGACCGCCTGGACCCGGGACCCACGCATGCCGACACACGCCCCCACGGGGTCGATCCGTCGGTCATTGCTCTTCACCGCGATCTTCGCCCGCAGGCCCGGATCCCGCGCGGCGGCCAGGATTTCGATCAAGCCCTGGCCAACCTCCGGCACTTCCAGCTTGAACAGCTCGATGAGGAACTCCGGGGCGGTCCGGGTCAGAAACAGCTGGGGCCCGCGAGGCTCCGAGCGCACCTCGAACAGGTAGGCCTTGATGCGATCCTGCGAGCGCACCGGCTCGCGCATGATCATGTGCTCCCGCGGAATGAACCCCTCGGCATTGCCGCCCAGGTCGACGAAGATACCGTTACGGTCAACCCGTTTGACCAGTCCGCTGACCAGCGACCCGACGCGGTCCTCGTATTCTTCCACGACCTGGCGGCGTTCGGCCTCGCGCACCTTCTGCACGATCACCTGCTTGGCGGTCTGCGCGGCGATGCGCCCGAATTCCACGGATTCCATCGGCACTTCCACAAAACCGCCCGGCTCGGCGCCAGGATCAATATCGACGGCGTCGATCATCCGCAGCTCGCGATCCGGCACCTCGAGCTCCGTCGAGTCGTCGGCAAAGACTGTCCAGCGCCGGAAGGTCTCGTAATCACCGGACTGGCGATCGATGGCGACCCGCACGTCGATTTCGTCGCCGTGTTTCTTGCGGGTGGCCGACGCCAGCGCCGCCTCGATGGCTTCGAAGATCACTTCCTTCTCGACGCCCTTCTCGTTGGAGACGGCGTCCACCACCATCAGGATTTCCTTGTTCATGCCTGCGACACCCCGGGCCTCTCGACGACCCCAAATCCAGTCATTCCAGTACCGGCACCAGCCGGGCCTGTTCGATCATCTTCAACGGCAGGCGCCAGGCCACACCGTCCACGTTCACCAGGATCTCCTCACCATCCAGCGCCTCGAGGCGACCGCGAAACCGCCGCCGGCCCTCCAGCGACTGCGCGAGCTCGACCTTGATCTCCTCGCCGACGAACCGCTCGAAATGGACCGGCGTCCTCAGGATGCGATCCAGACCGGGCGATGAGATCTCCAGCCGGTACTGACCGGGGATCGGATCTTCCACATCCAGCCAGGCGCTGACCTGGCGGCTCACCCGCTCGCAGTCATCCAGCGTGATGCCTTCGGCAGCATCAATGAAAATCCTCAGCACGCCGTCCCGACCGCCGATCCGGCACTCGACGTCGACCAGTTCATAGCCCAGCGACTCGACCAGCGGTTCGATTCGCTCCAGCATCTCGGCGTTGGATACGGCTACCCTGTCCATACTTCCCAAACAAAAAAGTGGGCCCGAGGCCCACCGCTCCCATGGACCACCCCGGCGGCTGTCCATGGCCTGCTGCCCGGCGCTCCGCGCCCGACCAACAAAAAAGCCCCTCTCGGGGGCCTGTCATCAGCAACCCTCGGGGACTCTGACCCCCAAGGTAACCCTCAGAGACCCGGCGCCCCGACGCGCGCCCTCCAGAGCGCCGCGCCCGCAGCCGACGACCGCCAGCTGCAACGCCCAGTATACCTGATGTCGCTTTTCACGCTCAAGGCACAGCGTCGAGGTCCAGCTCGTCCGGAGGGGTTTCCATCAACTCGTCAGGGACTTCGCTCTCGAACTCCGGGACCTCCGGCAAAGCGTCCTCCGGCGACTCCTCGGGCACCGATTCCAGAAATGCCCGCGCCGCATCGGTGGCCTCGAGCCTGACCTCGACGATCTCGCTGGACTGCTGGCGATCGACTTCCGGGAGCGGTTCGGGAGTGACGAAAAACACCTCGCCCCGGTCTTCGACCGTGACACGCACCACAAGGCGGACCCCGGGATCGACCTCGGCTGGCCGGTAGCGAAGTTCCAGAGGCAGCGGCGACTGACCCGCGGGGGAGAGCTCCTGCCGGGCGATCACCGGCGCATCGTCGATCCCCGCGCGGACATCCAGAAGCTCGGCCACCACCCGCGAACCTGTGGACAGGGTCAGCTGCACGTCCTGGATGGCCATGCCACGCACCACGTGCGGCAGCTGCTGGGTCGGGTCATCCACCCTCTGGCCGCACCCCGCCAGCACGACCGCTGCAAAAAGCACTGCCAGCCAGGCGGCTCGCGTGGAATGGACTGTCATGGATGTCGCTCCTGGTCCTGCGTGATTGCCGGGCGGCTCCCCGGGCGTGCGTCGAGATCCTGATGATAACGCCCATGGCGTCGCGTCACCATGCCGTCATGTCAGTTGCGGGACGCTGTGGTAGCTTAACTTCTGGTTGGCAAGGACGCAGAGGAGGCCTGCCCGTGCGGCTTCTACAACGGCGTGGGGCAGTCATGGCGGTG
>SKYU01000152.1 GCA_007127715.1 Gammaproteobacteria bacterium | reverse complement strand
TCTCGTACATGATGCCCGGCTCACGGTTGACCTTGTAGGCGTCCGAGGCGGCTGAGCGCTCCATGAAGGTAATGCGCCGCGAACTCGTGGCGTACTCCAGCCCGAACGGTTCCTTGAAGTGCCCGAAGGCCAGGCGGCCGTGCGGCATCAGGTAGGCGATATAGGCGTTGGCGAGGTCGACCTCGTTATCCGCGAAATCGACTTCCAGCTGCCATTCCCAGTCGTTGTGCATGATGCCCAGCGCGCCGAGACGCAGGCGGCGGAAGCGGCTGCCATAACTCGGGAAGGGGTTGCCCTGGCGGGCGACGTTCTGGATGTCGCTGCCGAAGTCGACACGCTCGAGGTCATACTGCAGGCGTCCACGGATACTGAAGCGATCCCGGCCATCCGAGGAGTCGATGGCCAGGCGGCGGACCCGAATCGCCGGCTCGTCGTCCTCGAACGGCTCGACCGGGTCGTACTGCACGTCGCTGCGTACCGGTGTTTCCAGCGGCGAGGGCTGCGGCTCGGCCGCCTCGGCCCGGATGGCCTCGGCCTCCTGCTGGGTGAGGATGCCCTTGGCGACCAGGATCTCGATCAACCGGTCGGTCTCCGCTGACGCCAGCGCGGGCGCGCTGGCCGCCATGCTGCCCATCAGGGCGGCGACCGCCAGCCCCAGTGTTCGCGATGTCTTCATGGGTGACCCCTTGCTTCGACGGTGAGTTGTTCTGCAGGTGGATCGGCAGGAGGCTCCCCGGCCGGAACGCCACCGTGCCGCGCCCGTATACTGGGCCCGGTATTTCGTTGCGAAAAAGACGCTTTGTGGTGATTTGCCAACGCCTGAACCGTAACAATGCCGTGTGACAGAACGATGACAGCTCCATGACGACGGCCTGGCTGCGCGATCCCTGGTGGTGGACCGCCTGCGGGCTCGGGGTGGTGGCCGTGTGCGCGGCCCGCGTGCTGGCGGAGCCCGCATACGGCCCGGTGTTTGACCCGGGGACCTGGCCCGCATGGCCGGTGCTGTTGCTGTTTGCGCTGGTCTATCCGGTGCTCGAGGAACTGGTCTTTCGCGGGGTGCTGCAACCCTGGCTGCTCAGGCGCACTGCCGCACGAGTCGGGCCAATGACGCTGGCAAACCTGCTGACCAGTGTCGTGTTCTCGCTCGCCCATGTGCCGCTGCGCGGTGCCGTGCATGCCACCCTCGTGTTCGGGCCGTCGCTGGTGTTCGGCCTGTTCCGCGACCGCCATGACAGCGTAAGCCCGGCGATCGCGCTGCATGTGGTGTGGAACGCGACCGTGCTGGTGTTGTGGGGCGAGCCTCCCATGGGTCCGCCTGGCGGGTAAATCAGGGCTTGCCGGTGCCTGGTCTCGGTACAACGCAGTCGGACGGCTTGTTCCGTGCGGCGGCGCCCGCTATGTTGCGCGCAGGCTCATGACTGCCGGCCCCGGTTCCGATCCGCGGGCCTTCTGGGGGAGAACGCCATGTCCGTCGAGCGTGTCCCGGTCGACCCGACCCTGTTCACCTGGCCCGACGAGGCACCGCGCCTGCTGGGCAGCGAGTGCCGTGACTGCGGCACCATCGTCTTCCCGGCGCAGACGAGCTGTCCGGCCTGCTGCAGCGATCAGATCGTCCAGCGGCGTCTGGGTACGCGCGGGCGCCTGTGGACCTGGACCATCCAGTCCTTCCCTCCCAAGCCCCCTTTCGCCGGCCCGGCCACGCCGGAGGCGTTCCGGCCCTATGGCGTGGGCTATGTCGAACTGCCGGGCGAGACCCGGGTCGAGACGCCGTTGACGGTGGCCGACCCGGAACAGCTCTCCATCGGCATGGAGATGGAACTGACCTTCGTGCCCCTGAACACAGATGCCGAGGGGCGCGAGGTGATGACTTTCGCCTTCCGTCCCGTGGCATCGCCATGCGGGGAGGGCTGATCATGGAGGTGGCAATCATCGGCATCGGGATCCACCGTTTCGGACGTACCGAGGGCGTCTCCGGCCTGGAGCAGGGCGTGCACGCGGCGCGGGAAGCGCTGGCCGACGCGGGCCTGCAGTGGCGCGATATCCAGTGTGCCTTCGGTGGCAGCACCAGCGCGGGCAATGCCGACACCATGGTCAACCGCCTCGGGCTGACCGGTCTGTCGTTCATCAACGTGGCCAACGGCTGCGCCACCGGGGGCAGCGCACTGGCCGCCGCCGTCGCGGCGATCCGCTCCGGCGAGCACGATATCGCCATGGCAGTGGGCTTCGACAAGCATCCGCGGGGTGCCTTCGAGATCAATCCCGCCGACTGGGGCCTCGGCCAGTGGTACGGCGAGGTGGGGCTGGCGCTGACCACCCAGTTCTTCGCCATGAAGATCCAGAAATACATGCACGACCACGGCATCACCGAGGACGCGCTGATCCGGGTGGCCGAGAAGGCCTTCCGCAACGCCGAGCACAATCCCCATGCCTGGCGTCGCCGACCGGTCTCCTACGAGGAGATCGCCGGCTCGCCGATGGTCAGCCATCCGCTCAGGAAATTCATGTTCTGCTCGCCGAGTGAGGGGGCGGTGGCGCTGGTGCTCTGCCGGGGCGACCTGGTGCGCCGTCTCGGGCGGACGCCCATCTACGTCAAGGCTGTGGCCATGCGCACCCGCCACTTCGGCTCCTTCGAGGTGTTCAGTCCGTGCCAGGCGCTGACGCAGGCACCGAGCCCGTCGGTGACGGCCTCGCGCGCGGCCTTCGAGGCGGCAGGCGTCGGTCCGGAGGACATCGACATCGCCCAGCTCCAGGACACCGAATCAGGCGCCGAAATCATGCACATGGCGGAGAACGGGTTCTGTGCCGATGGCGAGCAGGAGCGCATGCTGCGGGACGGGGAGACCGAGATCGGCGGTCGGCTGCCGGTGAACACCGACGGCGGCTGCCTGGCCAACGGCGAGCCCATCGGCGCCTCCGGGCTGCGTCAGATCTACGAGAACGTGCTGCAGCTGCGGGGCATGGCCGGGCCGCGCCAGGTGCCCGGGCGCCCGAGGGTTGGCTACTCGCATGTTTACGGCGCCCCCGGGGTCAGTGCCGTGGCGATTCTGCAGCGCTGAGGCCTGCCCGCCGGTGCCGCCTGTCAGCCGAGGATGCCGTGTGCGTGGCGCGCGGCCGCGCAACGGCGGATAATTGCGCCCATGAAACTCCAGCAGCTGCGTTACGCCCTCGCCGTCGCCGAAAACGGCCTGAACATCACGGCCGCGGCCGAGCGTCTGCACACCTCACAGCCGGCAGTCAGCAAGCAGCTGCGCGCGCTCGAGGACGAACTCGGCCTGAAGCTGTTCATCCGCCGCGGCAAGAGCCTCACTGAAATCACCGTCGAGGGCCGCGAGGTCATCGAGCGCGCCGCCGTGATCATGCGCGAGGTCGAGAACATCCGGCGGATCGCCAAGAACATCCAGAAGGACAATCGCGGCGTGCTGTCCATCGGCACCACCCACACCCAGGCGCGCTACGTGCTGCCGCCTGCCATCGCCAAGTTCCGTGCCGACTACCCTGATGTCTCGCTCAGCATGCACCAGGGCACCTCTGAGCAGCTCGCCGACATGGTCGAGGCCGACCGCGTGGAGTTTGTGATCGCCACCGGCGGAGAGGCGCTGTTTCCCAATCTGCTGCGCCTGCCCTGCTATCACTGGGATCGGGTGATTCTCGTGCCTGCCGACCACCCACTGACCCAGCTCGATCGGCCGGTGACGCTGCATGACCTCGCCAGGTACCCGCTGGTGACCTACGTCTTCTCCGAGAGGGGAGAGTCCTCCTTCCGTCGCGCCTTCGAGCGTGAGGGGCTGGAGCCGGATGTGGCATTCACGGCGCGGGATGCCGACGTCATCAAGACCTATGTGCGTCTTGGCATAGGCGTGGGCGTGGTGGCGGCCATGGCCGTCGACCCGGAAGACACGGCTCTGGTGGCACTGGATGCGGCAGGACTGTTCCCGCGCGTGACGACCTGGATCGGGTTCCGCCGGGAAACGGTGCTCAGGGATTTCATGTACGACTTCATCGCCGTGTTCGCCGGGCATCTCGACCCCTGGACAGTCCGGCGTCTGGTGCAGGCGGAAAGCGACGAGGCGCGGGAAGAGATGCTTGGGGAATTCCTGCTCCCGCGCCGCGGCGCCGGGGGCAAGGAGCTGCCGTTCAACGAGTTCTGATGCCGGTGGCGCGCAGGTCGCTGCGGACGCCGGCGACATCCTGATAGCGCGCTTCCGGCGATTTCTCGAGCAGCCGGGCGAGAATCGGCTGGAGGGATGCCCACGGGGGCGGCAGCGCAGGCACCGGGGCGTGGACATGCTGGTCCAGGATGGCCGGGACGGAGTCGCCGCGGAAGGGTTTCTCACCGCTCAGCAGTTCATAGAGCAGGACGCCGCAGCTGTAGAGGTCGCTGCGCTCGTCGGTCTCGTGGCCCTCTGCCTGTTCCGGGCTCATGTAGTAGGGCGTGCCATGCACTTCGCCCGCTATGGTGAGGTTCACGAAATCGCTGACCTGGCGTGCGAGACCGAAGTCGATCAGGGCGACGCGGTCGCGGTCGCGCAGCATGACATTGGAAGGCTTGATGTCGCGGTGCACGATGCCGGCTTCATGCACCAGCTGCAGCGCGTCGAGCAGCGCGGAGAACAGTTCGAGGCCTTCCTCGGGCCCAAGTCCCCGACGCATGCGCCGGCGCAGATCGCCGCGCGGGAAATATTCCATGGCGATGTAGCAGTGTCGCCGACTTGCCTTGAATTCGAAGATGCCCGCGACGGCCGGGTGGTCGAAGTATGAAATCAGGTTGAATTCGCGGGCGAAGCGCTGGTATTCGGGGTCGAGGGTGAGCGAGCCTTCGTCCGCGCACAGCGTCTTGAGCACGACCTGGCGCTCGAGCTCCCGGCTCCGGGCAAGGAACACGGCCCGACGGCCGCTGTAGTCGAGACACTCCAGCAGTTCGTAGCCGTACGGCCTTACCCCCATGTGCGCGGCAGTGCGCCGGGCCTCGCGTGTCCGCTCCGTCCCGCCTTCGTTGGGGTCGCCCAGCAGCCGCTGGATACGCCCGATCAGCAGCTCGCGGCTCAGCAGCTCCTGGGGCAGGTAGTCGGCCGCCCCGGCGGCCATGGTCTGAACCGCGGTGTATTCGCTGCCGCACTCCGCGACGACCACGATCGGCGGGTGCAGTCCGCCGTCACGGATCTGCTCGAGCCAGCGCAGCCCGCCCTCATCCCAGAATCGGCTGCTGGAGGCGAAATCGCAGCCGGTGAGGATGAGATCGTAGCCGTGCAGGGCGGTCAGCTTGCGCGCCAGCGCGGGTCCGGAGTCGTTACAGGCGGTGATCGTGGCCGCAGGCCATTCGCGCAGGATGTAGCGCGACAGGGTCGATCGCAGGGTCTGGTCGTCGGCTGCAATCAGCACGCGCAGCCGCTCGCTCGCACGGCTGGCAGGCGATGACTCGACGGCGAGGTTGGAATTGACGGCCATGGCCCGCGTGCTGTCCTGTGCTGACGTGCCGGCGGGGGTCGCCGAGCACAGGGGCCACGCTAGCAGAGCGGGACGCCGGCGCCGTGATGTCGATCACAGCGCCGGCGTGGGCGTCAGTCTTCGATGAGGAAACTGCGAAGCTGATCGGAACGCGAGGGGTGACGCAGCTTGCGCAGCGCCTTCGCCTCTATCTGGCGGATGCGCTCGCGGGTGACGTCGAACTGCTTGCCGACCTCCTCGAGGGTGTGGTCGGTATTCATGTCGATGCCGAAACGCATGCGCAGCACCTTGGCCTCCCGCGGGGTCAGGCCGGCGAGCACCGAGTGGGTGGTCTCGCGCAGGCCTTCCACCGTGGCCGCATCGATGGGCGAGGCGGCCGTGGTGTCCTCGATGAAGTCGCCGAGGTGTGAATCCTCGTCGTCGCCGATCGGTGTCTCCATGGAGATCGGCTCCTTGGCGATCTTCAGCACCTTGCGCACCTTGTCCTCGGGCATGTCCATGCGCTCGGCGAGCTCCTCGGGGGTGGGCTCGCGGCCCATCTCCTGGAGCATCTGTCGGCTGATGCGGTTGAGCTTGTTGATCGTCTCGATCATGTGCACCGGGATGCGGATGGTACGCGCCTGGTCGGCGATCGAGCGGGTGATGGCCTGGCGGATCCACCACGTCGCGTAGGTCGAGAACTTGTAGCCACGGCGGTATTCGAACTTGTCGACCGCCTTCATCAGGCCGATGTTGCCTTCCTGGATGAGGTCGAGGAACTGCAGGCCGCGGTTGGTGTACTTCTTGGCAATGGAGATGACCAGGCGCAGGTTGGCCTCGACCATTTCCTTCTTGGCACGCCGCGCCTTGGCCTCGCCGATCGACATCTGTCGATTGATCTCCTTGATCTCGGCGATCGACAGGTGCGCCTCGTGTTCGAGCTTGGCCAGCTTCTTCTGGCGGCGCAGGATCTCGTCTTTCAGGCGGCCGAGCTGCGAGGAATGCTTGCGCTTGGCACGGATGTGCTTCTCCACCCACTCGAGATTGGTCTCGTTCTTGGGGAAGCTGTTGATGAAGTCCTTCCGCGGCATGCCGGCATCGCGCACGCAGATCGCCATCACTTCGCGCTCGAGACTGCGGATCTGGCCGACGGTCTCGCGCAGGTCGTGGACCATGAGCTCGAAGAGCTTGGGCGCGAGCTTGAACTCCATGAACGTGGCAGTGACGGCGTCGCGTGCCTTGCGCGTGGTCGCGTGCTTGACGCCGTGGCGGTTCAGGGCGTTGACCAGCTTTTTCAGGTCGGCGGCGAGCGCCACCATGCGCTTCTCGGTCTCCACGGGGTCGGCGCCGGTGTCGCCGGGCTCGTTGCTGTCGCCGTCCGAGTCGTCGTCGTCATCGTCGTCGTCATCGTCGCTGGCGGCCTTGCCCTTGGCGCCCTTCCTGCCGGCGTCCTTCCTGTCCTTGTCGGCCTTCGCGCCCTTGGCAGGGGCGTCATCCTGGCGGTCGTTCGGCGTATTGGGCGAGGCGATCTCGTCGGGCGCGTTCGGATCGATGAGGCCGGTGACGAGGTCCTGCAGGCGCGTCTCTCCGCTGCGTACGCTCTCGTAGGCGGTGAGCAGGGTCTGGATGGTCGCCGGATAATGGGACAGGGCGATGCGGACCTGGTCCAGCCCCTCCTCGATACGCTTGGCGATACGGATCTCGCCCTCGCGGGTCAGCAGTTCCACCGAGCCCATCTCGCGCATGTACATGCGCACCGGGTCGGTGGTGCGGCCGAACTCGCTGTCGACCGTGGCCAGTGCGGCAGCCGCCTCCTCGGCGGCGTCGTCGTCACTGGAGACGGCCGTGTCCGAGAGCAGCAGTTCCTCGGCATCCGGCGCCTTCTCGTGCACCGTGATGCCCATATCGTTGATCATGTTGACGATGTCTTCGATCTGCTCGGGATCGACGATATCGTTGGGCAGGTGATCGTTGACCTCTGCGTAGGTCAGGTAACCCTGCTCCTTGCCCTTGGCGATGAGGAGCTTGAGTTCGGACTGGCGCTCTTCGGTCAGCTGGCTTAAGTTGTCGGACAAGGCAAAAACCTCCCATGCGAGCGGGGGCAAACTGTCAAGTATAGGCTTTGGACCGCAGGGATTCCAGAAGTTCGTGGTCCCGGGCTAGCGTCCGCTGGCGGCGATCAGGGCGCGCAGTTCGGCCTTCTCCGCTTCCTCCAGGGTCCCGGCGCGGGCACTGAGCTGCTCGATGCGCGCCCGCCGGGCCTCGACCCCCAGCCGCAGCATGATGTCGCGGTATTCCTCGGCGGCCGCCTCGTCGTCCACCAGCAGTTCGGTGTCCAGCAGTCGACCGAGATGCCGTCCTTCGGGGTGCTCGCGCCAGTGCTCGAGCAGCATGGCCGGGGTGATCTGCGGATGCGCCCGGATGTCGTCGATCACCGCCTGCAGCAGGGCCGCGCCCGGGCGTTCGAGGCTGGCGAGAAAGTCCGGGTCCGGGCCGGTCAGGGCCGCCTGTGGACAGTGCAGCAGCCGCAGCAGAGCCTGGCGCACCAGGCTGGCCCGGCCACTGCGGGGGCGTGGGCGGGCAGGCGTGGCGGCACGCTCGCGCGCGGTGTCGACGCCGGGCGCACCGGCCGCCAGCAGTTTCTCCAGGCGCGCGGCGCCGAGGCCCACCGTCGCGGCGAGTTTCTCCAGCAGCAGTTCGCGGTAGACCCCGGGCGGCAGCCGCGCCAGCAGCGGGCGGGCCTGCTCGGCCAGTCGCGCACGCCCGTCGACACTGTCGGTGTCGACCTCGCGGGCGAGGCGCTCGACCAGGAAATCCGACAGGGGCTGGACCTCGGTGGCCAGGCGGGCCTCGAAGGCGTTCGCGCCCTCGCGGGCGACCAGCGAATCCGGGTCCTCACCCTCCGGCAGGAACAAAAAACCGATCTGCCGTCCCTCGCGGGCCTCTGGGAGTGCATTCTCCAGGGCGCGCCAAGCCGCGGCGCGTCCCGCGCGGTCGCCATCGAAGCAGAACACCACCTCGTCGGTCACCCGGAACAGCCGCGCCAGCTGCTCGGCCGTGGTGGCGGTGCCCAGCGTGGCCACGGCATAGGCGATGCCGTGGCGCGCGAGTCCGATGACGTCCATGTAGCCTTCGACCACGACCAGTCGGCCGATCTGGCGCAGGGCCTGACGCGCCTCGTATAGCCCGTAGAGTTCCCGGCCCTTGTGGAAGACCGGCGTCTCGGGTGAGTTCAGGTATTTCGGTTCGCCGTCACCGAGCACCCGTCCGCCAAAGCCGACGACCCGACCGCGGAGATCGCGGATCGGGAACATGATGCGGTCACGGAAGCGGTCATAGCGCCGGCCGCGCTCGTTCTCGGTGAGCAGCCCCACGGTCAGCAGGGCCTGTTCGGCCTCCGGGTTGCCGCCGAGCCGCAGCTGGACGGTGTCCCAGGCGTCCGGGGCGAAGCCCAGGTGGTAGCGCGCCGCGGTGGTGCCGTCCACGCCGCGGGCCTTGAGATAGGCCACGGCCTGCGGGGCGTCCTTCAGCAGTTCGCGATAGATCCGCGCCGCCTGGGCCAGCAGTTCATGGTGGGAGCGCTGGACGCGGGCCGCCGGGGAGTCCTCCCGCGGGACCTCGAGCCCGACCATGCCGGCAAGTTCCTCGACCGCCTCCACGAAGGGCAGGCGGTCGTGCTCCATCAGGAAGCCCAGGGCCGTGCCGTGCGCGCCGCAGCCGAAGCAGTGATAGAACCCCTTGTCGGGGCTGACCGTGAAGGAGGGGGTTTTTTCGTTGTGGAACGGGCAGAGCGCCTTGTATTCACGGCCGGCCTTGCGCAGCTGCAGCCGGCTGCCGAGCACCTCGATGATGTCGGCGCGGGCGAGCAGCTCGTCGATGAAGGCCTGTGGGATACGTCCGCTCATGCTGGCAGCCTGCACGCGGGGCCGCTCAGTGTACCCCGAGGCACATGCGCGGACTCAATGGCTGGTGATGGGGGCGGCACACGCTGTGCCGGGACGGGGTGGGTCAGGCCGACAGGCGCGCTTTCACGCGCTGGCTGACCTGGCCCATATCGGCACGCCCGGCGGCGCGCTGCTTCACCAGGCCCATGACCTTGCCCATGTCCCGCACCGAGGTCGCGCCGGATTCGCTGACCGCGGCCTCGATCAGGGCTTCGAGCTCCGTTTCGCTGAGCGGTGCCGGCAGGTAAGCGGCGAGCAGCTCGATCTCGGCGAGTTCCCTGGCGGCGAGGTCTTCCCGGTTGCCGCGTTCGTACTGGGCGGCAGACTCCCGCCGCTGCTTGATCATCTTCTCGAGCGTGGCGAGCACCTGCGCCTCGTCAAGCTCGATGCGCTCGTCGACCTCGCGCTGCTTGATGGCGGCCAGCGCCATGCGAAGCACGCCCACCCGCGGCTTGTCGCCTGCGCGCAGTGCGGTCTTGACGTCGTCGTTGAGCTGGGTCTTGAGGCTCATGGCGTGGCCTCGGCGCGGTGGCGCCGGGCGTCAGGCGGGATCAGTACAGGCGGGTACGACGGCCCTGCTCGCGCGAGAGGCGCTTGAGGTGCCGCTTCACGGCTGCCGCCTTCTTTCGCTTGCGCTCCTGGGTGGGCTTCTCGTAGTACTCGCGGCGACGCAGTTCGGTGAGTACACCCGCCTTCTCGCAGGCACGCTTGAACCGCCGCAATGCGGCATCGAAATGCTCGCTTTCCTTGACGCGAACGCTCGGCATCTTGACCTCGTAGACGAAGACCCCTGCAAGGGTCATGAATAAAACCGGCCCCCGGGCACCACAAGGCGACCCGCTGCGGCCAGCGACAAAGGGCGAAAAGTCTACTGCCTCCGCGGTACAATTGCAAAACCTGAACCCCCGCCCCATATCAACCTGCAGAGGGTGCCCGCCATGCGCGTGCTCGGCATCGAGACCAGCTGTGACGAGACCGGCGTGGCGCTGTGCGCGCTGGAGTCCGGCGGGCGTGTTCGCCTGCTCGCCCACCAGCTGTTCAGCCAGGTCGACCTGCATGCCGCTTTCGGCGGTGTCGTGCCCGAGCTCGCCTCCCGCGATCACCTGCGCCGGCTGGTGCCCCTGGTGAGGGCCACGTTTGCCGAGGCCGGCCTCGCCGCGGGCGAGGTCGACGCCGTCGCCTACACCGCCGGCCCGGGCCTGGTCGGGGCGCTGATGGTGGGTGCTGGCGTGGCCAGCGCGCTGGCCTACGCATGGGGCGTGCCCGCCCTGCCGGTGCACCACATGGAAGGCCACCTGCTTGCGCCACTGCTGGAGGCCGAGGCGCCGGAGATGCCCTTCCTGGCGCTGCTGGTCTCCGGAGGGCACAGCATGCTCGTCCGGGTGGACGGCGTGGGCCGCTACACCACCCTCGGCGATACCCTGGACGATGCCGCCGGTGAGGCATTCGACAAGACGGCCAAGCTGCTGGATCTGCCCTATCCGGGCGGGCCACACCTCGCCGCGCTTGCCGAGCGCGGCGATCCCGCCCGTTACCGCCTGCCGCGGCCCATGCTCGACCGGCCGGGGCTGGATTTCAGTTTCTCCGGGCTGAAGACCGCGGTGATGCTTGCGGTGCACGATGCCCGGGGGGCTGATGGCAGCCTGGAAGAGCAGGTGCGGGCGGACATGGCGGCCTCGTTCCAGGCGGCCGTGGTCGAGACACTGGTCGCGCGCAGCCTCAAGGCCCTGAAGGTGAGCGGACTCGGGCGCCTCGTGGTGGCGGGCGGCGTCGGTGCGAACCGCGAACTGCGGCGCCAGCTGGCCGAAGCGGTCGCCTCGCGAGGCGGCTCGGTCTATTATCCGCGCCCGGCCTTCTGCACCGACAATGGCGCGATGATCGCGCTGGCGGGGTTGTGTCGGCTGGGTGATGCGACGGCAGGGCTGCCGGAGATGCTCGCCCGACCGCGCTGGAAACTCGACGACCTCGCGCCCCCGCGCGAGGCGCATGTCCACCACTGACGCAGGGACGCCACAGCCGCATGGACATCATTTTCCTCAAGGGCCTGCAGGTCGAGACCGTGATCGGCATCTGGGACTGGGAACGCAAGGTCCGCCAGACCATCGCCATCGACCTCGAATTCGCCACCAAGGCGCGCGACGCCGCTGCGACCGACAGAATCGAGGATGCGCTGAACTATCACGACGTCGCCCAGCGGCTGATCTCGTTCACCGAAGCCTCGGAGTTCCGGCTGGTCGAGACCCTGGCCGAGGCGCTGGCGCGCATCATGGTCACCGAGTTCGGCGTCAAGTGGGTGAAGCTCAGTGTCGGCAAGCCGGGTGCCGTACGCGGGGCTCGTGAGGTCGGGGTGGTCATAGAGCGCCGCGACGGCGATTTTGATGGCTGAGGTCTTTATCGGCCTCGGCAGCAACACCCGGCCTGTCCACCACCTGCAGCTCGCCTGCCGTGCGCTCGACGCGCTGTTGGCGGATACCGCGGCCTCCCTGGTCTATGCCAGTCCGGCTGTCGGGGGCGGGCCACCCTACCTGAACATGGTCGTGCGCGGACATACGAGCCTTGCGCCGGAATCTCTGGTCGACGCCCTGAAAGCCATCGAGCAGTCCGCCGGGCGCCAGCGTGGTCGCCCGGAGGTCACGCTGGACCTTGACCTGTTGTGTTTCGGCGACCTGGTCAGTCCGTCGCTGCGCCTGCCGCGCGACGACGTGCTCGAGCATGCCTTCGTGCTGCGGCCGCTGGCCGAGCTCGCGCCCGAACGTCGTCACCCGGTCTCGGGGGTGTCGTTCGCCGAGCACTGGCGGGAGGCGGCCGGGCACCTGGGCGACTTGACACCCCGCGGCACACTGGGGACGCTCACCCCTGAACCCGGTAGCCACGGAGACCCGCGATGACCCGCCCGGCAATCCTGACGACGATGTGTGCTGCCCTGCTGCTCGCGGCGTGCGGGGGTGGCAGTGATGGTGGGGCTCCGGGGGGCGGGACCACGCCGCCGACCGGCGGTGGCGACAGTGAGCCGCCCATTGGCTCAGGGATCGGTACACCCGCATGTACCAGCCTGGCACAGCGCGAGTTCGTCTTCGACGTCATGCAGGACTGGTACCTGTTTCCTGAACTGCTGCCGCCCGGTGCGACGCCGACCAGCGCCTCCACGCCGCAGGCGCTGGTCGATTTTCTCGCCGCTGAAGCGCGTCGCCGCGGGTTCGACCGGTTCTTCAGTGGCGTGACCACAATCACCTCCGATCAGGCCTTCTTTGGCGAAGGTCGGTTCGAAGGGTTCGGCTTCGGATGGCGCGAAGTCTCTGAACCGGGTGGTGTAGTGATACGTATTGCCCAGGTGATTCCCGGGAGTCCTGCGGAACAGGGTGGACTTGCACGCGGTCAGCGCATCGTCAGCATCAACGGGCAGACGATTTTCTCCTCCGCCCAGGTCAGCCAGGCGCTCTCGACCGTGGCCAGCGGCGGGCAGGCGCAGTTCACGGTGGTCTCCCCTGCTGGAGCAGAAATTGAAGCCGAGGTCACCAGAGGGATCGTCACGACCGTGCCGCTGGTCTGTCGCAGTTGTCCTGAGGATGGGCCGCCGGTGCTGATTTTTGAGCGGGAGAACCTGCCGGGCGTTGCCTACATCGATTTCCGCAGCTTCATCAGTCCTGCGGCGCCTGTATTGAACGATATCTTTGCCGCGCTGCGCGAGCGGAACGTCACCGATCTGATCGTGGATGTCCGATACAACGGTGGTGGTCTGGTGTCGGTGGCCAAGGAACTTGCGGACCTGATCGGAGGCCGTGTGGCCAGCGGGGAAGTCTTTGCCGAACTGGTCTTCAACCCGGCGCGTAATCCCGGGATTCCTTCAGCGGATCGTATCGATCGTTTTCTGACGTCCAGCAATTCGATCGTGCCCTCGACGGTCGTTTTCATCACGACCGGGCAGTCCGCGTCAGCCAGTGAACTGATGGTCAATGGTCTTCAGCCGCACGTCGAGGTGCGCATCGTCGGTAGCCCGAGTTTCGGCAAACCGGTAGGTCAGAGCGGGTTCTCTCTGCGCGAATGCGATGTCCTCTTGCGTCCGGTCACCTTCGAGGTTGTCAATGCCTTGGGTGAAGGCGGCTACTTCAACGGCCTGCCCGTGGACTGCGTGGCCGAGGATGACCTGCTGACCCCGCTGGGGGATCCGGCCGAGGCCTCCATCGATACCGCCCTGCAACTCATCAACACGGGTGCATGTCCTGTCGGGCCGGTGTCCGAGGCACCACGAACGGCCGCGTCGACAGCTCCGCCGGAGTACGCTTCTGGCGCCACCCATGCCGCGCGTTACCTGAACGTGCATTGACCAGACGATTGGGCTGGAGCCGGAGGCCCGATGGCCGGTGAACCGCTGAACACCGACGAACTCGAAGCACGGCTGGCCGAGCTGGAAGGCCGCTACGCCTTCCTGGATGACATGGTCAATACGCTCGACGAGGTGATCATCCGGCAGCAGGCCCGCATCGACGCGCTGCAGACCCAGCTCGAGCACCTGCGGGACAGGCTCAACGAGCATCGAGAGGATAATCCTGCGCCGGGCGACGAGCGCCCGCCGCATTACTGAGCCCGGGCAGGGCCGCGGCGTCGCCGCGCACACCTACCTACCAGTTCAGGCTGCGCCCACCGTCGACCGCTATCACCTGGCCGGTGATGTAGGGGGCATCGCGGGTCAGGAACAGGATGGTCCGGGCGATGTCGCTGGGATCACCCACGCGCTTCAGCGGCACGCGTCGCAGGATGCCTTCCTTGAGCTTGTCGCTCATGCCGTCATCCGGCCAGAGAATCGCGCCGGGGGCGACCCCGTTGACGCGTACATCCGGGCCGAGGTCCTTGGCCAGCGTCAGCGTGAGCATCACCAGGCCGGCTTTGGCCGGGCCGTACACCGTGTGGTCGCGCAGTGGCCGCTGGGCGTGGATGTCGACCATGTTGACGATGCTGCCGCGGGTGGCTTTCAGGTGTGGCAGGGCAGCCTGTGAGAGGAACAGTGGCGCCTTGAGGTTGCTGCCCATGAGGTCTTCCCACTGTGCCTCGGTGACCGTGCCGAGAGGTGTGGGGTAGAAGCTCGAGGCGTTGTTGATGAGCACGTCGAGCCGGCCGGCGTGCGCGATCAGCCGGTCGATCATTCCGGGCAGCGCCCCCGTATCGAGTACGTCGGCCTGCAGCAGCAGGGTGGAATCGGCCCGTCTTGCCTCGAGTTTGGCCTGCAGCTGTTCGGCCTCGCCGGCCGATCCGCGGTAGTGGATCGCGATATTGGCGCCGGCGGCGTGCAGGGTGCTGGCGACGACCGCGCCAATGCGCCTGGCCGCGCCCGTGATCAGGACCCACTTGCCGTCAAGCGGGATCGGGGGGGTGAGTTCACTCATGGGAGACAGGTTCCAGCGTTGCGACGGGAAGGCCGGCGCGTGCCGGCGGGATGCAAGGGTACACTACGGCCTGGTCCACGCCATGGATTCCGCGTTGAACCGCGTGACTGAACCCGCCAGTACAGTGCCCGGGACGGCTCTGCCGATGCCCGATCCGCAGGCCCTCGCCCATGGCGAGCGCGTCCGGGCCCACCTCGTCGAGGCGCTGGCCGAGGCTGGCGGCTGGATGAGTTTCGCGCGCTTCATGACGCTTGCGCTGTACGCGCCGGGACTCGGCTATTACAGCGCCGGCAGCACCAAGCTCGGTGCCTCGGGCGACTTCATCACCGCGCCCGAACTCACGCCCCTGTTCGGCCAGGCCCTGGCCCGGCAGCTTGCGCCGCTGCTGCGGGCGCTGGACGCGCCCGTGCTGCTGGAGCCCGGCGCCGGGACGGGCGCGCTCGCTGCCGCCCTGCTGCCGGCGCTGTGCAGCCTCGAGGCGTTGCCTGCGAACTACCAGATCCTCGAGCCCAGCCCTGAACTTGCCGCCCGTCAGCGGGCGCGTCTGGCCGAAGCCCTGCCGCCGGAGCTGTTCCAGCGGGTGGCGTGGGTGTCGTCGCCGCCCCAGGGCGAGCAGGCGGGGGTGCTGGTCGCCAACGAGGTGCTCGACGCCCTGCCGGTCGAGCGTTTCCGGATCACCGCCGAAGGTCCGGTATGCCTGGGTGTGGTGGTGGATGAATCGGGCGGGTTCCGCTGGCAGCCGGCGGGCTTCGATGCGGCGTTTGCCGCGGACGTGCGCGCGCGGCTCGGCGACGCGCTGGAGGCGCTGCCGCCGGGCACCGAGGGCGAGTTCTGCCCGCTGCTGGCGCCGTGGCTCGCCACCCTGCTCGGGGGCTTCGCCCGGGGCGCGGCGGTGTTCATCGATTACGGTCTGCCGCGTGCCGAGCTTTACCTGCCGGAACGCGCCGGCGGCACGCTTCGCTGCCACTACCGTCACCGGGCCCATGACGACCCGCTGGTGCTGCCGGGGTTGCAGGACATTACCGCGTGGGTGGACTTCACCGCGGTGGCGGAGGCCGCCGTCGCCGCGGGCTGGGAGGTGGCCGGGTTCACTACCCAGGCCCATTATCTGCTGGATGGTGGCCTGGAGGGGCTGGTGCCGTCGGAGGGCGCGGTGGACCCCGCGGGCCTGACCGAGCTGCAGGCCCTGAAGACCCTGCTGCTGCCCGGTGAGATGGGCGAGCGCTTCCGGGTCATGGCCCTGCTGCGGGGTCTGGACCTGGCCCCGCCAGGTTTCGGCCTGCGCGATCTGCGCGATCGGCTGTAGCGTCGCGGCGTGGTGTTGAGGCGTGGTGTTGAGGCGGCGCTGCGAGCGGTTCAGAGCCGTTCGTCGGCGAGCCGCATGCTGATGGCATTCACGCGCCGGGCGTGCAGCGCGTCTCCCAGGGCCTTGCCGCGCAGGCCCTCGGCGAGCAGCGCCCGGGCCTGCACCTCGCGCGCGGCACGTGCCGCGGCCTGGAACAGCGCCGCCTGGGGGTAGGGGTCGAACTCCAGCCCCGTGCGTCCCCTGGCGTCGGCCTCGCAGGCGAGCAGGAAATCCTCGAACAGCTCGGGCCGGCGCAGGCCGTCGACCGCCTCGATCACCTTCAGCAGCGTCTGTGCCCGAAGCTCATGGGCGCGATGTACCAGTCCGTGGTAGCGGGCCACCTTCACGGCCAGGTCGCGATGCGCATTGGGTACGCGCAGGCGGTCGCACAGTGCGTGGGTGAGGCGCACGCTGGCCTCTTCGTGACCGCGGTGGCTGGGCCAGATCGCGGGGTCGGTCTCGCCCTTGCCGAGGTCGTGGCAGAGCGCCGCGAATCGAACGGTGGTCTTGGGCGAGAGCCGCGCGGCCTGTGCCATCACCAGCAGGAAATGCACTCCGGTGTCGATCTCCGGATGCCAGCGCTCGGGTTGCGGAACCCCGAAAAGCGCCTCGATCTCCGGGAAGATGCGCGCCAGCGCGTCGCAGGCGCGCAGCACCTCGAAGAACACCTGGGGTGAGTCCTCGCCCAGCGACCGGTGGGTTTCCTGCCAGACGCGCTCAGGCACCAGGGCGTCGACCTCACCGTCGGTCACCATGGTCCGCATCAGCGCCAGGGTCTCGTCGGCAACCCGGAAACCCAGCGGCGCGAAGCGCGCGGCGAATCGCGCCACCCGCAGGATACGCACGGGATCCTCGACAAATGCGGGGGAGACATGGCGAAGCAGCCGGGCCTCGAGGTCGCGCTGTCCCCCCCAGGGATCGATCACACGGCCGTTGCCGTCCATGGCCATGGCGTTGATGGTGAGATCCCGCCGCGCCAGGTCTTCCTCCAGCGAGACGGTATCCGCGCAGTCGAATTCGAATCCGTGGTAGCCCGGTGCCGTCTTCCGCTCGATGCGGGCGAGCGCGTATTCCTCGCCGGTTTCCGGGTGCAGGAAGACGGGGAAATCCCGGCCGACCTGCCGGTAGCCGCGCTCGCGCAGCACCTCGGGGCGGGCGCCGACCACCACCCAGTCGGTCTCGCTCACCGGCCGGCCGAGCAGACGGTCACGGACGGCGCCGCCGACCTGGTAGATCTCCATCGCGCGGTTATTCATCACCTCATTATCGCAGAGCTGCGTGCTATCGTCGGTGACATGCGTACGCCTGCCCTGCTGTCACTGCTGCTGATCGCACTGCTGCCGCTGGGGGGCTGCTACTACGTGCAGGCGGCGAGCGGTCATCTCGCGCTGATGCGCGCGGCCGAGCCGATCGACCGCGTGCTGGCCGACCGCGACACCCATCCCGAACTCACCGTCGCGCTGACCCGTGCCCGGGAGATCCGACGCTTTGCCGTCGAGGCGCTCGCGCTGCCGGACAACGACAGCTACACGCGCTACGCGGATCTCGGTCGCGAGGCGGTGGTCTGGAACGTGGTCGCCGTGCCGGAGTTTTCGCTGACACCGAAGATCTGGTGTTTTCCGGTGGCGGGCTGCCTGAGTTATCGCGGCTACTTCAGCGAGGCGCGGGCCCGGCGGCATGCAAGTCGCCTGGCGGCCGAGGGCTATCACGTCCAGGTGGGTCAGGTGGCTGCATATTCAACGCTCGGCCGGTTTGCCGATCCGCTGCTGAACACCATGGTGAGTCGCGGCGAGACCTATCTCGCGAGCATCATTTTCCATGAGCTGGCCCACCAGCAGCTCTACATCGCCGATGACACGCGCTTCAACGAGGCCTACGCCACAGCTGTCGAGGAGCACGGTACCCGCCTGTGGCTGACCAGGACCGGCCAGATGGCCGCCCTGGCGGACTACGAGCGGCTGTTGGCGCGCCGGGGCGTGCTCGATGCACTGCTGGAACGACAGCGGGCGCGTCTTGCCGCGATCTATGCCAGCGACCTGACGGCCGAGGCGATGCGCCTCGCCGAGGCCGAGGCCTTCCAGCAGCTGCGTCTGGATTACGCGGAGCAGCGGGCGGACTGGGACTCGGGCCCGACGTTCGACGGCTTCTTCGCGCGGCCGTTGAACAACGCGCACCTGCTGGCAGTGGCCACTTATCGAGACCTGGTGCCGGCGTTCCATCGCCTGATCGCGTCCTCCGCCGATATGGCGGACTTCCACGCGCGCGCCGCGGAACTCGGTGCACTGCCGGTGGAGGCCCGGCACGCGGCCCTGACCGCGTTGCTGGAAACCGACGACTAGCGACGTGCCGAGGTGCGCAGGTCGCTCAGGCGCCGGCGTTCGCTTTCCCGGCGCAGGTAGCGTGGTGCTATGGTCTCCAGCGACCGCGGGCGGATTCCCAGCGCCTCGAAGCCCGAGTCGCTGCAGACGCTGTTCACCGTCAGCGACAGGTCGTTGTCGGTGGAGAAGGGCTTGCCCGGCACGAAGTCCATCACCCGCGCCTGCAGCTGCGAGGCCCAGTCCGGCAGACCGAAGATCGCACGGCGCAGTTCCAGCGTGTCGGCCACGTAGGTGACCAGCTCCCGCAGGGTGTAGCGGGCCGGTCCGCAGAGTTGGTAGGTCTGACCCCAGGTGTCGGCGTCGTCCAGGCAGCGCACCATGGCGTCGACCACGTCCTCGACATACACCGGTGCGAAGCGCGCCGCCGGACGGGCCAGCGGCAGCACGGGAGAGAGGCGCAGCAACCCCGCGAAGCGGTTGAGGAAGCTGTCATTCGGCCCGAAGATCACCGAGGGCTGGAAGATCGTCCAGGCCAGGTCCGGGCCGCATTCCTCGCGCACCACCTGTTCTGCCTCACCCTTGGTGCGCAGGTAGTGACTGGGTCCGCGCTCGGCGTTGGCCTTGAGTGCGCTCATCTGCAGCAGGCGCCGCACCCCGGCTTCGCGTGCCGCATGCACGACCGTGCGGGTGAATTCGGTATGTGCCCTGCGGAAGCCCGAGCCGTCGCGACCGCGCTCGTTGAGGATGCCGACCAGGTTGATCACCACGTCGCAGCCGCGCAGCAGGCTGACGAGCCGGTCGCGATCGTGGGGGTCATCCTGCACCAGGGTCAGGCTGGGCAGCACGAGCAGGTGGCGCCCGCCTTCGCGATAGCGGCTGGGGACGAGGAGGCTGTGCCCGTCACGGGCGAGCCGGGTGGCCAGGCGGGTCCCGACGAAGCCGGTCCCGCCGAGGATGCAGATCGTGTGTTCGGACATGGATCGAATTATAAGCCAGCGGGCGGGACGTCGCGCATGATCTCGGCGAGCGCGAGTTCCTCGCCGGTGAGCCGCCAGTGGAAGATGGCCTTGCTGGCCATGACCCGGTGGACATACGTCCGGGTCTCGTCGAAAGGAATCAGCTCGATCCACGCATCGGCGGGCAGCGGCGCCTCGGGCAGCCACCGCTGGACCCGCGAGGGACCCGCGTTGTAGGCCGCGGTAGCGAGCACGAAATGCCGGTCGAAGCGCTCGAGCATGCGCTCGAGATAGCGGGTGCCCAGCCGGATGTTGGTGTCCGGATCCACCAGGGTGGCGAGGCCCTGGAAGGGCAGCCGCAACTCCTGCGCGACCTCGCGTCCGGTGGCCGGCATCAGTTGCATGACGCCGATCGCGCCCGCCGGGGAGGCGATGTCGGGCACGAACAGGCTCTCGTTGCGGGCGACGCCGATCGTCCATGGGCTTGGCAGTTGCGCCTGTGCCGCGGTCTCGTAGAAACGCTGATGCCAGGCCAGTGGGTAACGGATCTCGAGATCGTCCATCAGCCCGGCGCGGGCCGCGGTCGCGATGGCCCGCGAATGCCAGCCCCAGTCATGGGCGAGCAGCGCCGCCTGGGCAAGCTCCTCTGGCGTAAGCCCGGCGGTGGCCCGCGCCCAGGCACTGCGACCGCGGCTATCGAGGCCGACCTTGAACAGCTCGCGCGCGTGGATGAACTCCGCACGACGTTCCAGCGCCGTCCGGACCCGCAGGTCAACCGGTGTGGGACGATGGTCGAGCGCCTTGCTGCGCCCCGTGCGCTCTGCGGCCAGGAAACCGTAGAGGTTGCGCTCGCTGGCGACCCGGCGGTAGGCCTCCGCCGCCTGCTCGGGCCGGGCCAGCGCATCGAGGGCGCGCGCCTGCCAGAAGGCGAGTGTCGTGTCGTGTTCGGACGTTGCGGTGGCGGCCAGCGCCCCGCGCCAGTCCTGTTCACGCAGCGCCAGTCTGAGGCGCCAGTGTCGGACCTCGAGATCGACTGCAGCCGACGGCAGACTGGCCAGCAGCGTGTCCGCCTGGGGACGATTGCGTCGCGCACCGGCCAGGGCGATGCGTCGGCCGACCTCGTCGGCATCCGGCCGGTCGTACGCTGGCGCCAGGCGCTGCCAGTGCTCGAAGGCCCGCTCGGCTTCCCGGGCGGCAAGCACCAGCAGTCCGTAACGCACCCGGGCCCACTCGTCGGCGCTCTCCGGTGTCTGCGGATAGCCGGCCAGGCCGGCCGCTGGATCGCGCTGCATGGCCTCCCAGCGCGCCACCCGGCGCGTGTCCTGCTCGGGCAGTGAACGCGCAAGGAAGCGGGCCAGCTGGAACTGGCGTGCTTCTATGGCCAGGTCCAGGCGGGCGCGGATGGTGGACTCGTCCAGATGACCGTCGCGGCGCAGGCGCGCGAACACCGGGTCGCAGGCTTCCGGCTGGCTGACGCCGACCCGCCACAGGTCCAGGGCGCGCGCATGCCAGTCCTCGCGCAGGCCGGTGGCCAGTTCCGCCCGGGCCGCCACGCAGCGCAGTCGTGCACTGTCCGAGCCGCCGAGGCGGTCATAGACCTCGAGATAGCCCGCCCAGTCTTCGCGGCTGGCCAGGACGGACAGCCAGCGCAGCATCACCTCGCGCGAGCTGGGATGCCCGGGATGGGCGTCGAGAAAGGCGAGCAGCTCATCGCGGCTGCGACGGGCGACCGTGGCCCGCAGCCAGGCCCCACGCAACTCGGGGTACAGCACGTAGTCCTCGAGCAGCGGCAGCGCCGGTTCGACCCGCGTCCACTGGCCGCGCTCGGCGTGCGGCCAGGCGTCCCGGAAGGCGGCGCGCTGGGCCTCGAGCAGCGCGGCGGTCGGGTCGGCATCCACCGGCACCGCGGCGGCGGGGGTCGTGACCAGGCTCAGGGGCAGCCCCAAAGACAGGCTCAGCGACAGACTCAGCGCCAGGCACAGTGTCGTCGTGCCGCGGAGGCGGCAGAGGGGCGGGGTGGCGTGCCGTGGCGCGTTCACCCCGCCAGTGTAGCAGTGCCGCAGGCTGGGTGGCGCTGCTTCAGCGGATGGGGACGAGCAGGTTCTGGTTGCCGCGACGCACCCGCAGAATCACTGCGCCCGAGCCCTCGACCGCGGCCTGGAGCTCGGCGAGGTTGCGGACCCGGTTGCGGTTCACCGCGAGGATGATGTCGCCGTTGCGCAGACCGCGCTGAGCCGCCGGACTGCCGTCCGTAACCTCGGTCACCAGCACGCCGTCCTGGCCGATGTAGTTCGGGCGGGCGGAGGTGTAGTTCGAAAACTGCGCACCCTCGAGTGCCGGGTCGATGCTGCCGGCATCGCCGCTCTCCAGGGCCACCGTGCCGGCCTCCTGCAGTGTGGCGTCGAGGTTGATGCGCTGCCCGTCACGCATGACGCCCAGGCGTACCCGCTCGCCGACCCGCTTCAGCCCGATCAGGTTGCGCAGCTGGTTCGGATCGTCCACCCGGCGGTCGTCCACCGACACGATGATGTCGTCGATCTGCACGCCGGCCTGCTCGGCCGCCGAGCCGGGGCTGACCTGCACGACCAGGGCGCCGCGCGCCTCGTCCAGCCCGTAGGCCTCGGCCGTGCTCTGCGTCACCGGGAAGATGTTGACCCCCAGCAGGCCGCGCCGGACTTCGCCGAATTCCAGGATCTGATCCATGATGGCGCGCGCCATGTTCACCGGGATGGCGAAGCCGATGCCGATGTTGCCGCCGCCCCGGGCGGCGAAGATGGCGGTGTTGATGCCGATCAGTTCGCCGCGCAGGTTGATCAGGGCGCCGCCGGAGTTGCCAGGGTTGATCGACGCGTCGGTCTGGATGAAGTCCTCGTAGCCCTCCGGATTGAGTCCGGAGCGTCCGAGGGCGCTGACGATGCCGGAGGTCACGGTGTGTGCAAGGCCGAATGGGTTGCCGATGGCGACCACGAAATCGCCGACGCGCGATTCGTCGGAGTCGGCCAGCGGGAGGGCCTTGAGATCGTTGCTCTCGACTCTCAGGACCGCGATGTCGGAGCCGCGATCGGAGCCCACGACCTCGGCGGTGAGTTCACGGCCGTCCACCAGGGTGATGGTGATCTCCTCGGCGTTCTGGATGACGTGGTGGTTGGTCAGCAGGTAGCCGCGCTCGGCGTCCACGATGACGCCCGAGCCGGCGCTCTGGAAGCGGCGACGCTGTCCCGGCCCCCCCTGTTCCGGCATGCCGAAGAAACGGCGGAAGAACGGGTCGTCCATGAACGGGTTGCGGACCTCGACGCTGCCGCGCACCGCGATGTTGACGACCGCCGGCGAGACCTCCTCGATCACCGGGGCGAGGCTCGGCAGCCGTTCGCCGGAGACCTCCAGCGGCAGCGCGGCGGCGGCCGGCTGCGAAGCCAGCGCGGTGGCGCCAGCGATCGCCAGGGCGATCAGCAGCAGCGGCTGGCGGGTGGGGCGAGATCGGCAGGCGGTTTGAACTGTGCTCATGACAACCCTCTGGTCAGACGGCGGATTACCGCGGACGGGACGCGCCTCCCGCGCTGTCCGCGGCCCGTGGCTGTTCAGGACCGGGCCGCGCGGCAATAGTTCCGACGGCGATCCCGCAGGAGACCTGTATGAGGCCGTGGCCGACGGGTTTCAAGCCTGGATGAGGCCCTGGAGGCTGCCCGGACGGGGCGCGCGTGGTGGGCAGGCCGCGGCGGGGACGCCCGGGCTGTGGATCAGGTTGTGGACAGCCGGTGTGTTCACGGTGGACAGCCTGTGGGCTTCCAGGGCACAAGATATTGTGTCTCCTGTCCGGACAGGACGGTCCGCAAGGATTTCGAAACTTCCCGGCAAAACAGGCAGAGGGTATTTTTATCTTCATGAAAAATAAAAAAATAATGGATTGCAAGCCGTTTGACAAAAGCCTTGACAGGCCCAGGGGAGAGGCCTAGAGTCTGGCCCCGGAACACAAGATCTTGTGTTCCAGGGGTTACCACACAAGCACCATCCCGCTCGTCGCGGCCGCGTGTCGCGCGGGCCCGGCGGGACAGGTGCCCGTTCCGCGCCCGAAACAGGCGCGCGCGAAACCGGTCGAAGTCAACCAGGGGAGCCTGTTTCCAGCCATGAAGATTGCCGTGAAGATGGATACGCCGCCGAGCGCAGAGATCCCGTTCCAGGAAGCCTCGCTCGATATCTGGGAGAAGAAGTACCGCCTGACCACCAAGGACGGCACCCCGGTCGACCGCAGTATCCAGGACACCTACGCCCGTGTCGCGCGCGCGCTGGCCGATGTCGAGGCGCCGGAAGTCCGCGAGTACTGGTACGAGCGCTTCGTCTGGGCGCTGCAGCGTGGTGCCATTCCGGCGGGCCGGATCACCTCCAACGCCGGCGCGCTGGCGCACAAGCCGGCCACCTCGACGATCAACTGCACCGTCTCGGGCACCATCGAGGACTCGATGGACGATATCCTGAACAAGGTTCACGAGGCGGGCCTGACGCTCAAGGCCGGCTGCGGCATCGGTTACGAGTTCTCCACGCTGCGCCCACGCGGTGCCTATGTGTCCGGTGCCGGCGCCTACACCTCCGGGCCGCTGTCCTTCATGGACATCTACGACCGCATGTGCTTCACCGTGTCCTCGGCCGGTGGCCGCCGCGGTGCGCAGATGGGCACCTTCGACGTCGGCCACCCGGATGCGCTGGATTTCGTCCGCGCCAAGCGCGAGGACGGCCGGCTGCGTCAGTTCAACCTCTCGCTGCTCATCACCGACGAGTTCATGCAGGCAGTGCGCGATGATGCGCAGTGGCGGCTGGCTTTCCCGGTGACCGAGGAGGAAGTCCGCCAGGAGTCGCTCGACCTGACCGACGAAGAGGCGATCGTCTGGCGGGAATGGCCGGGTGACGACCGCCGCTACGCCCGCAACGACGAGGGACTGGTGGCCTGCAAGGTCTACCGCACGGTGCCCGCGCGGCGCGTGTGGGACGTCATCATGTCCTCGACCTACGATTTCGCCGAGCCGGGGTTCGTGCTGATCGACCGGGTCAACGAGATGAACAACAACTGGTGGTGCGAGGACATCCGCGCCACCAACCCCTGCGTCACGGCCGACACCTGGGTGAACACCGGAGAGGGTCCGCGTCAGGTGGGCGAGCTGCTCGGCCGGCGTTTCAGTGTGCGCGTCGACGGCCGCCTGCACGACACCACCGACGCGGGCTTCTTCAGGACTGCCACCCGCGAGGTGCTGCGCCTGGAGACCGCCGAGGGTCACAGCCTGCGGCTGACGCCGGATCACCGCGTCCGTCGGGTGACCGGTTTCGAGGCCGGTCGGCCGGTGACGGCCTGGTGCGAGGCGGGCGAACTGCGTCCCGGTGACCGTGTGCTGCTGCAGGATCACCGGCACAACCCCCACTGGGCCGGCGAGCTTTCGGAGGACGAGGGTTACCTGCTGGGCATGCTGGTCAGCCGCGGCCGTGTCGAGCAGGAGCAGGCCTGGCTGTCGGTGTGGCGCACGCCGGTGGCGGCCAACGCACCGTATGCCGGTATCGCCGGCAGCGCCCGCGGCATCATGACGCGCGTGACCGAGGCCGCGAAGGCACTGACCGGCGGCGCAGGGTTTGCCGGCTGGCAGGAACTGCCGGAGCGCGGCGAGTATCGGCTGGCCGTGCCCGGGCTCTCCGGGCTTGCGCGGCGCCTGGGCCTGGCCGCAGGCAGCGGCGAGGTGTCCACTGCGGCCGAGCGGACCTCCAGCCGTTTCCACGTGGGCTTCCTCCGGGCGTGGTTCGACGTGCGCGGACGTCTGGAGGAGCGCGACGGGCAACTGCAGCTCGTCCTGCTCGGTGGCAGCGACGCCACGCCCGGTCATGACGGTCCCTCGCTGGCCGCGCTGCAGCGTATGCTTCAGCGCCTGGGCGTGATCGCCGCGGTCGACGTGCGGGCCGGGCGGCTGACCCTGGGGGGCAGCAACCTGGCCGAGTTCGCGCGGCGTATCGGCTTTGCCGACAGCGAGCGCCAGCAGCGACTGGAAACCTGGCTGGCGGCCGCAGGCGACACCCTGTACGAGGAGCGTTTCATCGCCCGTGTCAGGGGCCTGGTCGCCGACGGCGTGGAAGAGGTCTATGACGTCCAGGTGCCGGGCGTGAACTGTTTCGATGGCAATGGCCTGCATGCCCACAACTGTGGCGAGCAGCCGCTGCCGCCGTATGGGTCCTGCCTGCTCGGGTCGGTCAACCTGACCAAATTCGTCATCGATCCGTTTACCGACAAGGCCCGCTTCGACTGGGAACAGTATCGGGACGTGGTCCGCGTGTTCACGCGCATGCTCGACAACGTGGTCGAGATCAACGGCCTGCCCCTCGGTCGCCAGCGTGAGGAAATCACCCGCAAGCGCCGTCACGGCATGGGTTTCCTGGGGCTGGGATCGACCATCACCATGCTCTGCATGAAGTATGGCTCGCGCTCCTCGGTGGCGTTCACCCAGAACGTCTCGCGGGAGATGGCCCTGGCCGGCTGGGAGACGGCGGTCGAACTGGCGCGGGAAAAGGGGCCGGCGCCGATCATGCTCGAGGAGTTCACGGTCACCGCGGAGATGCTGCGCAAGCGCCCCGAGATGGCGCGCGACGGCTATCAGATCGGGGACCGCATTCCGGGCCGCATCCTGCATGCCCGATACAGCCGCTACATGCAGCGGGTCGCGGATGCCTCTCCGGAGCTGGTCGACCAGCTGGCCGAAGTGGGTGCGCGCTTCACACACCACACCTCCATCGCGCCGACCGGTACGATCTCGCTGTCACTGGCCAACAACGCCTCCAATGGCATCGAGCCCAGCTTCGCCCACCATTATTTCCGTAACGTGATCCGGGAGGGCCGCAAGACCAAGGAGCGGGTGGATGTTTTCTCCTTCGAGCTGCTGGCCTACCGGCACCTGATCAACGCCAGGGCCATGCCGTTTTCCGACAAGCCCGAGGAGCAGCTGCCCGAGTACTTCACGGTGGCCGACGACGTCACGCCGACCCAGCATGTCGACATCCAGGCGGCAGCCCAGTTGTGGGTTGATTCCTCCATCTCCAAGACGGCCAATGTCCCGACCGACTACGATTACGAGGACTTCAAGGACATCTACATGTACGCCTACGAGCAGGGGCTCAAGGGCTGCACCACCTTCCGCTTCAATCCCGAGGCTTTCCAGGGGGTGCTGGTCAAGGAAACCGACCTCAAGAACACCACCTACGTGTTCACCCTGGAAGACGGCAGCGAGGTGAAGGTGCGGGGCGACGAGGAGATCGAATACGACGGCGAGCTGCATACCGCCGCCAATCTCTACGATGCCCTCAAGGAAGGGTATTACGGCAAGTTCTGACCGGCCACGGCCGGCAAGCAGGGGGAAGTGTTCCCATGACGCGCATCAAGATCGACAGGAAAATCGTCAAGTACGGCGTGCACAAGCCGGCTTCGGAAGAGGGCACGGCGGTCGAGGTCACCGCTGGCGCTGCGGCGCCGACACCAGAGCCGGCGCCGACGCCCGACGTGCAGAAAGAGTCCGCCAAGGTCATCCGGATGCACGAGAAGCTCGAGCGTCCGGAAGTGCTCATCGGCTCGACCTACAAGGTCAAGACCCCGGTGTCTGATCACGCCATGTACGTGACCATCAACGACATCATCCTCAACGAGGGGACGGAGCACGAACAGCGCCGGCCGTTCGAGATTTTCATCAACTCCAAGAACCTCGATCATTACCAGTGGATCGTGGCGTTGACGCGGATCATGTCGGCGGTGTTCCGCAAGGGCGGTGACGTGACCTTCATCGTCGACGAACTGAAGGCCGTGTTCGACCCGCGGGGTGGCTACTGGCAGCCCGGGGGCAAGTTCATGCCCTCGCTGATCGCCGAGCTCGGTCATATCGTCGAGAAGCATCTGGTGACCATCGGTCTGCTGCGTACGCACGAGCTCGATGAGCACCAGAAGCGGTTGATCGAGCAGAAGCGCCAGGAATTCGAGGCCGCCGCCAGTCAGCAGGACGCCTTTGCCAAGAGCGAGTTTCCAGAAGGCGCGCAGCTGTGCACCAAGTGCAATACCGTGGCCTTGGTGATGATGGATGGCTGCATGACCTGCCTGAACTGCGGCGATTCCAAGTGCGGGTAAGCTGACGCCTCCGGACCTGCCGGGCGCACCTTGCGCATCCTCTACATCGCGCTGTCCTATCTGCTGACCCCGGTGCTGATCGGGGTCATCCTCTGGCGGGGCCGGAGGAACCGGGGCTACTGGCGGCATCTGGGCCAGCGGTTTGGCCTCGGCCGCCCGCTGGCACGACCCGGTGCACTCTGGGTGCATGCCGTGTCGGTGGGCGAAGTCCAGGCGGCGGCGCCCCTGGTCCGTGCCCTGCAGCGGCGATATCCGGACCGTCCGCTGGTGATCACTTCCATGACGCCGACCGGCGCGGAGCGGGCGCGCGCGCTGTTTGGCGACAGTGTCGACCGGCGCTTCGTACCCTACGATCTGCCGGGCTCCGTCCGGCGTTTCTTCGACCGCGTGCGCCCGGATCTCGCGATCATCATGGAAACGGAGCTCTGGCCGAATCTCTTCAACGAGTGCGGCCGTCGCGGCGTGCCGCTGGTGCTGGC
>SKYU01000079.1 GCA_007127715.1 Gammaproteobacteria bacterium | reverse complement strand
CGGGGCACGACGCAGCGGGGCACGACGCAGCGGGGCACGACGCAGCGGGGCACGACGCAGCGCTCCGGCGGGGCTGCGCGGGCATCCGGCAGCCAGCAGGGCAGGGCCGGAGAACGCGGTCGCGCAGAGGCTCGCCGGCCGGGCGGCTGAGCGACGCCTGCGCACCGGCCTTGGTGCCCGCCTCCGCGCGCGGCTGCACGTGGTGTGCCGCGGGGGCCACTGCTGCATACTTCACAGGTCATGGATCTGCATTCCGAAGTCCAGCCCGATGAGGCCGGTGAGCCGCCCGGCTTCACGCTCGAGCGTGGTGACAGCGGTGAGGTTCTCCGCCTGCATGGCAGCTGGACCCTGGCACAGGTCTCCCCGGATCTGCCGGCATTGACCGCGCGCCTGGCGGCCTGCGCAGATCGCCCTGGCCTGGCCTGGGATCTGCGAGAGGTCCGCGCTCTGGACAGTGCCGCCGCCCTTCTGCTGTGGCGGGCCTGGGGTCGGCGGCGCCCGGAACGCCTGTCGCTGGACCAGCGCCAGCAGGCACTGTTCGCGGCCTGGGAGGCACAGGAATCGGCGGAGCCCGCACCGCGTGGGGCCTTGCGCGATCGCCTGCTGGCCGCGATCGCGCGTCCTGGCCGGGCGCTGGTCGAGCCGAGCCGGGCGCTGCTGGTGCTGCTGGGTCAGCTGCTCATCGACACGCTGGTGCTGCTGCGTCACCCGGGCCGGATACCCTGGCGGGAGATCTCCGCGACCATCTACGTGACCGGCTTCAAGGCGCTCGCCATCACCGGGCTGGTGGGCGCACTGATCGGTGTGGTGATCGCCTACCAGTCGGCCCTTCAGCTCCGGAACTACGGGGCGGAGATCTTCATCGTCGACATGCTCGGGTTCAGCGTGACGCGCGAGCTCGGCCCCCTGCTCGCCGCCATCATCGTTGCCGGGCGCTCGGGGTCGGCCATCACCGCGCAGATCGGGGTCATGCGCCTGACGCAGGAACTCGATGCCATGACGACGCTGGGCATGTCGGTGACGCAGCGCCTGGTGTTGCCGCGGGTGCTGGCGCTGACGCTGGTCATGCCGCTGCTGGCCCTCTGGACCATCATCGCCGCGATGATCGGCGGCATCATCGCCTCCGAGCTCACCGTCGGTCTGGGCTTCGAGTATTTCATGATCACGCTGCCGGACCGTATGCCTGTGGCCAACCTCTGGATCGGGCTCGGCAAGTCGCTGGTATTCGGGGCCGTGATCGGCCTGACGGCCACGCACCTCGGTCTGCGGGTCCAGCCCAACACCCGGGATCTCGGTGCGCGCACCACACGGTCCGTGGTCACCTCGATCACCCTGGTGATCGTCCTGAACGCGCTGTTCTCCATCGTGCTGCGCGAGGTCGGATTCCGATGAGTTCCGAGCGTTGTGCGATCCGCATGCGTGACATCCACACACGGTTCGGGGAGACCGTGGTGCACCGGGGCATCAGCCTGTGCGTGCGCGAGGGTGAGCGGCTGGGCCTGGTCGGCGGCTCTGGCAGCGGCAAGACCACCCTGCTCCGGGAGATGATCGGCCTGCTGCGTCCGAGTGAAGGGCGGGTCGAGGTGTTCGGCCAGGATCTCGAGGCCGGCGATCCCGAGCGCATGCAGGCTCTGCGCAACCGCTGTGGCGTGCTGTTCCAGGCCGGTGCGCTGTTTACCGATCTGAACGTGTTCGACAACGTCGCCCTGCCCCTGAGGGAGACAGGGCGCCTCGATGAATCGCTGATCCGTGAACTGGTGATGCTGAAGCTCGCCCTGGTCAATCTTGCGCCGGCGGTCGCCCGGCTGATGCCCTGGGAGCTCTCCGGCGGCATGGTCAAGCGGGTCGCGCTGGCGCGCGCGCTGGCGCTGGAGCCCGAGCTTCTGTTCCTGGACGAGCCGACCTCGGGGCTTGATCCCATCGCCAGCGACAATTTCGTCGCGCTCATCAACCGGCTTCACCACGAACTCGGCTTCACCCTGGTGATGATCACCCATGATCTGCACACACTGCCCGACCTGTGCGATCGTATTGCGGTGCTGGCGGATGGCGGCCTTGTGACCGTTGGCACCCTCGCCGAGGTGGCGGCGGTGGATCATCCGTTCGTCCGCGAGTTTTTCCACGGCAAGCGGGCACGCCGCGTACTCGCCGCGGCAGGAGGCTGAATGTACAACCATGCCTATGCACTGGTGACTGGTGCGTTTCTTGTACTGCTGACTGCGGGGGCGTTGCTGGTGGCGTGGTGGCTCACGGGTGCCGACGCCCAGAGCCGGCCTTACGTGGTGGTGACCGAAGGCAGCGTGACGGGCCTCGGTGAGGGCTCCCAGGTATTCTTTCGCGGCGTGCGCGCCGGACGCGTGGAGCAGATCACCATCAATCCCGACCGCCCGGCCGAGATTCTCATCCGGATCAGCGTGAACCCGGATATTCCCGTCAGCTACGGCACCTATGCCACGCTGCAGCTCTCGGGACTCACCGGCCTGACGCAGATCGAACTGGACGACACCCGTGAGGACCTGCGCACGCTGCCGACGAGTGCGGACGTGCCGGGACAGATCCCCATGCGTCCAGGGCTGTTCGACCGCTTCGTCGCCTCGGGCCCCGAGTTGCTGGCGAATATCAACGAGCTCACCCTGCGGCTGAATGCGCTGTTCGACGAGGACAATCGTGACCGGGTCGCCGGGATTCTCGAGCGCACGGATCGGCTCCTGAGTGGCATGGACCGGCTGACTGCGCAGGTCGAGGCCGAACTTGCCCGCAGCAGCGATGCCGTCGCCGAAGCGCTGGATGCCATGGGGGGACTGATCGGCGATGCCGGCGGGGCTCTTGGCCGGGTCGACGGCATGCTCGAGCGTGTGGACGAGATGATGGCGGAACTGCGCGAGGTGGCGGTGGCCGGCCGCCGACTGACCGAGGACCTGGGCGCGCAGGCGCTGCCGGGGCTGGAAAACCTGCTCGGTGAGCTCGAGGCCTCCGGGCGTGAGCTCGGCCGACTGGCGCGCGAACTGCGCCGCCGGCCCGAGAGTGCCCTGTACGGACGCCCGCGGCCTCCGCCCGGCCCCGGTGAGGAGGAATTTGCGCCATGAGTCGCGATGTTTGCCGATGGCCTGTTTCGCTGCTGCTCCCCGCAGTGCTGCTCGCCGGCTGCGCCAGCCTGTTCCCCGAGCCTCCGCCCCCGCCGCGCGGGTTCGACTTCGGCCCGCTGCCAGCCGCCGGCTCATCGCAGCCACTGGCCGAGGCGGTGACCCTGGCCACGGTACGCGCCCCGAGCTGGCTGGACGGTCCCGAGATCCGCTATCGCCAGCTCGACCGCCATCCCGGCGCCCTGTCGGCCTATGCGGGAAGCGAGTGGGTGGCGCCGCCGGCGGAACTGCTGGAACAGCGGCTGCGTCACCGCCTCGCCGCCATGCCCCCTCCCGAGCATGCGGGGGTGCCCCCCTTGCGTCTGGACATCGAACTCCAGGCGTTCGAGCAGCTGTTCGAAGGCCCTCGGCAGGCCACGGTGGTGGCCAGCGCGCGCGCCACGCTTGCCCGCCGCGGCGCGCCGGCGCAGAGCCGGGTGTTCAGCATCGAGGCCCCGAGTACACCGGACGTCGCCGGTGCCACCCGCAGCCTGCCGCGCGCGGCCGACGCGCTGGTCGAGGCCATCCTCGCCTGGTTGGGCGCCGAGATCACCGTCGACTGATTCCCCGGGGGTACCCTTGTGTTCACGCACCGGACAGGTCATGTCGGGTGCGACGTTCGCGGGGCTCTCGACGCTAGGATGGAGCCCTGGATGACGGCGCGGGGACAACGATATGAACAGGCGTGAGTTTCTCGGGACGACGGCCATGGCGGCCGGGGGGGCGGCCGGCGGTATCGCGGCGGGTCTGGCCACTGAGGCCGAAGCGCCCGCGCCCGGGCGTGAGCCTCTCGACCCGCCCGGGCGCGCGCGTGTCTGGCATATCGGCGAGGCCGGCGGGTTCGAGACCCTGCGTCTGGTGACGCGGGAGACCCCCGGGCCCCGCCGTGGCGAGGTCCTGGTCGATGTGCACATGAGCGGCCTGGCCGCGCGCGACCAGGCGATCGTGCGCGGCTGGTTTCTGGAAGACAAACCGCCGACCAGAATTCCACTCAGCGAGGGCGTGGGGACGGTGGTCGCGGTCGGTGAAGGGGTCACTCACGTCGCCGTCGGCGAGCGTGTGACCTGTGCGCATTTTGCGCGCTGGATCAGCGGCGCCTGGGACCCGGTGAACTACGCGGTCGACGTGGGCAATACGGTCGACGGCTGGCTGGGGGAACGCGTCGTACTGCCGGCCTCCGGCGTGCTGCCTGTTCCCGAGGGAGTGGACGACCGGACTGCCGCGACGGTCAGTGGGTCGGGTGTGACGGCCTGGCAGGCCCTGCACGAGGTCGCGCGGGTGCGCGCCGGCGATACCGTACTGACTCTCGGGACGGGTGGCGTGTCGACCTGGGGCCTTCTGCTTGCCAAGGCTGCCGGAGCGCGTGTGGTCATCACCTCTTCCAGCGATGAGAAGCTTGCCCAGATGCGCGAGCTGGGCGCCGACGTCACCGTCAACTACCGTCGTCACCGTGATTGGGGGGAGCGTATTCACGCCGAAACCGGTGGCGCGAATATCGTGCTCGAGACCGTCGGACGGATCACCCTGGATCGATCCATGGAGGCGTGCGCGAACAACGCCACACTCGTGATGATCGGGACCACTCCGTTGCCGGAGCGTCTGCCGCAGATGCCGGGCCTGTATGTGCGCAATCTCGGGTTGCGCGCCATCAGTAACGGCAGCCGCGACATGCTTGCCGCCCTGCTGCGCGCGGTGGCGGCGAACCGCATCGAAGCCGTGGTGGGTGGTGTGTTCGGTTTCGAGGAGGCGGTGGCCGCCTTCGAATACGCCGCGGCTGCCGACCACGCGGGCAAGGTGCTGATCGACCACCGCCGCTGATCGGATCGCACGCGGGCGGCTGGCACGGGTCAGGCGGCCGGCGAGGTCGCCTCTGTGGTCGGGAACCGCTACAGTGTCGCCTTCCCGGACGGTATGGAAGGACCCATGGCAGAACCCGTCTTCGACCACCGCAAACTCTCGAACCGCATCCTGTTGGCGCTGCTGGCGGGTCTCGTCTTCGGCGTTGCGCTCAATCTCACCATCGCCGATCGCGAGTGGGTGCAGTCCTTCCTGATCGACGGACTGCTGACGGTGGTGGGCGAGATCTTCGTACGCCTGCTGAGCATGCTGGTCGTGCCGCTGGTGTTCGTGTCCCTGATCACCGGGGTCAGCGCGCTCAGCGATCCGAAAAGCCTCGGGCGGATCGGCGGCAAGGCGGTGTTTCTCTACATGCTCACCACGGGGGTGGCGATCTGCCTGGCACTCGCCGGCGGGTTGATCGTCCAGCCAGGCGTGGGGGCCAGTCCGGTCGAGCAGGTGGAGCGGGAGATCGCGGCCCAGCCCTCCTTCGGCCAGGTGCTGATAGAAATGGTGCCGCGCAATCCGGTCGCTGCCATGGCCAGCGGCGACATGCTGCCGATCATCATCTTCGCCGTTCTGGTGGGACTGGCGATTGCGATGTCGGGTGACTCCGGCCGTCGGGTGGGTGGATTCTTTGCCGACTTCAATGCAGTGATCATGCGGCTGGTGGAGTTCATCATGCTGCTGGCGCCCTATGGGGTGTTCGCGCTGATTGCGGTGCTTGGTGCCACCACCGGGATCACCACTTTCCTGGGCGTGCTGAAGTACGTCGTGCTGGTACTGGTGATGCTGGTGATCCATGCGGCACTGACCTACTCGCTGCTGCTCAAGTTCACCACCGGGCTGAGCCCGCGGAAGTTCTTCGGGAAGATCCGCGCGGTCCAGGCGTTCGCGTTCTCGACGGCCTCAAGCGGTGCGACCATTCCGGTGACGCTGAAAACCGTTGAACAGCGCCTGGGCGTGGACAACCGCGTCGCCTCGTTCACGGTACCGCTGGGCGCAACCATCAACATGGATGGCACGGCCATCATGCAGGGCGTGGCGACCCTGTTCATCGCCCAGTACTTCGGCATCGAGCTCAGTCTCGCGCAGATGCTCATGGTGGTGCTGATGGTGATCATGGCCTCTGTGGGGGCGGCCGGTGTGCCCGGCGTGGGGCTGGTGCTGCTGGCCGGCGTGCTCGCCTCGGTGGGCCTGCCTGCGGAGGGGATCGCGCTCATCCTTGGCGTGGACCGGATACTCGACATGACGCGCACGGCCGTGAATGTCACCGGTGACTGCGCGGTGTCGACCATCGTGGCCCATTCGGAAGGCAGCCTGGATCAGGCGGTATTCGACAGTCGTGATGACGGCCCGGCAGCTGCGGCGGTGCGTAGCGGAGGCGCCGCATGAGCGCCCGACCCGCGACCCTGTCGGTCCGGCGCCTGGCGCTGGAGACTGCAACCCCCGAGGCGCTCCGCCCGTACGGTGCGTGGCTTGGCCCCGGGGCGGACGTACCGACCCTCCCGGTGGATTACTACAAGGGTGCGGTGGCCATGAGTCGGCCGGTGGCGTTCGAGAGCCTTTCGCCGGTCGAGGTCTCCCTCACCAGCCTGCGGCGCCGTCCATTCGAGGTGCACTATCTGGAACGACACTTCCAGCATACCCAGACCTTCATCCCGCTTGGTGGCAAACCCTTCATTGCCGTGCTTGCACCGCCAAGCGAAGGCGAGATGCCTGAACTCGACCAGGTGCGTGCGTTTCGTTTTGACGGCTCGGCCGGACTGTGTCTCGACGTCGGGACCTGGCATGAGTTCCCGTTTCCACTGGATGACGACACACACATGGTGGTGCTGTTGTCGTCTCAGGTCACCGTGGATCTCCAGCAACGTGCCGACAACGGGATCGAGGCATTCGGCCCCGACCTGGACAAAAAGGACATGGGGCTGCGTGCCGGGTTGCGTTTTCAGGTCACTGTGGACGAAGGCTGATACCAGCGTCACCCTGCTGCCAGGGCAGTATGGCTGAGGCCATGGTCTCAGCCATGGCCTCGGTCAGCAGCGACAGCGTGGTGCCGCGCGGGTTGCTGGTGCGCCAGACCATCGCGATCTGACGATGGGGTGATCCCGGCCTGATGGGCAGTGTGCGCACCTCGTCCGGTTGGCGGATCGCAAGCCCCGGCAACAGCGTCACCCCGATGTTGGCGGCAACCATCTGGCGCAGCGTCTCTAGACTTGTCGCACGCAGGTCATGGGATTCATGGACGTCTACGCGGCTGCAGATGTCCAGCGCCTGGTCACGCAGGCAATGGCCGTCTTCGAGCAGTAGCAGCGTCTCTTCGCGCAGGGCCTCCAGCGAGATGTGGGGGCGCCCCGCGAGCGGGTGGTCGGGCGCCACGGCGACGAAAAAGGGTTCCTCGAACAGCACCCTGTGCTGGAGGCCGTCCAGGGGCACTGGCAGGGCCAATATGGCGGCGTCCAGCTCGCCACGGTCGAGGCGCTCGAGCAGGACCAGCGTCTGGTACTCGAACAGCAGGCAGCGCAGGTCCGGGTAACGTGTGCGCAGGTCGGGCAGCACATGGGGCAACAGGTAGGGCGCGAGGGTGGGGATGATGCCCAGACGGACCTGCCCGACCATCGGATCCTGCTGGCTGCGGGCCAGGGCCACGAGCTCGTCGGCGTCCTGAAGAATCCGGCGGGCTCGCCGGGCGATCTCGGCGCCGACCGGGGTCAGCAGGACGTTCTTGTGCCGGCGTTCGACCAGCTCCACACCCAGTTCCTCCTCGAGCTTCTTCAGCTGGGCCGAGAGTGTCGGCTGGCTGACGAAACAGGCCTCGGCAGCGCGCCCGAAGTGGCGTTTTTCATCCAGCGATACGAGGTAGCGCAGTGTCTTCAGGTTCATCCTGTTCACCATAGTCATCAGCTATCGAAACTATAAGAACAATCGATTGGAATTACGAGTACCCGAAACTTAGACTGAGAACAGTTCACAACAACTAACCCCTGAACAGGAGGTGTCTCATGCTGGGTATTGGTCACAAGTTTCCGGAACTGACCCTGAAGGCCGTGGTGTCGAACGACATCAATACGGCGTTCACCGAGGTCTCCACCGCGCCGGCCGACGGCAAGTGGAAGATCGTGTTCTTCTGGCCGAAGGACTTCACCTTCGTGTGCCCGACCGAGATCGCGGCATTCGGTGCGCTGAACGAGGATTTCAACGACCGCGACGCCGAGGTGCTGGGTGTCAGCACCGACTCGGAATTCGTCCACCTCGCGTGGCGCCAGGCCAAGGAAGAGCTGAACGACCTGCCGTTCCCGATGGTCTCCGACATCCGTCGTGAACTCGCGACCACGCTCGGAATCATGAACGATGCCGAGGGTGTCGCCCAGCGCGCCACCTACATCGTCGATCCCGACGGCATCATCCGCTTCGTGTACGTCACCGACCTCGATGTCGGACGGAACCCGAACGAAGTGCTGCGCGTCCTCGACGCCCTGCAGACCGATGAGCTTTGCCCCTGCAACTGGCAAAAGGGCGAGGAGACCCTCAAGGTCGCCTGAGGCTGACCGCACCGGAGAGGCGGCGTCGACCGCCGCCTTTTCCCTTCAGCCCCGAACAGGAGGGACGACGATGAGCATCAGCGACATCAAGGGACAGATTCCCGAGTACGCCAAGGATCTCAAGCTCAACCTTGGCAGCGTGTTGAACGAGCAGGGCGCACCCGGGCTGTCCGCTCGACAGATCTGGGCGACCGCACTCGCCACTTCCCTGGCCAGCGGCAATGCGGCGTTGACCGCCGCCATCGAGGCCGATGCGGGCGACGCGCTGGGTGAGGCCGATGTGCGGGCCGCACGGGCTGCCGCCGCCATCATGGGCATGAACAACGTCTACTACCGTTTTCTGCACCTGGTCGAGGACGACGAGTACCAGAAGATGCCCGCCGGTCTCCGGATGCAGATCATCGGCAAGCCCGGCGTGGAGAAGACCGATTTCGAGCTCTATTCGCTGGCAGTCTCGGCCGTGAATGGTTGCGGGCTGTGCATCGTCTCGCACGAGCGGCTGCTGCGGAAAGAGGGCGTCTCCCGCCAGGCGATCCAGAGCGCCGTGCGCATCGCTGCGGTGGTGCATGCAGTGGCGGGCGTGCTGTCGTTCGAGTCGGCCGGGGGCGATGCCGCGGCGGCAGCCTGAAGCGGTGATGCGATCTCGGGCGGCCGCGCTGCCGCCCACAGGGCTTCCCCCAGCAGGGAGGCACCGCGCGGCACGGAGGCCGTGCGGCGGGGGTGACCTGACCCGTCACCCCCGTTTTTTTCCGGGGGGCACGGCTGCCCGCCCTGTAACCGCGTTGTAAACTTCCGCGCCTAGGCTTTCAATGCGCCGTGGGTCGTGGAGTGATCATGCACCGTCTTCCCCTGCTGTTACTGCTCGTTCTGTTGGGCGGCTGCGCCACGCTGGGGCTGCGTTCGCCCGTGCCCGAGGCAGAGCGCGCGGAAATCCAGCATATCGGTGTTGCGGGGCTGCTCGGCACACGTCACCACGCGATCCTGGTCGGACTCACCAGTATCGGCAACCGCTATTACGCGGTGGATGCGACCGAGTGGGACATCGATGGCCTGGCCATCCGCTCGGCCATCGCGGCCATGACCGCACAGGCCAACTGGCGCGTCAGCCCGCTCGACCTGCAGGGGCGCGCCGCCGAAGCCTTCCACCTTGGGGACGATTACCGCGATCCGGACCGTGAAGCCCTGCGGGCACTGGCGGCGGCCCAGGGGATGGATACGCTGGTTCTTCTGTTGCCTGCAGCGGACGAGGGCCAGCCTGACCGTGCAGGGGGCTATGGTTACCAGGCCGCCTTCGGCATCGGCGGAGTCTCGGGCTGCCCCTATGTGCAGTTCATCGTCGAGGTCGTGCGCGTGGCCGACGGCCGCAGGCTCGGTTGGGACTGGGTGCG
>SKYU01000141.1 GCA_007127715.1 Gammaproteobacteria bacterium | reverse complement strand
GGTTGAACTCGGGGATCTCCCGGGTCATCTGTTCCTGTTCGATCGCTTCAATCAGCTTGCTCATCGTCTTCACCCGCAGGCCGTCGTGGCCCCTGCATCCCATGATCCATCCGCGAGGCCTCGGCCTCGCGCCTGACTTCCTCAAGCAGCGCCCGCTGCTCGGCATCCAATGTCCGCCCGGCGAGCAGTTCGGGCCGCCAGGCCAACGTCCGGGCCAGCGAAGCCCGCATCCGCCAGTGCCGCACCGCCGCGTGGTCACCACCAAGCAGCACCTGCGGCACCTCCCGGCCCTCGATCACCTCGGGCCGCGTGTAGTGCGGGCAGTCCAGCAGCCCACCGGCGAAGCTGTCCTGCGCCGCTGAATCCTCGTCGCCCAGCGCCCCCGGCAGCAGCCGCACGCAGGCGTCGATGATCACTGCCGCGGCCAGCTCACCACCCGAAAGCACGTAGTCTCCCAGCGACACCGGCTCGAGGCCGAACGCATCGACCAGCCGTTCGTCCATGCCCTCGTAGCGGCCCGCCACCAGCAGCACGCCCGGCGCCGCTGCAAGTTCCGCGGCCAGCGCCTGGTCGAAACGCCGACCGTGCGCCGCCAGCACCACACGCCGGCTGCCTGCGGGCAGTGCGGCGTCGGCTTCGCGGATCGCAGCGGCCATCGGCGCGTATTTGAGCACCATCCCCGGGCCGCCACCGTAGGGGCGGTCGTCCACGGTCCGGTGCCGGTCAGTCGCCTGTTCGCGCGGGTCATGACAACTCAGGGCTGCCAGTCCACGCGCAAACGCACGTCCCACCACGCCGTGCCCGGTCACCGGCCGGACAAGTTCCGGCAACAGCGCCACGAGCGCGAACTTCAACATCTAGAACTCCGGGTCCCAGTCGACCGTGATCCTGCCGCCCTCGAGGTCGACCTCGAGGACGTAGATCCCCTGGACGAATGGCACCAGGCGTTCACGTTCTCCCTGGATCACCATGACATCGTGCGCAGGTGTCTCCAGCATCCGGTCCACGCGCCCGAGATCGACCCCGTCCCGCGTGACCACGGCCAACCCCTCGAGGTCGGCCCAGTAAAACTCTCCGGGCGCCGGTGGCGGCAGTGCCTCACGCACGACCCGGATCTCGCTGTCAATCAACCCGGCAGCGGCATCCCTGTCGTCGATGCCAGCCAGCCGGGCGATGACGGTCTTGCCGTGCTCTCCGCCCTCAAGCACCTCGACGGTGCGCCAGGGCGCGCCCTTCCGCCACAGCTGCCACTCGCGGTAGCCGACAATCGTCCCGCGGGGCACCGTAAACGAGTACACCTTTACCCAGCCGCGGACACCGAACACGCCCGAGACCCTTCCCAGCGCGACCGTGCGTGCCGTCATGGCCCGGCCACGCGCAGGACTGCCGGACTCAGGCCGAGGCGGCTTCTTCCGCCGGTGCCGCCGAGGGACCCTTGCGGGCCCGCTTGATCAGTTGGGCCACGCGCTCGGACGGCTTGGCGCCCTGGCCGACCCAATGGTCCACCCGCTCGAGATCCATGCGGAGCTGTTCGACGTCGCTGCCGGCCAGCGGGTTGAAAAACCCGATCCGCTCGATATACGCGCCGTCGCGCCGATTGCGGCTGTCCGTCACGATGATGTGGTAGAAGGGCCGCTTCTTCGCGCCGCCCCGGGTTAACCGGATGCTGACCATGTCTCCTGGATCCTCAGAACTGGCTGGGTAAACAGAGAAGTTTAACGGATTTCGCGGAAAAAGAAACCGCTGACGTCGCCGTAGCGCTCAGCGCATCGGCCGGCCACTGCCCAACCCGCGCATCATGTTCTTCAGCCCGCCACCCTTGGTCATCTTTTTCATCATCTTCTGCATCTGGGCGTGCTGTTTCAGCAGGCGGTTGACGTCCGGAATGCTCAGACCGGCGCCCGCAGCGATCCTGCGCTTGCGCGAGCCGTTGATGAGCTTCGGCTGGCGGCGCTCGGCCGGAGTCATGGAATCGATGATGGCCATCTGGCGCCGGACCTGGCGGTCATCGAACTGCGTCTGGGCCGCCTTGAGCGCCCCTCCGCCCAGCCCCGACGGCAGCTTGTCCAGCAGCGCATCCATGCCACCCATCTGCAGCATCTGCCCCAGCTGGTCCCGAAGATCGGCGAGGTCGAAGCCCTTGCCCTTCTTCAGCTTGCCCGCAAGCGCCCGTGCCTTGTCCTGGTCGACCTTGCGCTCGACTTCCTCGACCAGTGAGAGCACATCGCCCATGCCAAGGATGCGCGAGGCCATGCGGTCCGGGTGGAATGCTTCCAGCGCATCGAGTTTCTCGCCGCGACCGACCAGCTTGATCGGCACGCCGGTGACCTCACGCACCGACAGGGCCGCGCCACCACGGGCATCGCCATCGATCTTGGTCAGCACCACACCGGTCAGCGCCAGCGCGTCATGGAACGCCCGGGCGGCATTGACCGCGTCCTGGCCGGCCATGCTGTCCACCACGAACAGGGTTTCCTGGGGCGCTACGGCCGCCTGGACCTGTGCCGCCTCGGACATCAGGCCCTCGTCGACATGCAGCCGACCGGCTGTGTCGAGAATCAGCACGTCGACGCCGGCCAGCCGGGCCTCCTGTTTGGCCGCGGTCGCGATCGCGGCCGGCTGCGTGCCCTCGGGCGCCCGCCAGAACCTGGCGCCGACCTGCTCGGCCAGCCGCTCGAGCTGGTCGATCGCCGCCGGGCGGTAGATGTCAGCGCTCGCCAGCATCACCGATTTGCGTTTCGACTCCGCCAGCCAGCGGGCGAGCTTGCCGGCCGTGGTCGTCTTGCCGGCACCCTGCAGGCCCACCAGCAGCATCACGACAGGCGGCTGGGCCCGCAGGTCGAGCTCGGCGGCCTCGCCACCGAGCAGCGCCACCATCTCGTCGCGGATGATCTTGACGAAGGCCTGACCGGGCGAGAGGCTGCGCGCGACCTCCTGCCCGAGCGCCCGCTCGCGCACCCGGGTGATGAACTGCTTGACCACGGGCAGGGCGACGTCGGCCTCCAGCAGGGCCATGCGCACCTGACGGACGGTTTCGGCGATATTGTCCTCGGTAATGCGCCCGCGGCCCTTGAGGGCATCGACGGCGCGCCCGAGGCGGCTACTCAGGGTTTCGAACATGACGATTGAAGGCTCGGTCGAATGTGCCGCAATGATGCAACGTCAGCACGCGACCCACAACGTCCAGACGGACGGCACCCGCCCTGAGGGCACGGGCGGGCCGGCGCACCGGCCTACAGGGAGAGCACCTGCCCGGTCTGCAGCATGGCCAGACGGCGGTTCGGGACCGCGTGCTGGAGCTGGCGCAGGATGACCTGTTCCTCGCCGGGCTTCATGGCGGTGATCCAGATGTGCGGATCGTGTCGGAGACGTTCGAGGTCCGCGCCGAGCGTCGCCGGACAGTAGTGCCCGGCCACATCGGCCAGCCGCCGCTGCTCGTTGGGAAACGACACCTCGACGATCAGGGCATCGAGACTGGCCCGGGCGTTCAGCACCGGCCACAGACTGTCGTTGGTCCGCGTATCGCCACTGAAGCCGAAGGTATGCCGACCATCGCTCACCCAGTACCCCAATGCCGGGACGGTGTGCACCACGTCGACCGCCCCGACCTGACAGACCTCCAGGTCGACGACCTCGCCGGCACGGATGGGCCGGTACACCATCAGGGCCCCCTGTGGGCCCTCGATGCGGCTGAAGTCAGGCCAGATGACGTCGTTGAAGATATGCCGGCGGAGGGCCTCGAGCGTCTCCTCACGGGCATGGACGGTGACGGGACCGCGCCCCTGACGCCCCTGGGTGGAATCCACGAACAGCGGCAGACCGGCAATATGGTCGAGGTGTGCATGGGTAAGGAAGACATGCTCGATGCGGCGCAGTGCCTCCAGCGGCAGGTCGCCGACGCCGGTGCCGGCATCGATCAGCACACGGTCATCCACCAGCATGGCGGTGGTCCGTAAACCTCGTGCGATGCCGCCGCTACAGCCTAGTGCCTGGATGCGCATGTCGCTGGTGCGTCCTGCCTCAGCGACGCCCGCGTACGCACGCCTGTCGCCATGGTTCGAGCCTTCTACAGGAGGTCGCCCTGTGAGACCATGACGACCTGTGCCGCACCTTAAATGGCGGCCGGAAAGGTGTCTGTGTTGAATCTCACAGTTCTTCTGGGCTACGCGGTGGCAGCCCTCGCGCTGTTCGTCAGCCTGCGCTTCGACCGGGAGACCAGCTCACCGCTGACCCCCGCGAGTGTCGGCGCCCTGCTGGGTCTCGGCGCTGCCATCCTGCATGCACGCGCACTCTATGCGGCGGTGCTGCGCCCGGAAGGCTGGCTGCTGAACGTGCCCAACGTGCTGTCGCTGTTCGCCTGGCAGCTGGGGCTGCTCGCTGTCATCGCCGCCGCCAGCCGTGAACTGCGCGTGGTCTCACTGCCGTTGTTCGTGATTGCGGCCGCCGGCGCGCTGCTTACCGGCCGAGGCACCGAGGCCTTCGCCCGCGCCGAGCCTGCGCTCGAGTTGAAGATTCACGCGCTGCTGTCGCTGCTGGCTTTCGGGCTGCTCGCCGCGGCCGCCGTGGTCGCCGTGTTCCTGCTGTTCCAGGACCGGCGCCTGCGCCATGGCCACGTCAGCGGCTGGCTGGGCACCCTGCCCCCACTGTTTGTCACTGAACGGCTGCTGTTCTCGATTCTCGCCGGCGGCTGGGGTCTGCTGACCCTGTCACTGGCGTCAGGGTTCCTGTTCATCGACAACATGTTCGACCAGCACCTTGCTCACAAGACGGTACTCAGCCTGCTCGGCTGGGTCATCCTGAGCGTGCTGCTGGTCGGGCACCGCCTGCGGGGCTGGCGAGGCCGACGAACCGTGCACTGGGTACTGGGCAGTTTTGCACTGCTGATCGTCGCCTATTTCGGCAGCAAGGCCATTCTCGAGGATGTGCTGGGCCGTACCTGGGGCTGAGGCGACCGCGCCGCGCGGGATAAGGCTGCCTTGACACCCGCAGGATACGCCGGGAACATCCCTGCATGTCTCGTCGCCGGGGAATCTCACCACCTTGATCCTGGATGCCCCCCTGGGGCTGATGTTCGGCATCATCGCCGGCCTGCTGCTGCTCTCGGCCTTCTTCTCGAGCACCGAGACGGCACTGATGAGCATCAATCGCTACCGGCTGCGCCACCTTGCCCGGCAGGGTCACCGGGGTGCGCGCCTGACCGAGCGGCTGCTGCGACGGCCCGACCGCCTGATCGGGGTCATCCTTCTGGGCAACAACCTGGTCAACATCGCGGCGGCCTCTCTGGTCACCCTGGTCAGCCTGCGCATCGGCGGAGAATCGGCGGTCGCCGCCGGCACCCTGATCCTGACGGTGGTGGTGCTGATTTTCGCGGAAGTCGCGCCCAAGACCCTCGCCGCCATGCACCCCCAGCGTCTGGCCCTGCCGGCGGCCTTCGTGTACTACCCGCTGCTGAAGCTTTCCTATCCGGTGGTGTGGCTGCTGAACCTGCTGGCCAACGGAGTGCTCTGGCTGCTCGGCCTTCGTAATCTCGCCGCCCCGGGCTCGGCGCTGAGCAGCGAGGAACTGAAAACCGTCGTGGCCGAGGCCGGCGCCATGATTCCGCGGCGCCACCAGAACATGCTCATGTCGATTCTCGACCTCGAGAAACTCACGGTCGACGACGTGATGGTGCCGCGGGCGGAGATCGCCGGGATCGACCTGGCCGATCCCTGGCCCGAAATTCTCGAGGCGCTGCACGCCAGTCGGCACAGCCGCCTCGCCGTGTGGGAAAACGACATCGACAATCTGCTGGGACTGGTCAACCTGCGCACCATCACCGCCGACCTGGCGGAGAACCGGCTGGACGAGACGCTGCTGCGATCGCGCCTGACAGAACCGCAGTTCGTCCCAGAAGGCAGCGCCCTTAATCGTCAGCTGGTGGAGTTCCAGCGCACGGGCTCGCGCCTCGCGCTGGTGGTTGATGAGTACGGCGACATCCAGGGCCTGGTCAGCATGGAGGACATCCTGCGCGAAATCGTCGGTGAACTGGGGACCGAGGGCAGGCCGGTCAGCACGCAGATCAGCCGGGAGGCCGAGGGGGGCTTCCTGGTCAATGCTGCCCTGCCAATCCGAGCGCTCAACCGACGCCAGGGCTGGCAGCTGCCGACCGACGGGGCCCGCACCCTGAACGGGCTGCTGCTGGAGCGCCTGGAACGCATTCCCGAGCCGGGTACCGGACTCGACCTCGATGGCTACGCGGTGGAGGTGGTGGAAACCGGCGAGAACGCGATCCGCAGTGTGCGCATCCACCCCCCGCGCGAAAGCGATCAGCCGAACAGGTAATCCACCGCCTCGCCCAGACGTTCGACCGGGTGGACATGCATGCCCTCCGGCAGCTTGCGCGGCGCGTTGGCACGCGGCACCAGGGCGTGACGGAACCCGTGTTTGGCGGCCTCCTGCACCCGCTCCTCCCCGTAGGGCACCGGGCGAATTTCGCCGGCGAGCCCGAGTTCGCCGAAGATGACCAGATCGCGCGCCAGGGTGCGGTCGCGATAACTCGACAGCGCCGCCATCAGCAATGCGAGGTCGGCTGCCGTCTCACCAATCCGCACGCCACCGACCACGTTGACGTAGACATCCTCGCCCATCATCGCGATCCCGGCATGCCGGTGCAGCACGGCCAGCAGCAGGGCCAGACGGTTTGCGTCGGTGCCGACGGCCACCCGTCGCGGGTGGCTGCCAGCCGCCTCGTCGACCAGCGCCTGCACTTCCACCAGCAGGGGCCGGCTGCCCTCCCAGGTCACCATCACCGCACTGCCGGCCACCGGACGCTCCTGGCGGGACAGGAAGATCGCCGAGGGATTGCGGACCTCGCGGAAGCCCTGTTCACCCATTGCGAATACGCCGATCTCGTTGGCCGCGCCGAAGCGGTTCTTGACCGCCCGGAGAATTCGAAACCGGCTGCCGGCATCGCTCTCGAAATACAGGACGCCATCGACCATGTGCTCGAGAACCCGCGGGCCTGCAATCGCACCTTCCTTGGTGACGTGGCCGACGAGAAACACCGACACGTTGCTCTGTTTGGCAAAGCGGACGAGCCGGGCGGTGCTCTCGCGCAGCTGCGCCACGGAGCCCGGGGCGGAGCTCAACGTCTCGGTCCACAGGGTCTGGACCGAGTCGACCACCAGCACCGCGGGCGGCGTCGGGCCCAGCGCATCGATGATCCGCTCCACGCAGGTCTCCGACACGAGCTCCAGATCCGCCCCGGACACGCCCAGCCGACGCGCCCGAAGCGCGATCTGCGAAAGGCTCTCCTCGCCGGTCACATAGCAGCAGGTACCCGTACCGGCCAGGTGGCAGGCGGCCTGCAGCAGCAGGGTGGATTTACCCACGCCGGGGTCACCGCCGATCAGGTTGACCGACCCGGCAACCAGCCCGCCCCCGAGCACGCGATCAAGCTCGGCCAGCCCGGTGGACACCCGGCTCTCACGGCCAACGCTGACATCCGCCAACCGGGCTCGGGCGGTCTCCCCGGCGTACTGACCGCGCCCGGCGGCCACCGAGGATCCACCGGGTGCCGGGGCCTCGACGAGACTGTTCCAGGCACCGCAGTCGGGACACTGGCCCTGCCATTTCAGATGGCGGGCACCGCAGTCGCTGCAGACATACAGCGTTTTCGCCTTTGCCAAGACGCCTCCCCTGCCTGGCCGAGGTGCCGACCGGGCACCGAAAACCGAGAATTGCATCCGATTCCGGCCCGCGGACCGGTTGCTATACTTCTGGCATACCCCGTGCGCATCCGCGACAAGAACCGGAGCGCACTTCGCGTGCACGCCACGCCAGGCGGCGTGCACAGGAACCAGCCAGCCCATGTCCGAAGCCATCACCCGCAACCGCCGCGCAGACCTGGTCGCCGCCATCGTGCTGGTGTGGGCGATGCTGCTGGCGGCCTGGCCCCCTTCCGCAGGGGTGCTGGTCGCGGTGCAGCAGCTGCTGGGCAGTCTAGCAGGGGTGGTGGGCGAGAGTCCGCCGCCACCCGCGTGGGCCTGGCCGCTCGAGGCGCTGCTGATCACCTCCGCTGGCATCGGCGTCATGCTGTGGGGTCGCGGTCAGCCTGCGGGCACGACCCTTGCGCTTGCCGCGGCTGCGGCGCTGGGAATGCTGGGACTGGATGTGGTCCTGCGCGCGGCCGGAGTCGGGCCGCTCCAGCTGGTCGCGCCGGCACTCACGGCCATCGCGGCGGCAGGACTCTGCGTTGCGCTTGGTGAGCGCACCGCCGGCACGCGCCAGGCACCGCCCCCGTCGGCGGGTGCGCCTGCTCGCGCGGCACGAAACGCGCCCGATCTGGGGGGTAATGCCGCGGGCAATGGCGAGGCGGCGCGCCGTCAGGCCAAGGCGGCGCTGCGCGCCGGCGACGTGCTGAAGGCCTGGACAGCGCTCAGAAACGCCCCGCTCGCACGCGAAGATTTCGAGACTCTGTATGCCATCGGCATCGGGCTGCAGCGTGACGGTCACCGTGCCGAAGCCATCGCGGCCCTGGAGCGGCTGCGGGATCGCGACCCGGACTACCGGGACGTCGCCACGCGCCTACAGGACCTGAATCGCCCGTCCGGTGCCGCGCGTCGCCAGACAAATGCGCCTGCGCCGGCCGCGGGCGGGGCCGCTCAACCTGCAGGGGCGGGATTGACGGGGGAGCCGGTGCGGCTGGTCGAGGGCCGGGTCGCACGCCTTGGCCGCTACGAGATCGTGCGCGAACTCGGTCGCGGCGCCATGGGCGTGGTGTATCTCGGTCGCGATCCACGCATCAACCGGGTGGTGGCGATCAAGGCAATCCCGTTGGCCGAGGAATTCGAGGCCGAGGATGTCGAGGAGGCCAAGGCGCGGTTCTTCAGGGAGGCCGAAACCGCTGGCCGGCTCAACCATCCGAACATCGTGACCATTTACGATGTCGGCGAGGAGCAGGAACTCGCCTATATCGCCATGGAATACCTTGAAGGCACCCACCTGTCGGGCCACGTCAAGCCCGAGACCCTGCTCCCCATGCCGGTGGTGGTCGACCTGGTGGCGAGAGTGGCCGACGCGCTCGGTTACGCGCACCGCGAAAACGTCGTCCATCGCGACATCAAGCCGGCGAACATTATGTATGATCGAGGCTCGGATACCCTGAAAATCACCGATTTCGGCATCGCCAGATTGACCGACTCGAGCCGGACCCGGACCGGGATCGTCCTGGGCACCCCATCGTTCATGTCCCCGGAGCAGCTGGAAGGCAAGCAGGTGACCGGACAATCAGACCTGTTCTCGCTGGGCGTCATGCTCTATCAGCTGCTGACCGGGCAGCTCCCGTTCCGTGGCTCCTCCATGCCGAAACTGATGTTCGCCATCGCCAACCTGTCGCATGCGCCGGTCACCCATGTCCGCCCCGAGCTGCCCGAGGAACTCGACAGGCTTCTTGACCTGGCACTCGCCAAAGATCGGCGTGAACGTTTCGCAACGGGTGCGCACATGTCACAGGCGCTGCGCGCTTTCCTCGCCCGTCTCGGCCGCTGAGCACCATCATGCCGCTACGCGGAAAGTTGACCTGCGCGCAGCTCACCGATGCCGGAAGAGTTCGCGACCACAACGAGGATGCCATCGGCTCGGCCATCGAAACAGGCCTGTTCGTGGTCGCGGACGGCATGGGCGGCTACAACGCCGGAGAAGTGGCAAGCGGCATCGCCGTGAAGACCATCATAGAACTGGTGACCGAGGCCTGCGGCCGGGAAACCCGTGAGGCGGTCGATCCCCCGACCGGCCTGATGCGCCAGACCATCATCCTGCGCGATGCGATCATGCGCGCCAACAAGATCATCTACAACACCTCTCAGACCCAGAGCGACTGCGAAGGCATGGGCACCACGCTGGTCGCCTGCCTGCTGTGGGACAACCGCATCTCGATCGCGCATGTCGGAGATTCAAGACTCTACCGGGTACGCAACGAGCACCTCACGCAGCTCACCTCCGATCACTCGCTGCTGCAGGAACTCGTCGACCGCGGCTTCTACTCACAGGAAGAGGCGCAGCGCTCGACCAACCGCAACTACGTGACCCGGGCGCTCGGGGTGGAGGCGAACGTCGATGTCCAGGTCGCCGAGGAAGACGTCCAGCCAGGCGACGTGTTCCTGCTCTGCTCGGACGGTCTGCCCGACATGGTCGAAGATGACGACATTCAATTAACTATCAATACCTTTAGTGCTAGTCTTGACATGGCTGGCAAGCAGCTGGTCCAGCTCAGCAACGACAATGGCGGAAAAGACAACATCTCGGTGGTTCTTGTACGGGTAACGGAAGCGTTCCCGGCAAGATCCGGTCTGCTGAACCGCATCCGCAGAATGTTCGGCTAGGGGAGCACACGACACGATGGCACGCCTCATACTGAGTCTGGACGGTCAGGTGCTGGCCGAATACAACATGAACAAGGAGCGCTACACGATCGGGCGGTTGCCGGACAACGATATCCGCATCGACAACCCGGCGGTCAGCGGTCATCACTCCCTGATCATCAACATCCTCAACGACTCGTTCCTCGAGGATCTCAACAGCACCAACGGCACCTACGTCAACGGCAAGCTGATCAAGAAACACGCGCTGCAGCATGGCGACGTCATCACGGTCGGTCATCACCAGCTGCGGTTCGTCGATCAGCGCAGCGAGGAACTCGACCAGGACGAATTCGAGCGCACCATGGTCATCCCGCCGAGCGCGGCCCAGGTGGCCTCGGCACGCGACCGCGCCGTGGCCTCGGGGGCTGCCAGCGCGGAGTCGATGGCGACGGGCCAGCATGACGCACCGGTGCTCAGGAAAGCCAAACTGCAGGTGCTGAACGGCAGCTTTGCCGGTCGGGAACTGGAGCTGAGCAAGGCTCTGACCACCCTGGGCCGACCCGGAGTACAGGTCGCCGCCGTGACCCGCCGGGCCGACGGCTTCTACCTGGTGCACGTGGAAAGCGGGCGCGAGAACGATACTCCGCGGGTCAACGGTGAGCCCATAGGCCAGCAGGCGAGGCGTCTGGAAGACAACGACGTCATCCAGCTGGCAGGCGTCAAGATGGGGTTCTTCGTCGACTGATCAGGCTGCAGCGTCGAGCTGGCGCTGGAGAAACTCGCGCAGTGCCTCGACGCTGCAGCCGGCCTGACGGGTCTGGGAAAACAGGTGGACCGGGCGGGGCTTGCGGTCGAACCAGATGACATCCGCTCGCGGCACCGGCCGGGTCGCACACAGCCACAGCGCCGTATCCGCCCCTTCGATGGGCTGTCTGAGGATCGGGCGCTGTACGCGCCAGAACACCGGCAGCGACTGGCGGACCCCCTCCGTGCGCACCCAACCGGGATGCATCACGTAGACAGCCATCTCCCGCTCCGACAGGCGCCGCTGCCAGTCACCGGTCAGCGCAACCTGCGCGCGCTTGTGCCGCGCATAGGCGAGCTTGCCCACATGGCGGGCCGGATCCGTGACATCCAGCCCCTCGAGACCGAGAGGCACACTGTACATGCCCCCCGAGGACATGTTCACGAGGGTTGCCCCGTTCGCCAGGGTGCCGGCTGCAAGCAGCCCCTCGGTCAGCTGATAGTGACTGAGCAGGTTGACCACGAAAGAGGCCTCGTGCCCCTCCTCGGTCATCCGGTGCTCGTTCAGCAGCACGCCGGCGTTGTTGATGAGTACATCGAAAGGCCGGCCTTCGCTGGTCAGCATCTCCAGCAGTGCTGCCGTGCCGCTGACCAGCGACAGATCCGCAGGCAGCGTTGTCAGGCGCGCTGCCGGTTCAGGCGCCAGCCCCACGGCAATCTGCTCGAGTCGCGCCGAGGCACGCGCCACCGCCACGACCTCGGCACCGCCCTCGGCCGCTGCACGGGCGATCGCCCGGCCGATCCCCGCCGAGGCGCCGGTCACCAGCCAGCGCTGACCGGAAAACCGCCAGGGGATATGGCGCCAGCCCAGGCGGCGGGCCTGGAAGCCGATGCGCGAGAAGCTCGGAGTAAACCGTCCATAGAACCCGGCCACGGCGGCAAGCTGTGCGAAGCTCATGGGGCGTCCTCCCGGTCGTGCCTCAATCCACCACCTCCATGGCCACCCGCTGGGTGATGCCACAGACGAGTTCATAGGGAATCATGCCTGCCGCCTCGGCGATACGCTCCACCGGCAGTCCTTGCCCCCATAACGTCACCGTATCGCCAACCACCGGTGTCCCCGGGTGGTCGGTAAGATCGACGGCCAGCATGTCCATGGAAATCCGCCCGGCCAGCGGCGCACGATGCCCATCCACCAGCACGGGTGTGCCGCTGGGGAGCCCGCGTGGATACCCGTCACCGTAGCCGGCCGCAGCGATGCCGACCAGCGAGTCCCGCGCCGCCGTCCAGGTCGCGCCGTAGCCCACGCTCTCCCCCGTGGCCACGCGGCGCAGGGCGATCAGCCGGGTCTCGAAGTTCATGGCCGGCAGAAGCCCGACGGCTCCGGCGTCACGCCCCGGCAGCGGGGAGATACCATAGAGCATCAGACCGGGCCGCACCCAGTTGCAGGGTGTGGTCGGCGCATCGGTCGCCGCCCGGGGTGACTGCAGGGTCTCCGGCAGGGTGAGCACCGCAGCGGAATTCGCGACACTGAGATCGCAGCCGCGCGCTGAGAGTGTGCTGCGGATATGTTCGAGCTGCCGGCGGGTATGCGGATGGTCGCGTTCCTCGGCACAGGCCAGGTGGGTCATCAGACGCAGTGGACGTGCCACGCAGGACAGGGATTTCACGCGGGACAGCACGGCGTCGAACGTCTCCAACGGAAACCCCAGTCGGTGCATGCCGGTGTCGAACTTCAACCAGAGCGTGAAGCGGGCCGGCCCGCGGTAGTGCGCCAGCATGCCCAGCTGTTCGTCGCTGTGGATCACCAGATCGAGGTGGAAACGTGCGGCCTGGTCGAGATCTGCTGGCGCCAGGGGACCCTCGAGCAGCAGCACGGGATGCGCCAGGCCCGCCTCCCGGAGAGCCAGGGCCTCTTCAACCCGCGCCACCGCGTAGGCGTCGGTACGGGCGAGCGCGCGGGCTACGGGCAGCAGTCCATGACCGTAGGCGTTCGCCTTGACCACGGCGATGACGCGACAGCCAGGGGCCGCGGCACGCACCCTCGCGAGATTGGCAGACAGCGCACTGCGGCTGATGCGCGCCCGTGTCGGCCGGGTCACGGGAAGGGCCCGCCGGCGAATCCTTCGCCGGCGTAGTTCTCGAACTTGGTGTACTCGCCGAGAAAGGTCAGCGGCACTTCGCCCACAGGACCGTTGCGCTGCTTGGCGATGATGATGTCAGCGATCCCCTTGCGATGGGTCTCCTTGTCGTAGACCTCTTCGCGGTAGATGAAGATGATGATGTCGGCATCCTGCTCGATCGCCCCCGACTCGCGGAGATCCGACATCACCGGACGCTTGTCGGTGCGCTGTTCGACACTGCGGTTGAGCTGTGAGAGTGCGATCACCGGCACCTCGAGCTCCTTTGCAAGCGCCTTCAGCGACCGGGAAATCTCCGAAATCTCCGTGGCACGGTTCTCCTTGGTCCCGGAGACCTGCATCAGCTGCAGATAATCGACCACGATCAGACCGAGGTTGTGCTCGCGCTTGAGCCGGCGCGCGCGCGCCCGGACCTCCGAGGGCGTGAGCGCCGGCGTGTCGTCGATGAAGATCGGCGCCTGGGACATGATGGTGACGGCCGAGTTGATCCGCGACCAGTCCTCGTCGGAAAAATTACCTGTGCGCAGGTGCGACTGATTGACCCGCCCGATCGAGCCGATCATGCGGAAGGCCAGCTGCTCGGCCGGCATTTCCATACTGAAGATGGCCACGGCCTGACCACTGCCGATGGCGGCGTTCTCGGCCATGTTCATCGCCAGTGAGGTCTTGCCCATCGACGGGCGACCGGCGACGATCACCAGGTCACCACGCTGCAGACCGGCAGTCATGCGGTCGAGTTCGGTAAAGCCGGTGGACAGACCGGTGACGTCTCCGTCGCTGTTGGACAGCAGATCCAGCCGGTCGACGGTCGCCGGCAGGATTTTCTTCAGGGCGATGAATCCGGCACCGCGACGCGCGCCACGCTCGGCGATCTGAAACACCCGCTGCTCGGCCTGGTCGAGCAGTTCAGGGACGCTGCGGCCCTCGGGGCGGTAGGCGCTGTCGGCAATGTCGCCGCCGGCGCTGATCAGTTCCCGCAGCACCGCACGCTCGCGCACGATGCCGGCGTAGGCGCGAACATTGCTCGCGCTGGGCGTGTCCTGGGTGAGACGCCCGAGATAGCCCAGGCCGCCGACGTCCTCCAGGGTGCCCTGGCGGTCCAGGAACTCGGAGACCGTGACGGCGTCGCAGGGTTGGCCGAGATCGACCAGCTCGCCGATGGCGGCGAACACCAGCCGGTGATCTCGCCGGTAGAAGTCTTCCTCGCTGACCGCGTCGGCAACCTTGTCCCAGGCCTCGCCATCGATCATGAGTGCGCCGAGCACGGCCTGCTCCGCCTCCACGGAGTGGGGCGGAACCTTGAGCTCGGTCGGCCCGAGCATGCGGACACTGTCTTCCGAAATGGCCATGTCAACGTGCACCGGAGGCACCGCCGCGCACCCGATGTGCCGACGGGGTTTTCACCCTACCACAGCCCGGATCGAGCAGCGGATCAGTCCTCGGCGGTCACCTTGACGGTGATCGGCACGTTGACGTCGCTATGCAGGTGCAACACGACCTCGACCTCACCGGTGCTGCGGATCGGGCCTTCCGGCAGCCGCACCTCGGAGCGCTCGACTTCGTGACCCAGAGCGGCACAGGCCTCTGCGATGTCCACGGTGCCGATCGAGCCGAACAGCTTGCCCTCGCCACCGGCCTTGGCGCCGATGGTCAGTTCCAGCCCGGTAAGTTTTTCTGCGCGCGCCTGCGCGGTTGCAAGCTCCTCGGCCGCCTTGCGCTCGATATCGGCCCGCCGAGCCTCGAATGCTGCGATGTTCTCGGCTGTCGCGGCGGTCGCCTTGCCCTGCGGCAGCAGGTAGTTGCGCGCATAGCCGGGGCGAACCTTGACACGATCACCGATACCGCCGAGATTCTCGACCTTGTCCAGCAGAATCACTTCCATTTCCGTTTCTCCGTTCGTGCGCGGAACGCGCCGCGCGCCATTCCTCGATCAGTCGCCACCCGCCGCGGGCGGCCCCCCGGCCGGTCGTCTGAACCCCAGCCAGTTATCCATATATCCGGTGGCAGCCATGGCCATCACCGCGAAAGGCGAAAGCGGCGTGGGCAGCAGCACCAGGGCGTACACCAGGACCAGCCAGCCACGGTTGAGTTCGTGGCGCGCCGCCAGCCAATGCGTCACCGCGAAACCCTGGAGGGTCATTGCCAGCACGAACACGATGGCGGCGTTGCCCAGGCCTCCGCCACCCTGTGTGAACATCGCGCCGATGAACACCACGCTGACCACCAGCGTAACCAGCCTGCCGGCCTTGAGCCCGCGGAACTCCAGGCCCGCCCGAGGCGGCGGGCGCAGCACCCCCTCCAGCCATCGCCCCAGCAGCAGGGCGATGAACAGGCTGAGCAGCAACCCTCCGAGCGCCAGCCCGAACAGCAGTGCCGCCACCATCTGGCCGATCTCCGCCGCCTCGGGACTGGCACCCCCGAAGGCCTGCGCCAGCTGCGGCGCCACCTGCGCGGCAATCTCTCTTCCAGCCGGCAGGGCCGAGAACACGGCGGCGAGCGCCCCGAAGACCAGCGTACCTGCCTGGAACGCGAAATCCAGAGAACCACTGCGCCCCACGAGGATGGCGCCATAGGTCACCGCCCCCAGGATCAGCACTGCGCTCATGGCCAGGGCCAGCCCCTGGGCCCCGCTCTGGATGGCGGACACGCCACCCACGACCAGTGCTGCAGCCAACGCGGCGATGACACCTTCACGCGGCCCTTTGAGCAGGGTCGCGAATGCCACAAGTGCTGCAGCCAGCGGCATGAACAGCGGAACCAGGAACAGCGCAGCCGAGAGCAGGATGACCCTGTGTCGCGGCCCGCCGAGCCATGCGGCGACCTTCTCCATCACACCGGCCTGCCCGACCGCGGCAAGCGGCCGGACACGGGCCTCAGTGCCGGTCCGTGTACGGCAACAGCGCGATATAGCGCGCCCGCTTGACCGCCGTGGCGAGCTGGCGCTGGTACGGCGCCTTGGTCCCGGTGATGCGGCTGGGGACGATCTTGCCCGTCTCGGTCACGTAGGCCTTGAGGGTGGCGAGATCCTTGTAATCGATCTCCTTGACGCCCTCGGCAGTGAACCGGCAGAACTTCCTTCGGCGAAAAAATCTGGCCATCTTCCTGTCTCCCTGGCTGGCGTTCAGGACGCACGGGCGGCGTCATCGCCGTCGTCGTCGCTGTCGCCCTCGTTGTCGCTGTCGTCGTCGTCGCGCCCACCACGCTCGCGGCGACGGCCTTCGCCATCATCACGGCGCCGGGACTCGCGGGACTTCTCCTCGTCCGCGGCCTTGGCCATCAGCGAAGCCTCGGTGATGGCCTCGTCACGATGGATGACCATATGCCGCAGCACCGCGTCGTTGAACCGGAACATCGAGACGAGCTCGTCGAGCGTCGCCTTGTCGGACTCGATGTTCAGCAGGACGTAGTGGGCCTTGTGGACCTTGTTGATCTGGTAGGCCAGCTGACGACGGCCCCAGTCCTCGTGCCGATGGATCTGGCCACCGTTGCCCTCGATGAGGCCGCGGTAGCGTTCCACCATGGCGGGGACCTGTTCACTCTGGTCAGGGTGGACCAGGAACACGATTTCGTAATGTCGCACTGTCTCTCCTCGTGGAACAATCGCCTCCCGACCCCTCCGGGATAGTCATGACGACGACCGGAGGCTGCGGTGAAGCAAGGAGCAGGCGGGGCACAGGGCCATACCGCCGAAAAAATAACCGCTCCCCGGGGAGCGGCAGCCTGCCATCATAGTGGATCGGCCACGGCTCAGGCAAGCCAGGCGGTTTCATGGAGAACGCTCCCCGAGGAGGCGCGCTAGCCGGCCTCTCCCGGCGGGCCCTGACGCTGGCGCAGCGCCTCATACAGGCACACGCCCGTGGCTACAGAGACGTTGAGGCTCGCGACGACCCCGGACATCGGCAGCGCGACCAGCGCATCGCAATGCTCGCGCGTGAGATGCCTCAACCCCTCACCCTCGCCGCCCAGCACCAGCGCCAGCGGACCGGTGAGGTCAGCCGCCCAGACCGGCTGCGTGGCCTCGCCAGCCGCACCGACGATACGCAACCCCAGGTCGCGGAGCGCACGGAGCACCCGGGCGAGGTTGACGACCTGCGCCACCGGTACGCTGGCCGCAGCGCCGCTAGCCGTCTTGATGGCCGCTGCGGTGAGCGAGGCGGCACGGCGCATCGGGATCACCACCGCATCCACGCCGACGGCATCGGCGCTGCGCAGACAGGCCCCAAGGTTGCGCGGGTCCTGGACGCCGTCGAGCACCAGTACCAGCGGTGGATGCGCACACGCCTCAAGGCGCATCAGCAGCGCATGCTCGTCCATGGGTGCAGGCGCCTCGGCCTCTGCCAGCACGCCCTGGTGAACAGCCCCCTCCGCAAGACGGTCGAGCTCGGAGGCGGCCACCGTCTCGAGCGCGACCCCGGCCTCTGCCGCAGCCTGTCTCACCGCCTCCAGGCGCCGATCCCGGCGTTGCCCGTCGACCAGCACGCGGCGCAGCCGGTCCGGCGCGCGTGCCAGCACGGTGACCACGCTGTGCAGGCCATAGATCCACTGCACCGTACCATCCCCCCCGCCGTCTACCCGACGCGTGGGCAGAGGGCGGCGCTCACGCCCCTGACGGGGCGCCCTGCCCCCGGATCGGCGGCTCATCGGCGACGACGACGGCGGCGGCCCTGTCGCCCGGCAGGCTCTGAACCGGCCTCTGGCTCGGCCACGGCTTCAGCAAGTTCAAAATCGATCTTGCGATCTTCCAGGTTGACCCGCAGCACCCGGACACGGAGGTGTCCGGTCAGGCCGAACACGGTGCCGCTGCGCTCGCCGACCAGGGCCCGGCGTACAGGATCATGCCGGAAATATTCCTGACCCAGATAGGACACATGCACCAGGCCTTCGACATGCAGCTCGCTCAGCCTGACGAACACGCCGAAGGGCATCACGCCGGTGATCACGCCATCGTACTCGGCACCGATATGATCCTGCATGAACTCGCACTTGAGACGGTCATGCGCGTCCCAGGTGGCCTCGTCGGCGCGCCGTTCGGCCCGCGAGGTGAGATCTCCCAACCGTTCCATGTCGGGCAGCGCATAGGGGAAGCCGCGTGCGCTGCCGTGCTCGAGAACATGGCGGATGCCGCGATGGACCAGCAGATCCGGATAGCGGCGGATGGGCGAAGTGAAGTGCGCATAGGCGGGTAGCGCAAGACCGAAATGACCGATGTTGCGGGGGCGGTAGATCGCGGCCTGCATGGATCGCAGCACGACCATCTCCACGAGTTCGCGCTCCGGGTGGTCGCTCAGCCGGTCCACGGCGCGATAGAGGTCGCGCGGCTTCAGGGCCTGGCCCTTGGGCAGGCTGACGCCGAACGTTGCGAGAAACAGCCGCAGCTCCTCGAGTTTCTCGTCGGCGGGACCTTCGTGGACCCGGAAGAGCGTCGGCATCCGATGACGCCGCAGAAAGCGCGCCGCCTCGACATTGGCGGCGATCATGCATTCCTCGATGATGCGGTGCGCGACCCCGCGGTGCCGGGGACTGAGGCCTGTCACGTGGCCCTGCTCGTCGAAATCGAACGCCACCTCGGGCATGTCGAAATCCAGCGCGCCGCGTCGCCTGCGCGCCGCGATCAGCGTCTCCCAGGCCGCCTGCAGTGCACGCAACGGGTCAGCCAGCCGCCGGACTGCCGGCCGTCCGCGTCCGGTCTCGAGGAAGTCACTCACCTCCTGGTAGGTCAGGCGGGCCGCCGAGCGCATGACACCCTGGTAGAACGTCGAGGCACTGACCTTGCCGTCGCGACCGAGCTGCATGTCGCAGACCATGCACAACCGGTCGACCTGAGGATTGAGCGAGCACAGGCCGTTCGACAGCGCCTCCGGCAGCATGGGGATGACGCGATTGGGAAAATATACCGACGTACCCCGCAACCGGGCCTCGCGATCCAGCCCGGCACCCGGACGCACGTAGTGCGAGACATCGGCGATGGCCACCACGATGCGCCAGCCCTCGTCGGCCGGCTCGCAATAGACCGCGTCGTCGAAATCACGGGCATCTTCACCATCGATCGTCACCAGGGGCAGATCGCGCAGGTCCGTGCGACCGCGCTTGGCCGCCGCCGGAACGCGCTGCGGCATGGCCTCGGCCTCTGCCAGCACATCCTCAGGCCACTCGTGCGGCAGCGCGAAGGCGTGTACGGACAGCTCTACATCCAGACCCGGTGTCCCGGGGCTGCCCAGCACGCGGCTGACCCTCCCGATCGCCAGGCGATGTTCCTCGGGGTACTCGTCTATGGTGACCAGCACGGCCTGGCCAGGCTGCGCGCCACCATGCCGGCCGCGCGGAATCACCACGTGATGCGGAATCCGCGGATTGTCCGGGACAACGAAGGTGACCCCCGACTCACGGTGCAGGCGGCCCACCAGCTGGGCGTGTGCGCGCTCGAGGACTTCCATGACCGACCCCATGGGTCGGCCCTGGCGATCGGTGCCCCGTACCTGCACCGCTGCGCGATCGCCATCGAACAGCCGACGCATCTGGCGTGCAGGAAGGAAGATGTCCTGTTCCCCCTGGTCGGGAATCAGGAAACCGAAACCGTCCCGGTGGCCCTGGACGCGTCCGGGCACCAGCTCCGCCTTGCGCACCAGCAGGTACTCCTCCCGCCGGTTACGCAGCACCTGCCCGTCGCGGATGAGATCTGCCAGCCGGCTCTCCAAATCTGCCAGCGCCTGGGGCTCGGCGTCGACGCCCAGCTGGTCGGCGAGCCTGGCCAGGCCGGCCGGGGCACCCTCTCGCTCGAGCGCGTCAAGCACCTGCTCCGGGCCGGGCGCAGCTGATTCACGTCTGCTGCGCCTCGAGCGGCGACGGCCGCCGGTTCTTCTGCTCAAACTCATCTCCTCGCAAGGTCTCCCGGGCAAATTGACAATGCCCGGGACAGTGATTACATTGCGCGTCTTCCTGGTGCAGGCCCGCCCTGCGCCAGAGCCGAGGTGGCGGAATTGGTAGACGCGCTGGCTTCAGGTGCCAGTGGGGGAAACCCCGTGGAGGTTCAAGTCCTCTCCTCGGCACCATCTTCACGCAAGGTAACACAGGCGCCAGCCCATCAGCACGGCCCTCACTTGCTGCAGTCCATGGGACAACCCTAAACTCGGTGGCCTTCCCCAGACCGCCGGGGGGTTTCATGTTCGAGAATCGCGAACAGGCCGCGGAGCAGCTCGCCGAGCGACTCGCCGGGTATAACGGTGCGACGCCTCTGGTGCTGGCGGTGCCCCGCGGCGCCGTGCCCATGGGCGATCTGCTGGCGCGGAGACTCGCCGGCGAGCTCGATGTGGTACTGGTGCACAAGCTCGGCGCACCCGGCAATCCGGAATTCGCCGTCGGTGCCGTGGACGAACACGGGCATACCCTGTACACCGCCGATGCCGACCGTGTTCCCCAGGACATTCTCGACGAGGAACGCCGGCGACAGCAGGCGTCCCTGGTGGCGCGGAGACGCCTGTACGGGCTTGCGCCGATCGATCCGGAAGGCCGCATCGTCATCGTCGTCGATGACGGCATGGCCACGGGCGCGACACTGCTGGCCGCGCTTCGGCTGGTGGCCAATCGCCGTCCCCGGCACCTGATCGCCGCCGTGCCGGTCGCCCCGCGCGACAGCCTGGGCGAAGTCGCGGCAGTGGCGGACGAGGTGGTCTGCCTCGAGACGCCCGAGAACTTTATCTCGGTCGGTCAGTATTACCGCGACTTCAGGCAGGTCGAGGATGCCGAAGTCGAGGCGCTGCTGGCGGCGCGCCGCAGCGAACCGCGATGACGGATGCAGGCCAGCGCGTCGGCCACGACATCAACCGCCGCCTCCGACAGTCCAGGGAAAATCGGGAGCGAGAGGCAGCGGGCCGCTACGGACTCGGTCACCGGCAAGCTGCGCTTGCCATGCTGAGCCTCAAACACGGGCTGGCGATGCAGGGGCGTCGCGTAATACACGCCGCAGCCGATGCCCCGTTCACGCAAGCCGGCGACCACCGCATCGCGCTCCTCGGTCAGCACGGTGAAATAGTTCCAGCCGTGCACATGACCGGGCAGGGTCGCCGGCAGTGTTATCGCCACGTCGGCCAGGCGTTCGGCATAGCGTGAGGCGATCGCCTGTCGGGCCCTGGCGGCAGTATCCGCGTGTCGCAACTTCACGGCGAGCACCGCAGCCTGGAGGTCGTCCAGCCGACTGTTGCGTGCCACCTCGACGTAGCGGTAGCCCGCCTCCTGACCATGATTACCCAACCGACGAAGCCTCTCGGCCACTTCGTCCGAGTCGGTGGTAATGAGGCCGCCATCCCCCCAGGCGCCCAGCGTCTTGCTGGGATAGAAACTGAATGCACCGGTATCCCCGAAACTGCCTACCTGGCGTCCGTCCAGGCTGGCACCAAAGGCCTGGGCGCAGTCTTCGATCACCGCCAACCCGTACTGTTCGGCCAGTGCGCCGAGAGCATGCATGTCGGCCGCATGCCCGAACAGGTGCACGGGCAGCAGTGCCCGGGTGCGCGGTGTGATCGCCTGCGCCACGGCCGCCGGATCGAGAGCGTAGGTCACCGGGTCGATATCGACGAATATCGGGATGGCACCACGCTGGCAGATCACCTCCGCCGTTGCGAAGAAGGTAAAGGCGCTCGTGATGACCTCGTCACCTGCGCCGATATCCAGAGCCTGCAGCGAGAGCTCCAGCGCGTCCGTGCCAGAGGCCACACCGACGGCATGCGCGACGCCCACGCGTGCCGCGAAGGCCTGCTCGAAGGCGGTGAGCACCGGCCCGCGAATATAGCGCCCAGTGCCAGCCACCTTCAGCAAGGCCTGCTGCAGTTCGCCCATCAGGGGAGCATCCTGGACGGCAAGATCGAGCATCGGCACATTCACCCTCGCTCCTCCCTTTGCCTTGCGGCAATGAGGTGGCTGATCCGCGAGGCCAGCGCCAGGGCCTTGCGCCCCTCCTCACCGCCGACGCGTGGCCTGGAATCCCCACGAATACAGGTCACGAAGTGACTGATCTCCTCGAGCAGCGAATCACCCGCCTCCAGCGTGGCCCTTTCCAGGGCAATGCCGGGCACCGGCGGGGCCTCGCTGGAGGGATCCCGCCGGCAACGTGTGAAGCTCCGGCGGTGGAAGTCCAGCGACACGTAGGTATCGGCAAAGAACATGCGCATCTTGCGCTGTACATCCAGGCTGACTCGGCTGGCGGTCACGTTGGCGACGCAGCCTCCAGCGAAGGTCAGGCGGGCGTTGGCGATGTCCGGACTGCCAGTGAGTACCGGCGCCCCCACAGCCGCGACATCGACCAGCTCCTCGTCGACGACATGCAGAATGATGTCCAGATCGTGAATCATCAGGTCAAGAACGACGTCAACGTCCGTACCCCGCCCGGGAAAGGGGGCAAGTCGATGGGCTTCGATGAAGCGGGGGCCGGCCGGGAGTCGACAGGCAGCGAGTACCGGATTGAAGCGCTCGAGGTGGCCAACAGCGAGGACCCGCGCCTGTCGGGCGGCCAGATCGATCAGCTCGTCGGCCTGCGAGACGGACACCGTGATGGGTTTCTCTACCAGCACATGCGCGCCCGCCGAGAGGAACTCGCGGGCGACGGTATGGTGCTGCTCGGTCGGCACCGCGATGCTCACGGCATCTACCCGTCCGAGCAGCGCGCGGTAGTCCGCAACCGCCTCGCAGCCCAGCCGGTCGGCCACCTCGCCGGCGCGAACGGGATCGACATCGGCCACCGCCACGAGGTCACAGCCCTCGAGACCGTGGTACTTGTCGGCATGCCAGCGTCCGAGGTGGCCGACACCCACGACGGCGCAGCGCAGCGGTTCGCTACTGGACACGCCCTCAGGCCTCATCGCCCGGCCTCGCCCCCGCGCGCCCCCCGGGGCGCGCGAAGGGGGCAAGCCCCCGAGGCGACTCGCCGTCCAGCCAGTCGCGAAGACGCTGCAGAGGACCACTCTGGGCCGATCGCTCGGTGGCAGCAGCCCCCGGATCTCCGGCCGGTAGCGGCTGGCGGGCGCGAAGTGCCCGGAATGCCGCCTGCAGTCCGCCGATATCGCACCGTGAGAATCCCGCACGGCGCAGACCGATCAGGTTCAGGCGAAAGTGCTGGACGGGATTGCCACCGACGAGACTGAAGGGCAGGACATCCTTGCCAACGGCCGTGGTGCCGCGCACCATCGCCAGCTCACCGATCCGGCAGAACTGATGTGCCATGGTGCCCCCGCCCAGAAAGGCCCGCGCGCCCACCTCGACGTGCCCGCCCAGGGCGGCCCCCGTGGCGATGATCACATCGTCGCCCAGCTGGCTATCGTGTCCGAGATGCACCAGGTTCATGAGATAGCAGCGGTCGCCGATACGGGTCGGCCTCTCGGGCTGGCTGGACCGGTTGACGGTCACGCCCTCACGGAAGACGTTGCCGGTCCCGATCACAACGCCCGTCGGGGTCGCGGGATCGAAGCCGAGATGCTGGGGATCGCCGCCGAGAACGGCATGTGCGCCCACCCGGTTACCTGGCCCCATGCGCACGCTGCCATGAACCACGGCATGCGGACCGATCACACATCCCGGGCCGATCTCCGCGCCATCCTCGATGACCGCGTACGGTCCGACTCTGACGTCAGCGGCGAGGACCGCGCCGACGCCGATCACCGCCGTGGGATGCCGTTCCGGATTACCTGCCGCCTGCGCAGTCATGCAGCGCAGTTTACCCCGCCAGCGCGGCAGGCGCCCGCTCAGGGGTCGAAGGGATTGCGGATGACCACGTTCTGGTCGCGCGCCGGACCGGTGGACACGAGATCTATCGGCACACCGACGATCTCCTCGATACGCGCGAGGTAGCGGCGCGCATTGACCGGCAACCGCTCGTACTCGGTGATGCCTACCGTGCTCTCCTGCCAGCCGTCCATGCTCTCGTAGACCGGTTCCACCACCGCAAATTCGTCCACCATCATGGGAGGCGCCTCGACGATACGCTCGTCCAGACGGTAGCCGACGCACAGACGGATCTGCTCCAGCCCGTCGAGCACGTCGAGCTTGGTGACACAGAGGCTCGAGACGCTGTTGTTCAGGACCGCACGGCGCAGGGCCACGGCGTCGAACCACCCGCAGCGACGCGGACGACCGGTGGTCGCGCCGAACTCCGCACCGACGCGCGCGAGGTGCTCGCCCATCTCGTCGAACAACTCGGTCGGGAACGGTCCGGCACCGACGCGGGTGGTGTAGGCCTTGACGATGCCCAGCACGTGATGGAGGTAGCGGGGTCCGATGCCCGTACCGGTCGCCGCCCCCCCCGCGGTGGTGTTCGACGAGGTCACGTAGGGATAGGTCCCGAGATCGATATCGAGCAGCGCCCCCTGGGCGCCTTCGAACAGCACGTTGTCTCCCCGGGCATGGTGCTCGGCCAGCAGCACCGTGACGTCCGCCACCATCGGCTGAATTCGCGAGGCATAGCCCATGAGCTCATCCAGGCACCGCTGGAAGTCCACGGCCTCGCTGTTGTAGTAGCGTCTCAGCAGGAAGTTGTGCAGGTCGAGCACCTCGCCGAGCCGTGCCGCCAGCAGCTCGCGCTGGAACAGGTCGGAGATGCGCAGGGCCCGGCGCGAGACCTTGTCCTCGTAGGCGGGGCCGATGCCGCGGCCGGTGGTGCCGATCGCCGCGGCCCCCCGCGCGCGCTCGCGGGCATGGTCCAGCGCCACATGCGAAGGCAGGATCAACGGGCAGGCGGGACTGATGCGCAGGCGTTGCGTGACCGGGACATCGCGCGCGATCAGCCCGTCCATCTCATCGAGCAGAGCCGGCAGGGACACGACCACGCCGTTGCCGATCAGGCAGGCGACGTTCTCTCGCAGGATCCCCGAAGGGATCAGGTGCAGGACAGTCTTCTCGCCATCGATCACCAGGGTGTGACCGGCGTTATGCCCGCCCTGGAACCGCACCACTGCAGCAGCACGATCGGTCAACAGATCGACGATCTTGCCCTTGCCTTCGTCACCCCACTGGGTGCCGATCACTACGACGTTCCTGCCTGCCATTACCCCGTCCCGCTCACTGAATATGGGTCGCGCCCGCGACGGCGGCAGCCGCCGCAGATCAGCCGCGAACGGCGTAGAGCAGCAGCAGTCCGGCCACCATGATCACCAGCCCGCCGATCCGCAGTTCACGGTCGGAGAGCTGGCCGATCACCAGCAGACTGCGTCGCCAGCGCTGCGGGCTGGCGAAGGGTAGCAGGCCTTCGAGCACAAGGTACAGCGCGAAGGCCGCGAGCAGGTCCGTCCAGAGCATTGTGGAGATCGCGATTACGGCGTGGGCGACATGTCTCGCAGGTAGCGGAAGAAGTCGCTGTCGGGCTGGAGCACCAGAATGTCCTGATCACGCCCGATGGCTTCCCGGTAGGCTTCCATGCTGCGGAAGAAGGCATAGAACTCCGGATTGCGTGTAAACGCTGCAGCGTAGATCTCCGTGGCCCGGGCATCGCCCTCACCGCGAATACGCTCGGCATCACGACGCGCCTCGGCGAGGATGACCACCCGCTGGCGGTCGGCGTCGGCACGGATCTGCTCCGAGCGCTCGGCACCGCGGGCGCGCCAGTCGGCTGCCACCCGGGCGCGCTCCTGGCGCATGCGGTTGAACACCGAGTCGCTGACCTCGTCGGGCAGGTCGATCTGCTTGACGCGGATGTCGAGGATATCGATCCCCAGGGTACCGGCCGCCTGGGTCGCGCGCGCGAGCATCGCATCCATCATCTCGGAGCGCTCGAGCGAAACCACTTCCTGCACGGTACGCCGTGCGAATTCGCCGCGGATGCCGTCTTTCACGATTTCCGTCAGGCGCATGGCCGCGACCCGCTCGTCACCACGGGTGGAGCGGTAGAACTCGCCTGGCTCGATGATCCGCCACTTGATGAAGAAATCCACCCGCAGGTTCTTGAGCTCCGCAGTCAGGAACTCCTCCGGCGGGTTGTAGATGCGCAGCACCTGGTTGGAGAGCTTCACCACGTTGTTCACGACCGGAATCTTGAAGTGCAGCCCCGGCTCGTAGTCGTCGCGCAGGATCTCGCCGAAGCGGAACTTAAGCGCATGCTCGCGTTCGTTGACCGTGAACACCGACATGCTGACACCGATGCCCACGAGCACCAGCAGAACCAGAAGAATATTGAACTTGCCCATTTGACTCCTGCCTCCCTGGCTCAGCGGATCACGCGCGCGCGACGATCGTCACGCCCGTCGCCGATGGGCTCTGGTAACTGCATCGGCCGGATCGACGCCTGCGGCTCACGCGTACCCGGCCGATCGGCCGTGGTGCCGCGCCTCTCCAACAGCTTGTCCATGGGCAGATACAGCAGGTTGCCGCTGCCCTCGGTATCCATGATCACCTTGGAGGCACGCCCCAGCACCTCTTCCATGGTCTCGAGATACAGACGCTGCCGGGTCACCATCGGTGCCAGTTCATACGCCTCGAGGAGGGCGACGAAACGATCGGACTCACCCTCGGCGACCGCGATCAGCCGGTCGCGGTAAGCCATGGCATCCTCGATCTGGCGTGCCGCCGCACCGCGAGCACGCGGCACGATGTCATTGGCGTAGGCCTGTGCCTCGAGCTGCAGACGCTCGAAGTCCTCGCGGGCCTTGATGGCGTCCTGCACCGCGGCCTGGACCTGCTGCGGGAAGTTTGCTTCCTGCAAGCTGACCTGCGTGACCTCGATACCGGTGCTGTAGGCGTTCAGCGTGGACTGGATCACCTGCTGGGTGCGCTGCGCGACTTCCGCACGGCCCTCGGTGAGAATGAAATCGAGATCGTTCTTGCCGATGACCTCGCGGATGGCGCTTTCGGAGACATCCGCGAGCGTCTCCTCCGGATTACGCACATTGAACAGGAATGCCACCGGATCCGTCCGCCGGAACTGAACCGCAAGGTCCACCTGCACCAGCGTCTCGTCGCGGGTCAGCATGCGCATCCTCAGCGGGAAGCGATCGACCTGGCTGACGTTGACCTTCTCGACGGTCTGCACCGGCCAGGGAATACGCCAGTGCAGCCCCGGCAGCGTGGTGGTCGAGTACTCACCGAAAGTCATGACCACGCCACGCTCGGCGTCGTCTACCCGATAGAAGCCGGTCAGCAGCCACACCACGAGTGCAGCGCCGACGATCAGCCCTGGACCGATACCGCCACCCGGCGCACCGACGCGTCCGCCGCCCTCGCCGCCGCCACGTTTCCCGCCGAACATCGACGAGAGTCGACGCTGCAGGTCGCGTACCACCTGGTCCAGATCGGGCGGACCCTTGTCGCCGCCACCCTGGTTCCAGGGGTTCTTGTTGTTGCCAGATTCGTTCCAGGCCATCGATTCTCTTTCCCTGATTGACGTGCAGGTCCTGTAGGTGCCACCCCGAGACGGGGAGACCACCCGGCTCAAGCGCAGGAGTCCAGCCGCGACTCCAGTGTTTCGGGGGCCATGCCTTCGCGCCGGCACAACTGCCGGAATCGGCTGTCCGACATCTCGACGTCGAGCAGCCAGCCCCCCTCGTCGGTCACCCGCTCATGGCGCACCGCATCGAGTTCAAACAGCTGCGAGCGGATCCGGCCCTGGTCCGCCTCGAGGCGGAGCGTACCGGCCACCATGTCGCCATCGAGCACCTGGCGCACGGCAGCAACCAGACCCTCGAGACCCTCGCCGGTGGCTGCCGACAGCCAGACCCGACCCTCGCAGTCTTCTCCACCCGGCTCGAACCGAGGGCAATCTCCGAGTATATCAATCTTGTTGAACACCTGGAGCACAGGCACGCCGTCGGCGCCGACATCATGCAGCACCTGCTCGACCTGACGGATCCGCTCGGCCCGATGCGGATCGCTGGCGTCGATGACATGCAGCAGCAGATCCGCCTCGCGGGTCTC
>SKYU01000086.1 GCA_007127715.1 Gammaproteobacteria bacterium | reverse complement strand
TCTTCTTCGCGACTTTCTTCTTGGCGACCTTTTTCTTGGCTACCTTCTTCTTCGCGACTTTCTTCTTGGCGACCTTTTTCTTGGCTACCTTCTTCTTCGCGACTTTCTTCTTGGCGACCTTTTTCTTGGCTACTTTCTTCTTCGCGACTTTTTTCTTGGCGACTTTTTTCTTGGCGACTTTTTTCTTGGCGACTTTTTTCTTCGCTACTTTTTTCTTGGTTACTTTCTTTTTCGATGCTGCCTTCTTGCTCACCTTCTTCGCGACTTTCTTGGCTACTTTCTTCGCCGTCTTTTTCGCGGTGGCTGCCTTCGCAGCGATCTTCTTGCTGACCTTTTTCTTGGTCGACGTTTTCTTCTTCGAAGCAGGTTTCTTGGCCATGGGTAGTCTCCGTGTCTGACGTGTCAGGTGTGTCCGCAGTCGAGTATATACCAAAAGACCTAAATTTCCAGAGACTTAAGGCAATGCATGCGTGATCAGGAGCACTACGTCCCGAGCGTTCACGACATGCACTTTCGTACGTGCTCCATACGCTCTCTCGTGTCGTGTTTTCCGATCCTTCCAGCGGCTCACTCGAGCGACAGGATGAGTTTCCACTGTGCTTCGGTAACCGGCATGACGGACAGCCGATTACCCCGTTGCACGAGCTGAAAATCCCTTAATTTCCCGGTCGAAAACGCCTTGAGCTCTTTCAGGGATATTGTCCGGTCGAGCCTGCGCTGGAAGCGGATGTCGACCATGTACCAGCGTGGCTTGTCCGGGTCGCTCTTGGGGTCGTAGTGCTTGTCGTCGGGATCGAAGGCGGTGTGATCGACGTAGCCCTCGCGAATCACTTCGGCGATACCGACGATCCCGGGGACATCACAGTTGGAGTGATAGAAGAACACCAGGTCACCCTTGCGCATGTCGTCGCGCATCATGTTTCGGGCCTGGTAGTTGCGCACGCCGTCCCAGTGCGTGCGGCCCCCCGGTGCGCGCGCCAGATCGTCGATGCTGAAGACGTCGGGTTCGGATTTCATCAACCAGTAAGCCATGCTGTGGTCCTCGGATTGGTCTTTCAATCAAATGGGCGAAAGCCGCTTTCGGTCACCACGCCGGCCAGGGGCACGTCCCAGGCTGCGCGCTCCAGATGCTCGACCTCCTGGAATCCGAATGCCACGCCGACCAGCAGCGGGCGGCGCCAGCGGCCACGGTTTCGCAGCCGTGCGAAATGTCGGTCGAAATATCCCGCACCCATGCCCAGTCGGGTGCCCGTCGCGTCGAACGCGACCAGCGGGGTCAGCACCAGGTCGAGTCCGAAGGTGTCGACCCGGGCCGCCATGCCATCGGGTTCGGGAATGCGGTAGCGGTTTCCTGAAAGCGGGACATCGGGGTGCCAGGCGACGTAGCGCATGTGCCCGCGCCGACCCTCCAGGCGCGGCAGCGCCAGGTGCCGTCCGCGGGCGACGAGTTGCCGGAGCAAGGGGGTGATGTCGGCTTCCCCGTCGAATGGCAGGTAGGCCCCGATACGCCGGAAGCGTCGCCAGAGCAGACGACGGAGCTGTCCGAGCAGGGCGGCTTCGAGCTGGCGTCGCCGCGCCGCCGGGAGGCTGCGCCGCTGGCGGCGCAGCGCGCGTCGCTGCGAGGCCCGCGCGTTCACGACCGGAAGCATACGGCTGAAGAAGAAGGCGCCTCCCGCCTGTGCCGTCCCGAACCGTCGCTCTCGAACCAGAGCGGAAGGTGGGGTAAGCCGTGGCAGCGCAGGCTCGCCGCTCGAAGCGGATTTGCACAAGACTGCCGACAGGGCACAACCCCAATATCGTGAATTAGGGTCGAAAGACTTCCAGGCCCGCGTCGAACACCGCAGGAGGCGCCAGTTTGATCGTAAGCCACAGCGGGTTCGGTCAGAATTCCAGCTGACGGCCTTTCTGCACGGCAACCTCCACCCGCTCTCGCATGGTTTTGAGCCGGTTGCCCAGGCTGAGTTCAATTTCCTCGTCGCGACTGCGTACTTTGAGAAGTTCGTTGGCCATGTTCAAGGCCGCCATGACGGCGATCCTGTCCAGGCCGATTACCTTCCCGCTGTCGCGGATCTCCCGCATCTTGCTGTTCAGCATGGCGGCGGAGTTCAGCAGGTCGGTGCGTGCTTCCACCGGACAGGCGATCTGGTATTCCTTCTCCAGGATCCGCACGCTCACCTGGGTCATGTTCTCGCTCATGAGCCCTGCTCCAGTGCCTTGAGTCGTCCGATCATCGCCTCGACCCGTGCGCGGACCTGTTCGTTCTTCTGCAGCAGCCCGGCACGCTCGTTGATCAACGCTTCCTGGCGTTGCCGGAGCGAGCGGTTCTCTTCCTTGAGCTGGCCGCAGATCATGACCAGTTCATCGACCCGTCGCTCGAGGCGTTCGAGTTCGATTTCGAAGGGGTGTCTGGCACGTTCACTGCCCATGGCGGCGACTATAGAGCCGGGCCCCGAGCAGGGTCAACAAACCGTGTCGCGGGCCGGTGATAGAATCCGCAGCCATGTGCAACCCCCTGCGGTGGCGGGTAGGCGATGAACAGTGCAATGAACTACGAGGACCTGGCCCATGCACTGTCGCGTGCAGGTGCCGAGGGCGAGGTGGCCGAGTTGCACGGCAGCCTTTGCGGGCGGCTGTGTCTGCGCGGTGAATCCGCGCTTGCGGCCTGGCTCGAGGAGGCCCTGGCGGGGGCCGACCCCGCCAATGCAGCCCGCACCGAGGCGGTTCGTGAACTGGCAGGTGTACACCAGGCGACGTGGTCGACCCTGGCAGAGGGTGAGATGGGACTCGATTTGCTGTTGCCGGCGGATTCGGCGCCGCTGGAAGTGCGCGCGCGTGCCCTGGGGCTCTGGTCGCAGGGGTTTCTGCATGGCCTGGCCAGCAGCGGCGTACCGGCGCCCGCCCAGCTGCGCGACGCCCATGGTGCCGTGCACGTGGCAGAGTTCATGGAAGACCTCGTGGAGATTTCCCGAGCGGGTTTCGAGGCTGATGATGACGAGGCGCACGAGCCTGCAGAGGCGGCGTACGCCGAGCTGGTGGAGTTTCTGCGCGCGGGCGTGCTGATCAGTTTCGAGGAACTCGCCACGCTGCGGGCGGCGGTGGCACCGGCGCCGCCCGTGACGCCATCCTGAGATCCGGTGCGAGGCAGGGAGCCATGATGAAGCCAACGGAATTCGCGCGCCGCCGTCGGCAGTTGGCGCGCATGATCGGCAGGGGCGGGGCGGCCGTGCTTGCCGCGGCGCCGGTGCGCATGCGCAACCGCGATACCGAATACCCTTACCGACAGGACAGCGACTTTCTCTATCTCACCGGTTTCAACGAGCCAGAGGCGGTGGCGGTGCTGATTCCGGGACGCCCGCAGGCGGAATACATCGTGTTCTGCCGTGACCGCGATGCAACGCGCGAGGCCTGGGATGGCCCACGGCTTGGGCCGGAAGGGGTGGTGGCCGAACTCGGCGCGGACGATGCCTTTCCAATCGACGACATCGACGACATCCTGCCCGGCCTGCTGGAGTCCTGCGAGCGGGTGTATCACACCATGGGAGCGCATCCCGACTTCGACGCACGGGTGATCGGCTGGGTCAATGCCCTCAGGGAACGCGGTCCCGACACCCATGCGCCCCAGGAGTTCGTGTCGCTGGATCACCTGCTGCACGACATGCGTCTTTACAAGAGCCGCGCCGAACAGTCGGCCATGCGTCGCGCCGCGCGCATCGGCGTGGCGGCCCACCTGCGTGCCATGCGCGCGGTCAGGCCCGGCATGATGGAATACGAGGTCGAGGCGGAGTACCTGCACGAGTTCCGGCGTCACGGCGCCGTGCCCTCCTACCCGCCCATCGTCGGCGGCGGCAACAACGCCTGTACCCTGCACTACACGGCCAACACCGCGCGACTCGAAGACGGTGACCTGCTGCTGATCGACGCCGGTTGCGAACTCGATCACTACGCCAGCGACATCACGCGGACCTTCCCGGTCAACGGGCGGTTCAGCGAAGCCCAGCGGGCCATTTACGACATCGTGCTCGAGGCTCACGATGCGGCCATTGCCGAGGTCGCCCCGGGCAAGCACTGGAACGATCCCCACGATGCTGCCGTCCGGGCCATCACCCGCGGACTCCGTGGTGTCGGTCTGCTGGAAGGCCGGCTCAACACCCTGATCCGTGAACAGGCGTATCGGCGGTTTTTCATGCACAAGACCGGTCACTGGCTGGGAATGGACGTGCATGACGTCGGCGACTATCGCGTCGGTGATGTCGCCAGGATGCTGGAACCCGGCATGGTCATGACCATCGAGCCCGGGATCTACATTCCGCGCGGCCTGCGCGGCGTACCGAAACGCTGGCAGGGGATCGGTATCCGCATCGAGGATGACGTGCTGGTGACCCGCTCGGGTTGCGATGTGCTGACCTCCGGCGTGCCGGTCCGCGCCGAGGAGATCGAGGCGCTGATGGCTGCACGGGCTGCGGCATGAGCACCGGCGGCCGCCTCGACGGAGATTCGGCGGCCGACGTCATCATCGTCGGTGGTGGTCCGGTCGGGCTGGCGCTCGCGGCGCTGCTCGGTCGGGCCGGGCGTCACCGGGTGAGCGTGCTGGACGCGCGCGCGAGCTTTGCGCTCCCGGAAGGGCTCGATGCCAGGGTCTATGCCCTGTCACGTGCCAGCCAGCAGCTGCTGGTGCGCTGCGGAGCCTGGGACGCGCTTGCCGAACGGCACGCCTGGCCCTATCTGCGCATGGAGGTCTGGGACGGCGCCCGGCCGCGGCACCCTGCACGTACCCTGGTGTTCGATGCAGCTGAACTGGCAGAACCTGACCTCGGCCACATCGTCGAGAACGCCCGTCTCGAACACGCCCTGCGTGACGCTGCGCTGGCCTGCGAGGGCGTCAGCCTGAGGACCGGTGCACGCGTGGAGGCGCTCGAACTGTCGCTGGACGGCGCCGCCGTCATCACCGCCGAGGGCGAGCGCCTGCAGGCCGGCCTGGTGGTGGCGGCCGACGGTTCGGGTTCGCGGCTGCGCATGCTGGCGGGAATCGACGTTCAGCAGCGCGACTACCGCCAGCGCGCCATCGTGACCCACGTCGTCACCGAACAGCCGCATGGCCAGACCGCCTGGCAGCGGTTTCTTCCCACAGGCCCAGTGGCCCTGCTGCCGCTGGGCGATGGTCGATGCTCGGTGGTCTGGTCGGCCGATGAGCCGCTGGCCGAAGCGTTGCTGGCCATGACCGACGAGGCGTTTTGCGCAGCACTCGGTGAGGCCACTGACCATGTGCTGGGTGCGGTCAGTGCGCCTGAGCCGCGTGTCGACCTGCCGCTGCGGTGGTTGCACGCGCGCAGCTATACCGCCCGGCGATTCGCGCTGGCGGGCGATGCCGCGCATGTCGTCCACCCGCTGGCCGGCCAGGGCGCAAACCTCGGGCTGGCGGATGCCGCCATGCTGGCCGAATGCCTGGACCGGGACGGTGACCCCGGCGAGAGGCGCGGCCTGCGCCGCTACGAACGGGCCCGCAAGACCGACAATCTCGCGATGCTCGCGGCGCTGGACGCGCTGCAGCGCGTGTTCTCGCTCAGAACCGAGCCGCTGATCGGTCTGCGCGCCGGCGGTGTGGGCCTGGTCCAGCGCATTGGGCCGCTCAAGCGCCGCCTGGTGCGCCGCGCGATGGGCGTCTGATCCGCTCGATGGCCACGCCTGCGGGACAGGACGCGGGCTATACTCGAAAGCCCTGTTTCTCCGGTCTCGCGAGATGAAGAACCGTCACCTGCTGGGCCTTGTCGCCGCGCTGGCGCTGACCGGCCTCGCGGTGTTTGCCTACAAGGTGACGGTGCTCGGGTTCCCGATGGTCCAGGACCAGGTAGCCGACACCTGGACGGTCGAGGCGGCCGTGTCCTTCGAAGGCGGCCCCGGCTCCATTCGCGCAACGCTGTTTGTGCCCACGCTGATGCCGGGCTATTCGCTGCTCGAGGAGAACTTCATCTCGCGGGGGTTCGGCTTCAGCACCCAGCTCGCGCCGGGCGGACGCGAGGCCGAGTGGACGGTGCGCCGCGCGCCTGGCCGCCAGGTGCTCTACTACCGCGCGGTGGTCTATCGTGATGCCTTGCGCCGCGGAGAGGACACGGCCCCGGCGTTTCCGCCGCCACCTGTGCTGGAGGAGCCCTACGCCACGGCGATGCGCGTGCTGATCGATGATGCGCGCGAACGCTCGGCCGATTCCGTCAGCCTGGCCGCCGCGCTGATCCGGCGGCTCAACGAACCGGCGCCGGATCAGAGTGCCGAGCTGTTCCGCAGCAGCGCGCGGGGAGACACCGAACTGGCCCAGACCCTCAGCACCCTGCTGGCCGGTGCCCGGATTCCGTCCCGGGTCGTGCGGGGGGTGCTGCTGCAGGATCAGGCGCGCGATGCGCCCATCGTGCCCTGGCTGGAACTCTACGACGGTAACGAGTGGGTGTTCCTCGACCCACGTACCGGCGAGCGGGGCCTGCCGCCGAACTATCTTGCGTGGTGGCGGGGTACCCGGCCGCTGCTGCACGTAGAAGGGGGCAGCAATGCATCGGTGAGTCTGTCGGTGCGCCGCAACCCGGTCGACGCGATGCTGCTGGCCGAAGGCCGCGCCGATCGGCGCGGCAGCCGCGTGGTCGAGTTCTCGCCGCTGGCATTGCCCGTGCAGGCGCAGGCCGTCTACGCCATCCTGCTGCTGATACCTGTCGGCGCCCTGGTCATCAGCGTGCTTCGCAACGTGGTCGGATTCAAGACCTTCGGGACCTTCATGCCGGTGCTGATCGCGCTGGCCTTCAAGGAGACGCAGCTGATCGCCGGGCTGGTGCTGTTCACCCTGATCGTGAGTCTGGGGCTGCTGGTACGGTTCTACCTTGAACACCTGCGACTGCTGCTTGTGCCGCGCCTGTCCGCCGTGCTGATCGTGGTTGTGCTGCTGATGCTGGCGGTCAGCATTTTCGGCCAGCGCCTGGGATTTGAAACGGGGTTGTCGGTTGCGCTGTTCCCCATGGTGATTCTGGCCATGACCATCGAGCGCATGTCCATCGTCTGGGAAGAACGCGGCGCAGCCGAGGCCATCCAGCAGGGTCTCGGCAGCCTGGCGGTGGCCGCGCTCGGCTATCTGGTGATGGGCATCGCACTGGTCCAGCACCTGGTGTTCGTATTCCCGGAGCTGCTGCTTGTCGTGCTCGCGGCAACGCTGCTCCTGGGTCGGTACACCGGCTACCGGCTGCTGGAGCTGAGGCGGTTCCGCGCCTTTGCAGATGAGCGGTCGCAGCGATGATGGCCTTGTGGCGCCAGCTGCGGCGGCAGGGGGTGCTGGGGCTGAACGCGCGCAATGGCGAGTTCATCCTGCCGGCCAACGACCGCAGGCACTACCCGCTGGTCGATGACAAGCTGCGGACCAAGGCACTGGCCTCGGAGGCTGGCATGCCGGTGCCGGCACTCTACGGTGTCATCGAGACCGAGCATGACATCGGTCGCCTGGAGGCGCTGCTCGAGCCTCATGAGACCTTCGTGATCAAGCCCGCCCAGGGCAGCGGCGGAGACGGGATCATCGTGGTGGCCGGCCGGGCCCGCCGCCGTCAGACGGTGTTCCAGCAGATGTCCGGCGTGCCGATCACGCTGGCCGACCTCCAGCATCACGTCTCCAACACGCTCAACGGCCAGTTCAGCCTCGGCGGCCATCCCGACCGGGCCATGATCGAGTATTGCGTGCGGTTCGATCCGGTGTTCGAACAGATCAGCCACGAAGGCGTGCCCGATGTGCGCGTGATCGTCTATCGCGGGGTGCCGGTGATGGCCATGGTCCGTCTGCCTACGCGCCAGTCGGGCGGCAAGGCCAATCTGCATCAGGGCGCGGTCGGTGCGGGTGTCGACCTGCCCAGTGGCAGGACGCTTTCGGGCGTCATCGGCAACGAGGTGATCGACGAGCACCCCGACACCGGCATGCCCATCGCCGGGCTCGCCGTACCGCATTGGGAGGTGATCCTCGACGCATCGGCCCACGCTGCAGATATCACCGGGCTGGGGTATCTTGGCGTCGACATGGTCATCGACCGGGAGCTTGGTCCTCTGATGCTCGAACTCAACGCCCGTCCGGGTCTGAACATACAGCTCGCCAACCGGCGGGGACTGCGACCGCGGCTTGCGCACGTCGACCGTGCGCTCGCCGGTCGCGGGGATGTCGAGGCGCGTGTGGCCTTCGCCCGCAGCCACTTTGCCCATCACGCCGATGGCTGAGCGACGGTTACAGCGGGTCTGTGTCTTCTGCGGCTCGCAGGCCGGCACCCGGCCGGCCTATGTCCAGGCGGCCGAGGCCCTGGGAGAGCTGCTGGCCGCCAGCGGTATCGGTATCGTCTACGGTGGCGGTCGCGTGGGTCTGATGGGCGCGCTCGCCGAGAGTGCGTTGGCGGTCGGTGGCGAGGTGGTGGGCGTCATTCCGCGCGGGCTGCTCGAGCGGGAGGTCGGACACCCTCGCCTGACGCAGCTGGAGGTGGTCGACTCCATGCACCAGCGCAAGGCGAGAATGGCTGAACTCGCCGATGGTTTCATCGCCCTCCCGGGCGGCTTCGGCACGCTGGAGGAACTGCTCGAGGCGCTGACCTGGTGCCAGCTGGGCATCCAGGCCAAGCCCTGCGGCCTGCTCAATGTCGAGGGCTATTTCGATGGCCTGAAACTGCAGCTCGAGCGTGGCGTGGAGGATGGGCTGCTCCGGCCCCTGCACGCCTCGCTGCTGCTGATCGACACTGATGTCGAACGACTGCTGGAGCGCCTCGAAACCATGCCCCTGCCGGCCCTGCGCCGCTGGCTGGCTCCTGCGCAGACCTGATCCGGCGCCGGTCAGCAGCGCCTGCGCACGCGCTACGCCCCCCGTGTGCCCTCAGCCGCCCTCGCGCGCCGCGTAGTGACTGGCGACGTACTCCTCGACCATCTGCTGGAACTCCGCGGCGATATGGTCGCCTTTGAGCGTGAGCGCCCGTTCGCCGTCGACATACACCGGCGCGACCGGCCGCTCTCCGGTCCCGGGCAGACTGATGCCGATGTTTGCATGGCGGCTCTCGCCCGGTCCGTTCACGACGCAGCCCATCACCGCGACGGTCATCTCCTCGACGCCGGTGTACTGTTGGCGCCACTGCGGCATGCGGTGGCGGATGTGCGACTGGATCTGCTGGGCCAGCTCCTGGAAATAGCTGCTGGTCGTGCGCCCGCAGCCCGGGCATGCGATCACCATCGGGGTGAAGGCACGGATACCCATGGTCTGCAGGATTTCCTGGGCGACGATCACTTCCTGGGTGCGGTCCCCGCCCGGCTCGGGCGTCAGCGAGATGCGGATGGTGTCGCCGATGCCCTGCTGGAGCAGTACGGCCAGTGCTGCGGTCGAGGCCACGATGCCCTTGGAGCCCATGCCGGCCTCGGTCAGTCCGAGGTGCAGGGGATAGCTGCAGCGCCTGGCAAGCTCCGAGTACACGGCGATGAGATCCTGCACGCCACTCATCTTGCAGGAGATGATGATGTGATCCGAGGGCAGACCCAGGGCTTCAGCCCGAGCGGCGCTGTTCAGCGCCGAGGTGATCATCGCTTCGTGCATCACCGCATTGACGTCGCGCGGCTGCGCGGAACGGGCATTCTCGTCCATCAGTGCGGTCAGCAGGGCCTGGTCGAGGCTGCCCCAGTTCACGCCGATGCGCACCGGCTTGTCGTAGCGGCAGGCCACCTCGATCATCGCAGCAAACTGCGGATCCTTTTTCGCGCCTCGCCCGACGTTGCCGGGATTGATCCGGTATTTCGCCAGCGCCTCCGCGCAGGCCGGATGCTCGGTGAGCAGCTTGTGTCCGTTGAAGTGGAAGTCGCCGACCAGCGGCACGATGACCCCCAGACCTTCCAGCCGATCGCGGATATGCGGGACCGCTGCGGCCGCCTCGGCGGTGTTGACGGTGACGCGCACCACCTCGGAGCCGGCCCGGGCGAGTTCGCGGACCTGCTGGACGGTGGCATCGATATCCGCGGTATCGGTATTGGTCATCGACTGCACCACCACCGGTGCGTCGCCGCCGACCGTGACCCGCCCGACGCGGACCGGTAAGGAAGTTCTGCGTGCTGCAATCATGTCGAGTGTTCCCCGTGGTTTTGCAGTTGCCGATCGATCCAGGCGTCGATCCTGGTGACCAGTACGTCAAGTGGCAGGGCGCCGTGGCCCAGCAGGGCGGCATGGAAGCCCCGGATGTCGAAGCGCGCGCCGAGCCGATCGGCGGCGCGGCTGCGCAGCGCCTCGAAGGTCCAGGCGCCGACGGCGCAGGCCAGGGATTCGGCCGGGCGCGCGATGTACCCGTCGACCCGAACGGCCAGCTGCTCTTCGGTGAGCGGCAGGTGTTCACGCAGCTTGGCCAGGGCTTCGGCCCGTGTCCAGCCCATCGCATGCACCCCCGTATCGACCACCAGGTCCAGCGTGCAGGCCAGGGTCTCCAGCGCCAGGGCGCGTTCGGTCGCCGCAGCGTCGAACAGGCCGAGCTCCGGAAGCAGCGTCGCCGCGTACAGGCTCCAGCCCTCGGTGAAGGCGCTGACCGGATAGTGACGGCGGAACGCCCGCAGTTCGCTGTTCTCCAGGGGCAGGGCCAGCGCCAGATGGCGGCCGGGCGCGCCATGGCGGGCGAGAAGCACGCTCGCGGCTGCGTCGTCGTACCCGGTGAAGCGGCTGTTCAGTCGCAGGATGCCAGCGTGCCGGCCATCGGCGGACGGAGGCTCGTAGAGTGCGTCGTCGGCATGTGCCGCCAGCGCCGGAGCCAGCGGTTCGAGGCCGTAGGGTGTCCCCGGCAGCCCCTCGAACAGCCGCGGCAGCGCGGCGTCCAGGCGTTTGGCAGTGGCCCTGTAGCGCTGCAGGATCTGAGGCACGGCAGTCGTCTCCTCCGGCGGCGCAGGTAGGTCTTGGCCGGGCGCCGGCGCATCGCCCAGGCGAGACAGTTCCGTCAGACCCTGCCGGTGGAGCTGCTCCGGGGTCAGCCCCGGGCGGGTGTGCCATTCGACCAGCCTCAGGTAGCGCGCCGGGCCGTCACGCTGCGACCCCAGGCCGGGATCGGCCGGGGCGAGCGGCAGGTATTCCTCGACCAGGAAGTCGTGCAGACGCTGATAGGCGGGGAGGACGCGGGTCTCGATGAGGTGCAGGGCCTCGCTGCGCAGGGCCTGGGCACGTGCCGGATGGATGTCGCCCGGCAGTTGCGTGAACGGTCGATAGAACCCCGTATCCTCTGGCGCCTGCTGGATCAGGGCGCGCACCTGGGCCGGGACGCGGCGCATGGCCGCCTGGGGCATGACCACGCCGCGGCGCATGCCCTGGCGCATCAGCAGGATGGTCTGCTGCACGTACGTGTCCAGCCCTTCGAGCCGGTCCCGCCAGGCGTCGAAGTCCTCGAGCCGGGTGAAGGTCAGGCGGTCCGGCAGGGTGTCGAGCAGCTGCACCCCTTCCAGCGCATGCATCACCAGCAGATGCTCGCCGGCGCGGTGGGCGGCGATGCGGTGGGCAAGCAGCCTTTCGGTCAGGGCGAGATCCAGTGTGAGCGCTGCCGGCAGGGCCTCACGATCCAGGCGCTCGAGGGCGCGCAGGCTGCGCCGGTCCTCCCGGTGGGCGGCTTCCAGCGCACGGCTGGAGACATCGGGCCAGGCGGCGCCGTGGCGAGGCACATTGCTGCCCGGCAGGAAGAGCGGGGAGGCGGCGTCGAGCCGCGCCCAGGTCTCCGCCAGCAGGCGCTCGGCGTCGGCGCCCGTGTCCGCCCGGGCGCCCGCCCCGAGGGTCAACAGGCCGGCGAGGAACAACAGGCCGAACAGGCGCATGGTCGGTACGTTCTCCCTGAACGAAGTGGCGACTTGACTCCGGATTCTCCCGGAGCCATCGGGTGTCGGCAAGCGGCGCGGCCCCGGGACGGGCCGCACCCGCAGGCGCCTGCAGGGGTGTTCCCGGGGTAGTGATCCCGGAGTGCATCCGCTATGATCGACGCCACCAATCGACAAGTGACGGCCGGAGAGAGTCTGCCCCGCGCAGACCGCCGAAGGCGCAACCCGCCCGGAAACGCTCAGGCACCAGGGACGGTCGTCATGGGTTGGCTCTGGAGAGTGGCCCCGCGCGGGCCCACCGAAGGTGAGCGGCGCGATGCATTCGCGCTCAATCTCTCAGGTTTCAGGACAGAGGGGCGGCGGACACGCATGGGGCGGGTCTGCCGATATCTGCCCGTCCTGCCGGAGCACGCCATGGCCCTGCGTACCCCCCTCCATGATCAGCACCTCTCCGATGGAGCGAAGATCGTCGATTTCAGCGGCTGGGACATGCCGCTGCATTACGGCTCGCAGATCGATGAGCACCACGCCGTGCGCCGCGCCGCCGGGGTGTTCGATGTGTCGCACATGTGTGTCGTCGACCTGCGCGGTGCTGATGCGAGGCCGCTGCTCTCGCGGCTGATCGCCAACGATCCCGGGAAGCTGAAAAGCCCGGGGCGTGCGCTCTATACCTGCATGCTCAACACGCGCGGCGGCGTCATCGACGACCTGATCGTGTATTTCTTCGCCGACGACTGGTACCGGATGGTCGTCAACGCGGGCACCCGCGACAAGGACGTGGCGTGGCTGAGACAGCATGCCGACGCGCTGTCCGTCGAGGTGCTCGAGCGGCGGGACCTGGCGATGCTTGCCGTGCAGGGGCCGCAGGCGCGCGCGCTGGCGGCGCCGCTGGTTGGCGTGGCGGCAGAGCGTGCGCTGGCCCTCAAGCCGTTCAGCGCGGCCGTGGATGGCGACTGGATGGTCGCCCGCACCGGCTATACGGGGGAGGATGGCTGGGAGGTGGTGCTGCCGGCCGGTGAAGCCAGGGAAACGTGGCAGGCCCTGCTGGCGGCGGGTGTCCGGCCCTGCGGTCTCGGCGCGCGCGACACCCTGCGTCTGGAGGCGGGCATGAACCTGTATGGCCAGGATATGGACGAGGATGTTTCGCCGCTGGCCTGCGGGCTCGGCTGGACCGTGGCCTGGGCGCCGGAGGATCGCGACTTCATCGGCCGCGCGGCGCTCGAGGCGGAACGCGCTGCGGGTCCGCCGCCACGCTTCGTCGGCCTGCTGCTGGAAGATCGTGGCGTGCTGCGGGCGGGGTATCCCGTCCATGTGCCGGAAGGCGAGGGCATCGTGACCAGTGGCGGCTTCTCGCCCACGCTCTCGCGCTCGATCGGGCTCGCCCGGTTGCCTGCGGGCGAGAGTGGCCGGTGCGAGGTCGAGATTCGTGGCCGCCGGCTGTCCGCCCGCATCGTCAGTCCCCCGTTCGTGCGTCACGGCGAGCCCCGGATCGATCTCTGATCGAGCTCCAGGCCGTCGCGTCGAAACCGGCCGTGGAGCGCCCGCGGCCCAACAGTGGAGTCGGAGAAACCCATGAGCGAAGTCCCTTCGGAACTCAAATACACCTCGGATCACGAATGGCTGCGCATCGAGGACGATGGCAACGTGGTGGTCGGCGTCACCGATCATGCGCAGGCAGCGCTGGGTGAACTGGTGTTCGTCGAGCTGCCTGAGCAGGGCAGCGAGGTCGGCCAGGGAGACGCCTGCGCCGTGGTGGAATCCGTCAAGGCGGCGTCGGACGTATACGCCCCCATCACAGGCGAGATTCTCGAGACCAACGAACAGCTCGGCGATGCGCCGGAGAAGGTCAACCAGGACCCCTATGGCGACGGCTGGCTGTTCCGCATGCGCCCGGCCGATGTCGACGCACTCGGTGACCTGCTCGATGCCGACGCCTACCAGGCGCTGCTCGACGAGCTCGACTGATCTCCCGCAAGCCCCGCGAGGACCCCTGACCATGGCATTCATCCCCCACACGCAAGGCGACGTCGCCGAGATGCTCGCCGCGATCGGTGCCGCCAGCATTGGTGAGCTGTTCGACGAGATTCCCGCGAGTCTGCGCGTCGACGAACTGCCCGGCGTGCCCGAGGCGATCGGCGAAATGGAGGTCAGCCGGCTGATGCAGGCTCGTGCAGCCCGCGACCAGGGCGCGATGTGCTTCATCGGCGCCGGCGCCTACGAGCACCATATACCGGCGGCGGTCTGGGAGATCACTACCCGGGGCGAGTACTACAGCGCCTACACGCCCTATCAGGCGGAGGCCAGCCAGGGCACGCTGCAGCTCATCTACGAATACCAGAGCATGATGGCGAGCCTGACCGCGCTGGACGTCTCGAATGCCTCGCTGTATGACGGCGCCTCTGCGCTGGCCGAGGCGGCACTGATGGCGGTCCGCGCCAACCGCCGCTCCAGGGCAAAGCGCATCCTGCTGCCGCGCACCGTGGCGCCGGTGTATGCGCGGGTTGCCGAGGCGATCGCGGGCACCCAGGGGATCGAGTTCTGCCAGGTCGACTACGATACGGCCACGGGGACGACGCCGCTGGCGGCCCTCGCACCGTGGGAGCAGGAAGACGTCACCGCCGTGGTCATCCCGCAGCCCACCTTCCTCGGCAGCCTCGAGGCTGTCGATGCGCTGACCGACTGGGCGCACGCGCGTGGCGCCCTGGTGATCGCGGTGGTCAACCCGCTGGCACTCGCCCTGCTGAAGCCGCCTGGTCAGTGGGGTTCGGCCGGCGCGGACATCGCCTGCGGCGAGGGGCAGCCCCTGGGCGTGCCACTGTCTTCCGGCGGACCGTATTTCGGCTTCATGACCGCACGTGCGTCGCATGTCCGCCAGATGCCCGGCCGGATCGTGGGCCGGACGATCGATCTCGACGGCAAGCCCGGGTTCACGCTCACGCTGCAGGCGCGTGAACAGCACATCCGCCGCTCCAAGGCCACCTCCAACATCTGCACCAACCAGGGCCTCATGGTGACCGCCGCGACCCTCTACATGTCCCTGCTCGGTGCCGAGGGGCTGGCCCGCGTGGCCTCGGCGAGCCACGCGAACACGCGGCGGCTGGTCGACGCGCTCACCCGGCTGCCCGGGGTCGAGCGCGCGCTCGGAGGGCCGTGTTTCCACGAGAGCGTCGTGCGGCTCGATCGGCCCGTCGGTCCGGTGCTGGAGGCGCTGGCGGCGCGTGATGTGCTCGGGGGCTATGACCTCTCGACCGACTACCCCGAGCTCGGGCACGCGCTGCTGGTCTGCGCGACCGAGACCAAGACCGCCGAGGACATCGCACACTATGCCGATGTGCTCGGCGAGGTGCTCAAGCAGCAGAAGGTGGCCTGAGATGAGCGAACCCCTGATTTTCGAACACTCCCGCGCGGGACGTTTCGCACGGGCCCAGGCGCCGGTGGCGCGCGAAGACGTCGATCTGCCGGTGGAGTGCCTGCGCACCGAGCCGCCCGTGCTGCCGGAGGTGTCGGAGCTGCAGACCGTGCGTCACTACACGCGGCTGTCCCAGCGTAACTTCGCGATCGACACGCACTTCTACCCGCTGGGTTCCTGCACGATGAAATACAACCCGCGGGCCTGCAACACGCTGGCCCTGCTGCCCGGGTTTCGGGGCCGCCATCCCTACGCACCGGCCTCGCACAGCCAGGGCTTTCTCGCCTGCATGTTCGAGCTCCAGGAAATGCTCAAGGGCGTGACCGGGATGCAGGCGGTGTCTCTGACGCCGATGGCCGGCGCCCAGGGTGAACTGGCTGGGGTGCTCATGATCCGCGCCTACCACCACGCCCGCAACGAGGCCCACCGTAACGAGATCCTGGTGCCGGACGCGGCGCACGGCACCAACCCCGCCACGGCCGTGATGTGCGGCATGAAGGTGGTGGAGCTGCCCACGGATGACGACGGTGACGTGGACATCGGGGCACTCGAGAAAGCGGTCGGGCCCAACACGGCCGGCATCATGCTCACCAATCCCTCGACGGTCGGTGTGTTCGAGCGCAAGATCGAACGTATCGCGGAGATCGTGCACGGCGCCGGCGGCTTGCTGTACTACGATGGCGCGAACCTCAACGCCATCCTGGGCAAGGTGCGGCCGGGTGACATGGGTTTCGATGTCATCCACATGAATCTCCACAAGACCTTCTCCACGCCGCATGGTGGTGGCGGCCCAGGTTCCGGCGCAGTGGGCGTAGGTGCCCGGTTGAAGGCCTTCATGCCCATCCCGGTCGTGGGACGCGATGGCGAACACTACCGCTGGCTGGACGAGAAGGACCTGCCGCAGAGCATCGGCCGGCTCTCGGGCTTCATGGGCAATGCCGGGGTGCTGTTGCGGGCCTATGTGTACATGCGCATGCTCGGTCACGAGGGCATGCGGCGGGTCGGCGAGTTCGCGACGCTGAACGCCAACTACCTGGCTGCACGGCTCAAGGCCGCGGGTTTCGACCTGGCCTATCCGCGCCGACGGGCCAGCCATGAGTTCATCATCACGTTGAAGCGCATGGCCAAGGACCACGGTGTGACCGCCATGGACGTCGCCAAGGCGCTGCTGGATTACGGCTACCACGCACCGACAACGTATTTTCCGCTGCTGGTGCCGGAGTGTCTGCTGATCGAGCCCACCGAAACCGAGTCGAAGGAAGCGCTGGACGGCTTCGTCGATGCCATGTGTGACATCATGGAGCGCGCGGCGCGCGATGCGGAGCACCTTAAAGGGGCGCCCTGGACCCTGCCGGTGCGTCGGCTGGACGACGTGCGTGCTGCCCGCCAGCTCGATGTGGCCTGGCGGCCCGAGGAGGCCGGCGCCTGAGCGCCGGTGGCCTGACGCCAGACCTGTGGGGGAAAGACATTGACGGCATTGATCTGCGGCTCGCTGGCCTTCGACAACATCATGGTGTTTCCGGGGCGGTTTCGGGACCACATCCTCCCGGACCGCATCCATATGCTCAATGTCGCCTTCATGGTGCCGGAGATGCGTCGGGAGTTCGGTGGCTGCGCGGGCAACATCGCCTACAACCTCAATGCCATCGGTGGCGACGCCCTGCCCATGGGCACGGTGGGAGATGATTTCGAGCCCTACCGTCAGCGGCTGAAGGGTCTCGGTATCGATGATCGCCACCTTCGCCGCATCGAGGGTCGCTTCACCGCCCAGGCCTACATCACCACCGATCTCGACGACAACCAGATCACGGCGTTCCACCCCGGTGCGATGGAGCTGGCACACGAGAACCGTGTTCCCGCCGACGGAGACATCCGTATCGGCATCGTCGCCCCCGACGGCCGTGAGGGAATGCTGCAGCATGCCGAGCAGTTTGCCGAAGCCGATATTCCGTTCATTTTCGATCCCGGTCAGGGCATGCCGATGTTCGAGGGCGAGGAGCTGCAGCGCTTCATCGAGCTCGCGAGCTGGGTGACGGTGAACGACTACGAGGCGGGCCTGCTGCAGCAGAAGACCGGGCTGGCCCCTGCGGAGATCGCCTCGCGGGTGCGCGCGTTGGTGATCACCCGCGGCGGCGAGGGATCGAACATCTGGATCGGCGATCGCCGCCTGGAAATTCCGCCGGTCACTGCCGCCGAGGTCATCGACCCCACCGGCTGTGGCGATGCCTACCGGGCCGGCCTGCTTTACGGCCTGATGCACGAGGCCGACTGGGAGACCACAGGCCGGCTGGCGTCACTGCTGGGGGCGCTGAAGATCGCAAGCCCCGGGACGCAGAACCACGCCCTGTCCCATGCGCGGGTCGCCGATGCCTTCCGCGAGGCCTTCGATCGCGAACTCGGCATCTAGGTCCCGCCTGGCCGCGCGCCCCGTGGGGAATGTTCAGCGCCGCCCATGGTCCATCAGGCATGGGTAACGGCAAGGTCGAGTGCAGCGGAGGACCGCAATGATCCATGGAGGGTGGCGGCGCGCGGGGCGTCGTGCGTGGCTGGCGCTGGCAGGCACAGGACTGATGCTGCCGGCCTCGCTGGCGGCCGACCAGGCCGCCGAGGTGCCCGACGAACTGCTCGGGGAAATCCGCGCCGAGGCCTCGTCGGACTGGGCGGAGACGCTGGCGCGCATCGCGCCCGGCGTGGTCTCGATCCGTGTGGACGGCACGCGCGCCTTCGACACGGAGTGGAACCAGTCGACCCAGGCAACCGGTTTCGTGGTAGACGCCGAACAGGGGCTGATTCTCACCAACCGTCACGTGGTGATGCCCGGCCCGGTGGTCGCGGTGGCCGTGTTCCTCAACCAGGAAGAAGTCGAACTGACGCCGGTATACCGCGATCCGGTGCACGACTTCGGCCTGTTCCGCTATGACCCCGAGGCCCTGCGGTTCATCGATCCGCCGGCCCTGCCGCTGGTCCCCGAGGGGGCGCGCGTGGGCCGCGAGATCCGCGTGGTCGGCAATGATGCCGGCGAGCAGCTGTCCATCCTTGGTGGCACTCTTGCACGGCTCGACCGCCAGGCGCCGGACTACGGGCGTGGACGCTACAACGACTTCAACACCTTCTACATCCAGGCGGCCTCAGGCACTTCCGGTGGCTCCTCGGGCTCGCCCGTCATCGATATCAACGGTGATGTGGTCGCGCTGAATGCCGGGGGCCGTACCCAGGCCCAATCCAGCTTTTTCCTGCCGCTGGATCGGGTGACGCGGGCCCTGGACCTGGTCCGGGCGGACCAGGAGGTGCCTCGCGGGACCCTGCAGGCCACATTCGTCCGTCAGTCCTATGCCGAGCTGCGCCGGCTCGGGCTGGATGAGCAGACCGAGGCCGAGGTGCGTGCCCTGTTCCCGGAGCAGACCGGCATGCTGGTGGTCGAGCAGATCCTTCCGGGCGCGTCTGCCGCCGGTCAGCTGCAGACCGGCGACATTCTGCTGGCGGTCGACGGCCAGTGGCTCACCGAGTTCCTGCCGCTGGCCGAGGCTCTAGACAGCAGCGTCGGCGGTGCAGTCGAGCTGACCGTGCAGCGGGGTGACGCCCGGCTGGAGTTCACCGTGCAGGTCGATGACCTGCATGCCATCACTCCCGATGAATTCATCTACGTCGGCGATGCCGTGGTGCACCGGCTGTCCTACCAGCAGGCGCGCCACTACAACCTGCCCGTGAGTGGCGTCTATGTCGCCAACCCCGGCTATATCTTCGCGACCGCGGCGATCCCCCGCGGCGCGGTGATCAGCGAGTTCAACGGCCAGCCCAGCCCTGATCTCGATGCCTTCGAGGCCGCGTTGGCGGAAATCCCCCATGGTGCGCGGGTGCCTGTGCGCTTCGTCACGCTCGACGACCCGGCGAGTCCGCGTCTGCGCGTGATGCAGATGGGGCGCGACTGGTTCCCGTCCGAACGCTGCCGCCGCGACGACCGTCGTGGATACTGGCCCTGCCGGGCGCTTGCCGAGCCGCCGCCGCCCGTCCCGCCGGCCGCCGCGGGCACCCGCTTCACCGGCCAGGGCGAGCGCCGCGCCAGGGCCATCGAGCCGTCACTGGTGATGGTCAACTTCGACATGCCATTCGTGCTCTCCGGCATCAGTGAGCGTCATTATTACGGTACCGGTCTGGTGGTCGATGCCGAGCGGGGGCTCGTGGTGGTCGACCGCAATACCGTGCCGGTGTCGATCGGTGACGTGCGCCTGACCTTCGCGGGCTCACTGGAGGTGCCGGGGCGGGTGGAGTACCTGCACCCTGTGCACAACATCGCCATCGTCTCCTACGATCCCGCGCTGATCGGTGACACGCCGGTGCGCAGCGCACGCCTGTCCAATGGTGCACTGCCTGGTCCGGGGGATCGCCTTTGGGTGGTGGGATTGCGCGCCGACCATTCCCTGATCAGCCAGTCCACCACGGTCTCGGCCATCGAGCCGGTCAGCTTTCCCCTGTCCCGGTCCCTGGGGTTCCGCAACGTCAATCTCGACGTGATCCGCCTGGTCAATCCGCCCAACGAGTTTGACGGCGTGCTGATCGACAGCGGCGGCCGGGTGGTCGCCCGCTGGGCCAGTTTCCTGCTGGAGGGAGGCGGCGAGTCCGACCAGCTGACCATGGGTATCCCGGCGGAGTTGATCCGCGAAGCCGTGGACGCCCACCGGGCGGGCGAGCCGCTGCATTCCCTGGAGGTGGAATGGCGCATGCTGCCGCTCTCGGGCGCGCGCCGGCTCGGTGTCGACGAGGCCCGAGTGCGGGCGTTCGAGGACCGCTGGCCGGCGCGCCGCCAGATGCTCAGCGTCGTGCGCACGGTCGCCGACTCGCCGGCCGCGCGGGTGCTGGAGGCTGGCGACGTGCTCCTCAGTATCGACGGGGAACCGGTCAACAGCTTCCGCGCCGTCGAACGCAGGACCCAGCAGCCGCAGGTCACGCTCGAGGTCTGGCGGGGGGGCGAGATCGTCGCCCTCGAGGTCGAGACCCAGCCGCTGGGCAGCGAAGACATCGATCGGGTGTTGCGCTGGGCTGGCGCGCTGCTGCACCCGCCGCACCGGGCGCTCGCCGCGCAGCGCGGCATCCCGCGCGAGGGGGTGTACGTGAGCTGGTTCGCGTTCGGCTCCCCGGCCTCGCGCCACAACCTCTGGGCCGGACGTCGGATCGTGGAGGTCAACGGCCAGGCGACGCCCGATCTCGACAGTTTCATCGCCGCGGTGTCGGGGCTCGGCGAGGCCGACCCGGTGCGGCTGCGCACGGTCAACTGGAACAACGTGCCGCAGGTCATTACGTTGCGGCTGGATACGCGCTACTGGCCGGGGTTCGAGCTGCGCCAGACCGAACAGGGCTGGGAGCGCAGACCCTTGCCGTGAGTGCGGCCCGTCCTTCGCCGCCGCCATGGCTGACGATCGTGACGGGCGGCCAGACAGGCGTCGACCGCGGCGCACTCGATGCCGCCCTTGCCGCCGGTGCACCCTGCGGTGGCTGGTGTCCCGAGGGCCGACAGGCCGAGGACGGGGTGATCGACTTCCGCTACCCGCTGACCATCCTCCCCGGCGCCGGCTACCTCGAGCGGACCCGGCAGAACGTGATCGACAGTGACGCCACGCTGCTGCTCAATCACGGTGCCCTGGAAGGAGGGTCGCTGGCCACGCTCGAGTGCTGCAGCGACCTCGACAAGCCTGTGCTTCTGCTGCAGGTCGACCGGCAGTCGCTGGCCGAATGCATCGCGGCCGCGCTGGCGTTCGTGGACGCCCATGGGGTGCTGGTGCTGAACGTTGCCGGTCCGCGCGCCTCGCGCTGGCCCGAGGCCCAGGCACGGGCGCGGGACATCGTGGCAGGCGTGCTCACGGCCTGAGGACCACCCCCACGGGACGACGCTCAGCCGGTCGGGGCGGACTCGCTCAGTGCGGCGGCCAGCGCCGCGGGATCGTCGATCGCCGCGGTACAGCGGGTGCCGAGGCAGACATAGGCCACGGCCTCGCCCTCGCCACGGGGGCACTTCCGGGCAAGCGAGGCCGGCAGGTTCCCGGCCTCCGGCGGCAGCGTGAACACCAGGCGTCTTGGGGCATAGACTGCGGTGGCCACCTCCAGCAGCGCCCCCACCGCGGTGTCCTCGCCACGCAGGATCACGATTTCCGGGGGATCGAGCCACTCTTCGAGCGCATCGAGCATCCTGCAATGGGCTTGCGGAAAGTCGAGCAGGGCGGGCCAGGCGACGCGCAGCGTGCGTTCGGCCGCCTGCAGGTAGCGCGGCTCGCCCAGCAGCAGGCCCAGCCGGTTCAGGGCGATCGCCGCCACGGCATTGCCGGAGGGTGTGGCCTCGTCGGCGAACTGACGCGGACGATGCAGCGGCGTGTCATGTTCCGGGGCGGTGAAGAAGAACCCGCCACGCGCGGTGTCCTCGAAGCGGGCCAGCATCGTGTCGGCCAGCGTCATGGCGAAATCCAGCAGCTCGCCGTCCCACCGAAGTTCAAGCAGCGCCAGCGCGGCCTCCAGCAGACAGGCGTGATCGTCCAGCCACGCGGCCGTATAGGCCCGGCCCTCGGCCCAGGTCGCATGGAGACGGCCATCCCGCCACAGGTGCTGGCGCAGGAAATTCATGGCGCTGGCGGCCGAGTCACCCGCCTCGGGCAGCGCCGCGGCGCGTGCCGCTCGTGCCATGGCCGTGATCATCAGCGCATTCCATCCGGTCAGTACCTTGCCGTCGCGCGCCGGGGGCGAACGCTCCTGCCGGGCCGCCAGCAGGTCGCCACGCGCCCGTCCGAGCTCACGCCGGACGCGGCTGACGGGTTGCCCCAGCTGCGCGGCCAGCTCTTCAGGCGCCAGTGCCTGGACCAGATGCCAGCGCCCGTCGAGGTTGGCCGGTCGGTCGAGTCCCCAGGCCGTCTGCGCGAGGCGGGCCTGCGCGGGCTCGAGCGCTGCGGCCAGCTGTTCCCGAGTCCAGAGGTAGTACCGGCCTTCCCCTCCTTCGCTGTCGGCATCCAGGGCGCTGCAGTAGCCGCCCTCCGGCATCTGCATTTCCCGCCTCACCCAGTCGACCACCGAGGCGGTGACCGTGCGCCAGCGCTCGTCTCCACTGGCCCGCCACAGGTCGGCATACAGGCCCAGCAGCTGGGCGTTGTCGCACAGCATCTTCTCGAAGTGCGGAATCTGCCAGTGCTGGTCGGTGGCATACCGGAAGAAGCCGCCGCCCAGCTGATCGAAGAGTCCGCCCTCGGCCATGCGGCCGAGCGACAGACTGGCCATGAACAGTGCCTGGACATCCGGGGTCTCGCCGGCGGCGCTGGCCCGCCAGTGCCGGAGCAGGCGGTTCAGGCTGGTCGCGTGGGGGAATTTCGGCGCCTCTCCGAAGCCGCCATGTTCGGCGTCGAAGCCCTCGGCCATGGCCTGGCGCGCGGCCTCCAGGGGTGAGGCTGCCAGCGGCATGGGCTCCGACGGGCCCTCGGGTTCGAGCCGCGGCAGGATATCGGCCACCGCCCGGCCCTGGTCGCGGACCTCCCCGGGGCGCTCCCGGTAGAAGGCGGCGATGCCGGCGAGCACCTCGCGGAAGGCAGGCAGGCCCCCGCGGGCGACCGGCGGAAAATAGGTCCCGCCATAGAACGGGGTGAGCTCACCGGGGGTCAGGAACATGGTCAGCGGCCAGCCGCCACCCTGTCGGGTGATCAGCTGCTGGGCTGCCTGGTAGAGCCGGTCGAGGTCCGGGCGTTCCTCGCGGTCCACCTTGATGTTGATGAATTCGCGGTTCATCAGTGCCGCGGTGTCCGCGTCTGCAAACGATTCCTCGGCCATGACGTGACACCAGTGACAGGCCGAGTAGCCGATCGACAGGAGGATCGGGCGGTCGAGACGGCGTGCGGTCTCCAGCGCCTCCTCGCCCCAGGGGTACCAGTCCACCGGGTTGTCCGCGTGCTGGCGCAGATAGAGGCTGCCGGCGGCGGCCAGCCGCCAACCTGCCGGCGCGCCGTCGTGTACGTCTCCGCGCGATGCGGTCATGCCGCCAGGCTCAGTCGGCTTGGCTGGCCTGGTAGCGCGCAATCGCTTCGGAGATCAGCCGTCCGGCCTCCTCGGCGCCGGCCCAACCGCGCAGCTTCACCCACTTGCCGGCTTCCAGGTCCTTGTAGTGCTCGAAGAAATGCACGATCCGGTCGCACATGCGCGGTGGCAGCTCGGTGTAGCTGGTGACGGTGGCGTAGTGCGGGTAGATCTTCGCGGTCGGTACGGCCAGGATTTTTTCGTCCTGCCCGGCCTCGTCCTCCATCACCAGTGCGCCGATCGGTCGCGCCGGAATGACCGCGCCAGGGATCACCGGAACCTCGGAGAGCACCAGGACGTCACAGGGGTCGCCGTCCTCGGACAGCGTGTGGGGAATGAACCCGTAGTTGCCTGGGTAGAACATGGCCGTCTGCAGGAAGCGGTCCACCATCAGCGCGCCGGAGTCCTTGCAGAGTTCGTACTTCACCGGCTCGCCCCCCATGGAGACCTCGATGATGACGTTGACGTCTTCCGGCGGGTTACGCCCGATGCTGATTTTGCTGATATCCATGTGTGTTTTGACCTCGGAGCGGAGGACTGGCCGGACCGGCCCATCCTCCGGCCCGGATGAAATGGACGCGCGGCAGCGCGGCCCGGGAGCGGGGCGGATTATGCCTGTTTCGCCAAAGCCTGTCCGCCGGCCGCGCCGGGGTTCGGTGGCGCCCTCTGTGCGCGTCGCGCGTTCGGGTTAAACTGCGGCACCTGCTCCCCGATCGGATCGCGCGTGTTCGACTACCCCGATATCAACCCCATCGCCTTCTCGCTGGGCCCGTTGGCAGTGCGTTGGTATGGGCTGATGTTCCTTGGCGGGTTTATTGCGGCCTGGCTGCTGGCACGCTGGCGTGCCGGCCGCGGCCAGGGGCCCCTGACCCCGCAGCAGGTCGACGACATGGTGTTCTACGGGGCCCTGGGGGTGATCGTCGGCGGGCGACTGGGCTCGGTGCTGTTCTACAACTTCGGTGCTTTCCTGGCTGATCCGCTGATGCTGGTGCGCATCTGGGAGGGCGGCATGTCCTTCCACGGGGGCCTGCTGGGGGTGATCTTCGCGCTGTGGCTGCTGGCCCGACGGCTCGGCATCGAGTTCTTCGCCGTGACCGATTTCGTCGCGCCACTGGTGCCGGTGGGCCTCGGGTTGGGGCGCATCGGCAATTTCATCAACGGTGAACTCTGGGGCAAGGTCACCACGGCTGACTTTCCGTTGTCCGTGGTCTATGAAGGTGTGCCGCGTCATCCCTCGCAGCTCTACCAGGCAGCCCTCGAAGGTGTGGTGCTGTTCGTGCTGCTGTGGCTGTACTCCTCGCGTCCACGGCCGCTCATGTCGGTGTCCGGCCTGTTTCTGGTTGCCTATGGCGTGTTCCGTTTCGCCGTGGAATTCGTCCGGTTGCCCGATGCCTGGCTCGGTTATCTCGCCTTCGGGTGGCTGACCATGGGGCAGCTGCTGTCCCTGCCCATGATCCTGTTCGGTGCCTGGCTGATGTGGCGCGCCTCGCGCCATCCCAGGGTCGCCGGAGGTGCCTCATGAAACAGTACCTGGCCCTGATGCGGCGCATTCGTGAACAGGGCGTGCGCCGGGACGACCGCACGGGCACCGGCACGCTCAGCGTCTTCGGCCACCAGATGCGCTTCGATCTCGCCGAGGGGTTTCCACTGGTCACCACCAAGCGCCTGCACCTGCGCTCGATCATCCACGAGCTGCTCTGGTTCATTTCCGGCGACACCAACGTGGCCTACCTGCGCGAACACGGTGTGAGCATCTGGGACGAGTGGGCCGACGAGCACGGCGAGCTTGGGCCGGTTTACGGCGCCCAGTGGCGGGCCTGGCGTGGCCCGGACGGGCAGGTCATCGACCAGCTCGCAGACCTGATGGACGCGCTGGCCACCTCGCCCGATTCGCGGCGCCATATCCTCAGCGCCTGGAACGTGGCCGAGCTGCCGAAGATGGCGTTGGCGCCGTGTCACCTGCTGGCACAGTTCTACGTGGCGGAGAGCCGCCTGTCCTGCCAGCTCTACCAGCGAAGCGCCGACGTGTTCCTGGGGGTTCCCTTCAATATCGCCTCCTACGCGCTGCTGACGCACATGCTCGCCCAGCAGCTCGACCTGCAGCCCGGTGAGTTCGTGTGGACCGGCGGTGACTGCCATCTCTACCTCAACCACCTCGAGCAGGCCGACCTGCAGCTCACCCGGGAACCCTTCCCGCCACCGCGGCTGCGCCTGCTGCGCCGTCCGCCCAGCCTGTTCGAGTACCGTTACGAGGACTTCTCCATCGAGGACTACCGCCACCATCCGCACATCAAGGCGCCGGTGGCGGTCTGAAATCGCCTCCAGGGACACCCGCCACCGTGGTCGTGGGGCATGACATGACGCCGCTCGTCGATGCCCTGGCCGACCACGGGCACGTGGTGGTGCCAGCGTGGCTGCCCGCCGACGCGGTCCAGGCACTGCGGGCAGACGCCGAGGGCCTGTGGCAGGCCGGGCGGTTCCGGCACGCCGGGGTCGGGCGCGGCGCGGATTTCCAGGTGCGGCCGGAGATCCGCAGTGACCGGGTGCTGTGGCTGGATGACGCCGTGACCACACCGGCCCTGGACGCTTACCTGGGCACGATGGAGAGACTCCGGGAGGCATTCAACCGCGCACTCTACCTGGGGCTGGTGGAGTTCGGGGCGCATCTGGCCGTCTATCCTCCCGGTGCGCACTATCGTCCCCACCTCGACCATTTCCGCAACACCCGTCACCGGGTCATCTCGAGCATCCTCTACCTGAATCCGCCAGAGTGGTGCGCTGAGGATGGTGGGCAGCTGAGGGTCTATCTCGGGCGCGACCCGCAGGGCGAGGCGCTGGAGGTGCTGCCCGCCGGCGGAACGCTGGTGCTCTTTCTGGCACAGCGCTTCTGGCACGAAGTGCTGCCCGCCGGGCGCGAACGCTGGTCGATCACCGGGTGGTTCTGTCGGCGGCCCTGAGGGCCCGGCTCAGCGATCGACGGTGTCCGCCAGCTGCCTGCGCACCCGTCGCACAGCCTGCGCCAGGTCGATCTCCTCCAGCGCCTGATGTCCGGCGGTCAGTTCGTCCAGCAGCCTGTCCTGCCGCGCCCCGCGCCGCTGCGCTTCGGCGTAGCTGATTTCCGGGTGGAACATCACCATGGAGTAACGCGGAATGAACAGCTCGGGGAGCGCGCGCTCCAGCTCGAAGGCCAGGGCTTTTTTCAGCGCGAACCCGGGGTCGCGGACGGTGTCGCGCATCTCCACGTAGTTTTCCAGCGCCATGTCGGCGATCGCCTCCGCAGACGGCCGGCGCTGTGCCTCGAAGACGGGCAGCAGGGTCGGCCAGTCGCCCGCGTGGGTCTCGACGCACCGGGCGAGATCCCGACAGTCCTCGAAAGCGCAGTTCATGCCCTGGCCGTGGAAGGGGACGATGGCATGCGCCGCGTCGCCCAGCAGCAGCAGCCGGCCCCCGGCATGCCAAGGTCGGGTACGCACCGTGCCCAGGCGGCCGACAGGATTGGCCAGGAACTCCTCGGCAAGTGCCGGCATCAGGGCCAGGGCATCGGGGAACTGGTCACGGAAGAACGTCTCGACCGTGCCGGGGTCGCGCAGCTGGGCAAAGCCCGGCTGCCCGTCGTGCGGCAGGAACAGCGTACAGGTGAAGCTGCCGTCCGGGTTGGGCAGGGCGATGAGCATATGACCGCCGCGCGGCCAGATGTGCAGGGCTTCGGGCGCAAGCCGGTGGCGCCCGTCAGCGTCGGCGGGGATCGTCAGCTCCAGGTAGCCGTGAGGCAACCAGTCCTCGTGGGCGTCGCACAGGCCCTGCTCGACCATCGTGCGGCGGGCGACCGAGCCGGCGCCGTCGCAGGCGAGCACGACATCGGCCTGCTCCCGCCTGCGCCTGCCGTGTTCATCTTCGGTCACGAGGGTCCCCGTGATCGGGTCGACCTCCACGCAACGCTGGCCGAACCTGACCGTCACGTCCGGGTGGGCGGTCGCCGCGTCCAGGAGAGCGCAGTTCAGTGCATGGCGTGAGATCGCATAGATCTCCTCTTCAGGGCGTTGGCCGTAGGACAGAAAGCGCTGGCTGCCATCCGTCTCGTGCAGCTGCCGTCCACGCATCGGCATCATCAATGGCCGAACCGCGGGCATCAGACCCGCGAACTCCAGGGCATCGATACCACGGGCGGCGAGCGCGAGGTTGATCGAACGACCGCGCTCCTGCACCTGCTGACGCGGGTCGGCACGCCGTTCCAGCACCTGGACACGCAGACCACGCTGGGCGAGCAGCAGCGCGAGCAGCGCACCTGCAAGGCCTCCGCCGAGAACCAGGGTGAGTGGCGGTCCGGATTCAGGCACGTCGGGGTCTCCTTCCTGCAGTCTGGGTCTTCCTTAGCGGCCGTAACATCGTCGTGACTCAAACGTCACGCCGGTGTCATTTGCCGATGGGACCATCGTCTAGCGCTCTGTGGCAGGCAAGCGCGCCCGCTTCGTCGGCCAAGCTACAACACTCCCACGCTCGTCGCCATCCAATGCACCCCCATCCAATGCGCCCGATGAGATTTCCAGCGACGTTATTCATGCTTCTGCTCGCGGCGCTTTGCCTGGATCCTGCATGGGCCCATGCGCCGCGCAATACCCTGGTCACTCCGGGGGAACACCGTTACCGGGCCTCGGCCGATCCCGATCGGGTCATCCTGGTGGCCGACCAGCATCCGTGGCGCAGCCAGACCGTCAACTGGCGGACCAATCATGCGGTCACGGAGGCGGTGGCCCAGATCACCGAGGCGCATGACACGCCTGGGCTCCACCTGACGGCGCGGACCGTCACAGGTACGGTCCGGCCGCGGACCACGGAGAACGGACTCGCGCATCACCACTCCGTCACCTTCGATGATCTGCGCCCGGATACGCTGTATGCCTACCG
>SKYU01000173.1 GCA_007127715.1 Gammaproteobacteria bacterium | reverse complement strand
TGCCTGCGCCAACGTCGACCGCAGCCCGACCGACGGCGGTCTCAGCAGCGGTGGTCTTGGGATCATCACGGCGCTGTCGAACCTCGGCTACTTCAAGACCGACGGTATCGATCTGAACGCCCTCTACGGCTTCGACTTCGCCAACCCGTCGCTGGGCCGGATGGACTTCAACCTGAACCTCACCCATGTGCTCAACTACGAGCAGCAGCCCACGCCGGCTTCCACCCTGCGTGACTGCCTGGGCAAGTACAGCACGTCGTGTTCGAGCCTGATTCCGAAGTGGAAGGGCAACCTGCGCACCACCTGGTCGCTGGCCGACTATGCCGTGTCGCTGAACTGGCGTTACATGAGCAGCATGGAGTCCGAGACGCAGATCTTCGATGCGTTCCAGCGCATCAGCTCGTACAACTGGTTCGACCTGACCGGCACCTGGGAGGCGACGGACAACGTGGTCCTGAGCCTGACCATCAACAACCTGCTGGACAAGTCTCCGCCGTTCGTGGGCAACACCGTCAGCACCAGCGCGGTGAACAGTGGCAACACCTTCCCGCAGTGGTATGACGCGATCGGCCGGTTCTACACCGTGGGTGTCCGCTTCAACTTCTGATCTGACAACAACATGCCGGACCCCGGCCTGCTTCGGCAGGCCGGGTCAACGTCCGGCCTCGGCCCGCTACGCGAGTGGCGGGCTTTTTTTTATCCGGCGCTTGCGCTGGCGCCGGCGCTTGGCGATGATTCGCGCATGAACATTCGCATCAGTACCGTGATCGCCGCCGTGGCTGCCGGGTTTGCGCTGGTGGCAAACGCTCAGTCCGCCCAAGCGTCGCTGGCGTCGGAGGCCTTCGCCGAGACGCCTGCGAGTGAGCGTGGCGTGGAGCGGATGCAGGCCCTGGACAGCCTGGTCGGGCGTTGGGCGCTGACCAGCACCGAGCACCTGGCGGATGGCGCGGCGCTGCAGGCCCATGGTGTGCGCACCTGCCGCTGGGCCCTGAATCACACGGCGATCCGCTGTGATGACCGGTTCGACCTCTTCGGCAGCGTCAATGGGGCCCTGCAGCCGGTCACCATCGTCGATTCGCTGTTCTACCTGACCTTCAACAGCGAATCCGGCCTGTACGAGTACACCTATTTTTCCCCCACGCTGCCGCAGCTGCGGACGGTGCCGGCAAGCTTCGACGCCAGCACCCGCGTGCTGACCGGCTCGGCCTGGGTGACCGATCCTGCCGGCGAGCCTCGGCTGGCGGTGAACGAGAGCCGGCTGCTGGGGCTGGACCGCATCGAGGAAACCCTGAGCCTGTCCCTGCCGGGCAGCGACGAGCGCCTGGAGTTGCTGGAGATCAGCCTGGAGCGTCGAGACGGCCGTCTGCCGCCGATCCTGCACTTTTAAAAAGGCCGAGGGAGCGGCGATACGCTCTGACAGCGCCCGGGGACGCATGTCTCCGCAAGGGATGCCCGGAACGCCGCGGCTGCCCGGCCGGTCGAACACACCATGATCTGGATCCTGCTGCTGCTTGCCCTGCTCGCGCTGCTGTTCCTGCCGGCCCTGTGGGTTCGTCGGGTGATGACACGTTACGCCGAGCCGGCCGACCGCTATCCGGTCAGTGGGGCACAGCTCGCCCGGCGCCTGCTGGATACCCTGGGGCTCTCCAGCGTGCGGGTCGAGCGCACCGAAACCGGCGACAATTACGACCCCGAGGACAAGGCGGTCCGCCTGAGCGAAGCCAATTACGGCAGTCGCAGCCTGACCGCCATCACCGTTGCTGCCCACGAGGTGGGCCACGCGCTGCAGGATCACAAGGGGTTCGTGCCGCTGCGCCTGCGCGGCTCGCTGGTGCGCCTCGCCATGGGTGCACAGCGCGCCGCACCCGTGTTGCTGATGGCCGCACCTGTGCTGGTGCTGGCGACCCGTTCGCCGGTGCTGGGGCTCGTGGCCGCGGTGGCGGCCTTCGGCTCGATGCTGCTGATGACCGCGGTGCACCTGGTGACCCTGCCCGCGGAGATCGATGCGAGCTTCGGTCGGGCCATGCCGCTGCTGCACAGGGAAAACGTGCTGATCCCGGGCGATGAGCCTCATGCCCGTCGGCTGCTGACGGCTGCCGCGCTGACCTATGTCTCGGCGGCGCTGATGAGCCTGCTGAGCCTGGCCCGCTGGCTACCGCTGCTGCGGCGCTGACAGGGCGAGCGGCCAGTCGGCGTCGAACCAGGCATGGCGGATCCGGTCGCCCGGACGGATGCCCAGCGCCTCGGCTGCCCCGCCATTGAGTTCCAGTACCCAGCGCGCGGGCGTCGGACTGGTGATCGCATCCAGTGATTCCGGGATCGTCCGGGCAGCCACGTGGGCCAGCGTCCCGCCCTGCTCAAGGAACAGCATGTCAAGAGAAATCAGAGTGTTGCGCATCCACATCGACGGCTGGTGCCCCCGCGGGAACCAGAAGATCATGCCGGTGTGCTGCGGCATGGCCTCGATGAACATCAGCCCCCGCATCCGCTGGCGATCACTCCGTGCCATGTAGGCCTCGAAGTGGTAGCACATACCCGCCTCCGCAGCCTCAATCAGCAGCGACGAGCGCTCGAAGCGCCCCTCGAGCGCCGGCACCTCGCCGGAAAACGGTGCCATCCGACGCCCGGATGCCCTGGAACCATCATCGGGCACGAACAGCCCGGTGAACGCCAGCGCCGGCACGGAGATCGAGCCTTCGCCCCCCACCTCCGCCAGGCCGCGCATGCACCACATACGGCCGCGGACGCGGTAACCGCCGCCCGCGAGAGCGTCATTGTCTTCGATATCGGCCCAGCAGCCCGGCTGCTGCCGCGTGCTGAAAAACCGCCCCTCGGCCTCGATCACGAGGGTGAGGTTCGTGGGCAGTTCCCGCCCCGTGACCCCCGGCCTCAGGGCCTCGATGCCGATTACCACGCCCAGTCGTCCGCCCCCTGGCAGTGGCCCGCTGAACTGCAGCCGCCCGCCGGCCTCGTCCGGTCGCGGCATGCCGCTGCATTCCAGTTCAGCCCCCTGCCAGTCGAGCTCTGCCGTCAGCGCGCCGCCGAGGCTGGCGCGCAGCGCTGCCTCCGGCAGTGCCTCGCAGGCGACGGCACTGTCGGGCAGCCAGGCCGTCGCCAGTGCCAGCAGCGGAACCGCCAGCCACCGGGCGGGGTCTGTGAGTCGGGGAGGTTGCCTGGACATGCCTGTTCGAGGGGTTGCAGCCCCCGTGCGCGGGGCAGGCGGCAGTGTAGCAGCGCGCCGGCAGGCGCGTCGCCAGGGCATGACGTCTACAATCCGCCCGCGGCCGACGGGGCCGTCCATCGGGAGTGGGGATGAGTTTGCACGAGACATTTCGCGCGCTGCGTGAGCATCTGGAGCAGCGGGTCGTGGGCCAGTCGGCGCTGGTCGAGCGGCTGCTGGTCACCCTGCTGTGCGACGGACATCTGCTGGTCGAGGGCGCGCCCGGCCTGGCAAAGACCCGCGCCGTGCGCGTGCTGGCCGACAGCCTCGAGGGAGACTTCCAGCGGATCCAGTTCACCCCCGATCTGCTGCCCGCGGACCTGACCGGCACCGAGGTCTATCGGCCCGAGGACGGCAGCTTCGTATTCCGCGAGGGGCCGCTGTTTCACAACCTGGTGCTGGCGGACGAGATCAACCGGGCGCCCGCCAAGGTCCAGTCCGCGCTGCTGGAAGCGATGGGTGAGCGCCAGATCAGCGTCGGGCGGCAGACTTACGCCCTGCCCGCGCTGTTCATGGTGATGGCCACTCAGAACCCGCTGGAGCAGGAGGGCACCTACCCGCTGCCCGAGGCGCAGCTCGACCGCTTCCTTCTGCATGTGCGGGTGGACTACCCGGACGAGGCGGCCGAGCGGGAGATCCTGCGGCTCAACCGTGAAGAGGCCCGCGCCGGGCACCGCGGGCCCGCCCCTGCCGGTGTGGAGGTCACTCGGGCCGAGGTGTTCGCCGCGCGGGAAGCCGCACTTGATCTGCACCTCGCAGAGCCCCTGGAGGCCTACTTGGTCGAGCTAGTCATGGCCACCCGGGCACCCGAGCGCTATGGCGAGGATCTGGCCGGGCTGCTCGAGTGGGGCGCGAGCCCGCGGGCCACGCTGGCCCTCGAGCGCACCGCCCGGGCGCGTGCCTGGCTGGCCGGCCGCGATTTCGTTGCCCCGGAAGACATCCAGACCATGGCCCCCGATGTGCTGCGTCACCGTATCCTGCTCGCCTATGAGGCGGAAGCGGACGGCCTGACCCCCGAGGCCCTGATTGCGCGTCTGCTGGCCCGGGTGGCCGTGCCGTGAACCGGCCCGCCGCCGCCTCGCCGGCAGCGGTTACGCTGCCGGAGCTGGTGCGGCTGGCAGGGGCCGCAGCGGCCTGCGCGCCCGCCTTGCCGTCGCGCCCGGGTGGCCAGCAGGGCGGCACGGTCGGGCGCATGCGCGGGCGGGGTATGGAGTACGCCGAGTCCCGCCCCTACCAGCCGGGAGACGATCCGCGCAGCATCGACTGGCGCGTGACCGCACGCAGCGGGCGGGTCTATACCAAGCTTTTCCGCGAGGAGCGCGAGCACCCCGTGCTGCTCTCGGTCGATCTTCGGCCGGCGATGTTCTTCGCCACCCGCGGGCTGTTCAAGAGCGTGCTTGCGGCGCGCGCGGCGGCGCTGATGGCCTGGATCGCAGTGCAGCGTGGCGAGCGCGTTGGGCTGCAGATGCTGACCGCCGACGGGCTGCGCTCGTTCCGGCCCGGCCGCGGTCGCCGCGCCGCGCTCGCGATCTGCCAGGCCCTGTCCGGGGTGCAGGCTTTCGCGCACCCGCAGCCAGAGGGTGCCGGGCCTCGGGCTGACCGGAGGGCCCCGGCACTGAACGAGACGCTCACCGATCTTGCCCGGCTGTCACGCCCGGGCTCGCGTGTGCTGGTCATCGGGGATTTCCATGATCTCGACGACCAGGGTGTCGAGCGGCTTGGCGCGCTGACCCGGCATGCCGAGGTGCTGGCGCTGCTGATCTACGACCGCCTGGAGGCGGGGCTGCCGCCGCCCGGACACTATCGGGTGCTGACCTCCGGCGGCGAGCGTGTCCTCGATACCGGCGCCGCACAGGCCGTGGCGACTCAGCAGGCGGCCTTTGCGGCGCGCCGGGCCCGGCTGGCAAGGCTCGCCGCGCTGCCCACAGGTCAGCAGCTGGTATGCGAGACGCATGAAGACGTCGTCAGGCGGCTGCAGCAGGCCTTCGCGCCGCGCCGCGCGGCGCCCGCCCCCCTGCCTGCGGGGGTGTGACCGTGACCCTGCCGATCTCTCCAGAGCAGCTGCCGCTACGCGACATCCACCTGCCGGCCGAGACGCTGGCCGCAACCAGTCCGCCGAGCGGCCCGGTGGCGATGTTGCTGCTGGCAGGCCTGCTGATGGTCGCGGCGCTGCTCGGTCTGTGGATGGCCCTGCGACGCCGTCGCCGCGCGACCCATGCTCACGTGCTGCTGGCACAGATCGAGCGCCAGCGCGCCCTTGCACCGACCGATCCCGCCTGGTTGATTGCCCTCTCGGAGCTGCTGCGGCGCACGGCACTGGCGCGTTACCCGCGTGAGGCGGTCGCCGGCCTGACCGGCAGGGCGTGGCTTGCTTTCCTGGACAGTCATGGCGGCGGGTCAGCCTTCTCCGCGGCCGCCGGGCAATGGCTGCTCGAAGGACCGTACCGGGCGCAGGTGGCCCTGCCCGATGCGCAAGCCGTCGCATTGCTGGACGCGGCGCGCCGCTGGCTCGATGCAAAGCCCCCGGGGGCGTCGTGCTGACCGTGGCCTGGCCTGTCTGTCTGTTGCTGCTGCCGGCCCCATGGCTGCTGCGTCGGTGGTTGCGTCCGCAGCCTGGGGGCTCGGCGTTGCGGATTCCCCCGGGGCTGGCGCTGCCCGTCGCGGTCCCGGGGACTGCGGCTCGGCGTGCGGGGGTCGGTCTCGTACTGCTGTGGCTGGCCTGGGGCCTGCTGGTGCTGGCCGCGGCGCGCCCGCAGTGGCTCGGCGAGCCGGCCGATCCGCCCGCCAGTGGTCGTGACGTCATGCTGGCCATCGACCTGTCGGGCAGCATGGCCGAGCGGGACTTCCGCACCGCCGAGGGCTGGGTCGACCGGCTGAGTGCCACCCTGGAGGTCGCGGGGGCCTTCATCGAGCGCCGGGCGGGCGATCGCATCGGCTTGATCCTGTTCGCCAGCGAGGCCTACCTGCAGGCGCCCCTGACGTTCGATCGCGCGACCGTGAGGCGCCTGCTGGACGAAGCATTCATCGGCCTCGCCGGTCGGGAGACCGCGATCGGGGATGCCATCGGCTTGGCGCTGCGGCGCTTCGACGCCGAAACGGTGCCAGGAGAACGGGTGCTCGTGCTGTTGACCGATGGCGTCAACAACGCCGGCGAGCTCCACCCTCTGGAGGCCGCGGCACTGGCGGCGCGGCGGGGCGTGCGGATCTACACCATCGGGGTCGGCAGCGAGGGTGCTGCCGGCGACCCGCTGCCTGGCGGCCTGCCCCGGCGGGGTGCCGACCTGGACGAGCCTGGCCTGATCCGCATCGCCGAGATGACCGGCGGCCGGTATTTCCGGGCCACCGATGCGCTGGAACTGGCCGGCATCTACACCGAACTCGACCGGCTGGAGCCGGTCATGGTGGAGGCCAGCGGCCTGCGGCCGCGGCGCGAACTCTATCCCTGGCCGCTGGCCATGGCACTGGCGCTGTTCTCGGGACTGCTGCTGGCGCGCCAGGGCGCGGCAGCGGCGTGGCCGCGGGGGCGGGTCCATGCCTGAATTCGTGCTGCTGCGTCCGCTCTGGCTGCTGGCCCTGGTGCCGTTGGCATGGCTGGTCTGGCGTCTCCACCAGGGCCGAACAGACGGCGGCCCCTGGAGACGGTGGATCGATCGTCGCCTGCTGGCGCATGTGCTCGCCGCACCGGCCGGCGAGCAGCGCTTGCGACTGGCCACCGTCACCGCGCTCGCCGGCCTCCTCGCCGTGACCGCACTGGCCGGACCCGCCTGGGACAGGGCTCCACAGCCTCTGTTCCGCGGCGATTCGGCGCTGGTGATCGTACTGGACCTGTCCCGCTCGATGGACGTCCAGGACATCGCCCCCAGCCGGCTGGGCCGCGCCCGGCTGAAGATCGCCGACCTGCTGGCCCGCCGTCCGGCGGACCAGGTGGGCTTGGTGGTGTACACGGCCAATGCCTTTACCGTGACGCCGCTGACCAGTGACATGGCGACGGTCTCTCTGCTGCTGCCGGCGCTGTCCAGCGCCATCATGCCCAGCCAGGGCAGCCACCCGGCCCTGGGGCTGGAAAAGGCGGCCGAGCTGCTGAACCAGTCGGGGCTGCATCGTGGCGAGCTGCTGCTCGTGACTGACAGCCCTGGCGGCCCGGACACCCGCGCGCTGGCTGCGCAACTGGCCGAGCGCGGGGTGGTCACGTCGGTGCTGGGGGTCGGTACGGCCGAGGGTGGCCCCATTCCCCTGCCGGATGGCGGCCTGTTGAGGGACCGGCAGGGCCGGGTGGTCGTCCCCACGCTGGACGAGGCAGCGCTGCGGCGGCTGGCCGCCGCCGGCCAGGGCCGGTTCGCGCGCCTGACGCCTGACGATGCGGATCTTGACCATCTGCTGGCACCGCTCGAGGGGCGCAGCGCCGGCGATACGGTCCAGGCCGACGCGCGCGGTGCCGACTGGCTGGATCGGGGGCCCTGGCTGGTGCTGGCGCTGCTGCCGCTGGCGGTGCTGGCCTTCCGACGCGGGCTGATTGTCGTGTTCTGCGGGCTGGCCATGCTGCCTGGGTTGATGTTGACGCCGGGGCCGGCACTCGCCGCGGCGCAGGGCGATGTTCCCGGTGCGCTGGAGCGCGAATGGCGGGCCGTCGACGCCTATCGCGCCGGGCGCTGGGACGAGGCCGCCGAACTGCTCGAGGGATTGGTCAGCCCGGAGGCCCGCTACAACCTTGGCAATGCCCTCGCGCGGCTGGGTGACTATGACGGTGCCCTGGCGGCCTGGGAGGCTGTGCTGAGCGCCGATCCGGGGCATGCCGATGCCTTCCACAATCACATCCTGGTCTCGGCGCTGCTCGCCGCCGAACAGGCCCGCGCCGCGGCAGGAGAGGACACGGCGGCAGGCAAGGACACAGCGGCAGGCGAGGACACGGCGGCAGGCGAGGACATGGCGGCAGGCGAGGACATGGCGGCAGGTCAGGATCCGGCGGCAGCCGAGGGCGCCGCGGACGCCGATTCCCAGGGTCCTGACGCCGCAGACGGCCAGGACCAGGACCAGGACCAGGACCAAGAGGGCGCTCGGCCGGACGAGGGGCCGGACGAGCGCGACCCCTCGGGGGCGGAGACGCAGGATACGCTGCCGGACGCCACGGCAGTCGATGCGCTCGAGCAGCGACTGACCCGCAGCGAGGGGGACCCGGCAGAACTGCTGCGCAGGCGTTTCGAACTGCTTTATCGGCGTCAGCAGCGCGACCAGGACGGGAACCCCACCTGGCCTGGGGACGTCGCACAGCCATGGTGAACTGCCGGGGTCACTCTGCGGGTCCTGCCGGTCTGGCGCGGGTGGCCGGGCTGGCGCTGCTGTGGCTGGGGTTGGCATGCCCCGGAGTGGCCGCCGGCGCCGTGAACGCCTGGCTGGAGCGCGACGCCGTCCCGGCAGACGAGTCCTTGACCCTGCATCTCACGGTGCGCGGCGAGATCGAGGAGACGCCCGACTGGTCGGTCCTGCTGCCGGAGTTCGAGATCCTGCATCGTGCCCGGCAGACGCGGATCCGGGCCGATGACGAAGGCTACAGCCAGGAGACCGCCTGGGAGCTTGGCCTCATGCCTCGCGGCCCGGACGTGCGGGAGGTCCCGGCGGTGCCGGTGGGCACACACCGCACGCCGGTGCTGGCGTTCGAGCGACTGGCGCCAGAGGCGCATCGCACGGGCGGCGGTGACGTGTTCGTCGAGGCCCGGGTGTCCGCGCACGAGTCCTGGGTGCTTGCGGAGCTCGTGTACACGACGCGCCTGTATCTTGCCGTCGGCGCGCGTGGGACGCGACTCTCCGAGCCGCGTGTCAGCGAGGGCGAGGCCTCGATCCGGCGCCTCGGTGAGCCGCGCCAGTATCAGCTGCGCCGCGACGGACGTCATTACCTCGTGTGGGAACAGCATCACGCGGTCGTGCCCCAGCGCAGCGGGACGCTGGTCATCGACGCCGTCATGCTCGACGCCGAACTGTCAGTGCCCGGGCAGCGGTCCCGCCGCATCCGGGTCCATTCCCAGCCCGTGCATATCGATGTGCGTGAGCCACCCCCCCGCCCGGCCGATCTGCCCGAGGGGCCCTGGCTGCCCGCAGCCGCATTCGATCTGCGGCTCGAGGGCCCGGCGGGTCGTGTGCGTGCGGGCGAGCCGGTGACCCTGGAGTTGGTGGCGACGGCCCGCGGTGCCTCGCCTGCCGCCCTCACGCTGCCGCCTCCCGAGTCGCTCGATACCCGGCTCCGCCTGTATCCCGAGCGGCCGCGGCTGGATACGGCATTCGATGCGGCCGGCCTCAGCCAGATCCGCCATGTGCAGTCGATGGTGCTGCTGGCCACTGCCGAGGGCCGCTACCCTGGCCTGGAAGTCCGCGTTCCCTGGTTCGATACCGGAACCGGGCGCTGGGCAGTGGCCGAGACGCGCCTCCCGCCGCTGGAGGTCGAGCCGGCAGCTGAGCCTGCGTCTGCGGCGATTCGGGCGGAGGCCGGGGAGATGATCGAACCACGCGGGGCTGTCACCGCCTATTCCGATGCCGCCGATCCGGCTGGTGCCCCCGGCGCCGCGGCGCCCGACCTATGGAAACTGGCGGCGGTGGCGCTTGGCCTGGGTTGGGTGCTGACGCTGGCCTGGGGCGTGTCGAGCGCCCGTGCCGCCCGTCGCCGGCGTCGGCAGAGGCGGCCCGGCGCAGCGCTGGCGGTCGGGGCGCCCGCCCGCGGTGCAC
>SKYU01000160.1 GCA_007127715.1 Gammaproteobacteria bacterium | reverse complement strand
GTGGCCGCATCCATCACCAGCGCATCTTCCCGCCGCTCGGTGATCAGCCCGCGAAGGTGCGGGACGGCGCTTAGCTGGGTGTCGTGCACATACTGCAGCAGACAGCCAGCCGCCTGCTGCGCCCGTGCCAGGCCCTCGCAGCCGTAACCGGAGAGATCACGCGTGCCGAACTGCCGGCAGAGCTGTCGGTGCGCGCTTTCCCGGTCGAAGTGCCACGGGGGCCGGGTCCGAAGGCCTGGCCGTGACGCCAGCCAGGGGGGCGGTGTCAGCGTGTCCGGGATGAGCAGCTCGGCGGGCTGCAGGCGCTCGAGCTCGGCCTGCAGGGCCTCGGTGCGGTCGGTTTCCAGCACCCGGAACTCGCCGCTGCCGAGTTCCAGCCAGGCCAGCCCCGCGTGTTCGCCCTCCAGCACCACCGCAGCGAGGTAGTTGTCGCGACGCTCGTCGAGCAGCGCCTCGTCGGTGAGCGTGCCGGGCGTGACGATCCGCACCACCTTGCGCTCCACCGGTCCCTTGGAGGCCGCCGGGTCGCCGACCTGCTCGCAGATCGCCACCGACTCGCCGAGCCGCAGCAGTTTCGCCAGGTAGCCATCGACCGAGTGCACCGGCACCCCGGCCATGGGGATCGGTTCGCCGGCGGACTTGCCGCGCGTGGTGAGCGTGATGTCGATGAGTCCGGCGGCGCGGCGCGCGTCGTCGTAGAACAGCTCGTAGAAGTCCCCCATCCGGTAGAACAGCAGCACGTCCGGATGCTCGGCCTTGATGCGCAGGAACTGCTGCATCATGGGCGTGTGCTGGTCTTGAGCCATGCCGATCCTGCAACGGAGGGTGTGAGCGGGGACGAGGCGGCGATGGTAGCAGAGGGCCTCGTCGCGGCGGATGGATTGCCGCATCATCTGCCCATGCGCATTCTCCATGTCGAGACCGGCCGCCACCTCTATGGCGGCGCGCGCCAGGCGCTGTGGCTGGCCGAGGCGCTGGGTGCCCATGGCTGCGACGGCCTGTTCGTCTGCACCCGGGGCTCCGAGGTGGCCGAGGCGGCCGCCGGGCGGGTCGAGACCTGGCCCGTGCGCTGGCTTGGCGAGGTGGATCCGCTCGCGCTGCCGCGGCTGCGCGCGGCGATCCGGCGGTTCCAGCCGGACCTGCTGCACGCACACAGCCGACGCGGCGCGGATCTGTACACGGCGGCGGCGTCGGCCCTGACGGGCGTGCCTGCGCTGGTCACCCGGCGGGTCGATCGGCCGGAATCGGGCTGGCTGGCCCGCTGGAAGTACCGGCGCTACCGCCGCGTGGTTGTGCTCTCCGAGGCCATCGCACACGCGCTGGAATCCGGTCTCGGCGCAGCCCTGCCGCCGCGGGTGCGGATTCCCAGCGCCCTCGACACTGCCCGCTACCGGCCAGGCGGCGACCGGACACGGCTGGCGGCCGATTTCGACCTGCCGGCGGGCGCGCCGGTGATCGCGATGGCCGCGCAGTTCATTCCCAGGAAAGGCCACCAGGTGCTGCTGAAGGCCCTGCCGCGGGTCTGGGCGTCCTACCCGGCACTGACCTGCCTGCTGTTCGGACGCGGCCCGGGCAGGGACGCGCTCGCGCGCGATGTCGCACGCCGGGGCTGGGAGGACCGGGTGCGCCTGCCGGGCTGGCGGGGCGATCTCGCGGACATCCTCCCGGCGGTCGATGCGCTGGTGCACCCGGCGCTCGCCGAGGGCCTGGGACTGGTGCTGCTGGAGGCGGGGGCCTGCGGCGTGCCGGTCGTGGCCGCGGCCGCCGGGGGGATTCCGGAGGTCGTGGTCGATGGCGGGACCGGGCTGCTGGTGCCTCCCGGTGATGCTGCGGCGCTCGCCACCGCGCTGCTGCGCATTCTCGATGACCGCGCGCTGGCGCAGAGGCTGGGCGCGGCGGGCAGGCGGCGGGTGGAGGCCTGCCACTCGATCCCCGCGATGGCCTCGGCCTATGCCAGACTCTATCGCGACATCCTGCAGGAGACCGCCCGCCGATGAGTGCTGCCGACGATACCGCGCTGCAGGCGCTTGCCCGTGATCTGGGCCGGCGCCTGCTTGCGCGCGGGGAGACGCTGGCTACCGCCGAGTCCTGCACCGGCGGCTGGATCGGCAAGGTGCTGACCGATGTGCCGGGCAGTTCGGCCTGGTTCGGCTGGGGCGTGGTCAGCTACGCCAATGCGGCCAAGACGGCGCTGCTGGAGGTGCCGCAGGCCTTGCTCGAGCGCCATGGGGCGGTCAGCCGGGAGGTGGTCGAGGCCATGGCCAGCGGCGCGCTCGCGGCCAGCGGTGCCGACCATGCCGTCGCGGTCAGCGGCGTTGCCGGGCCCGATGGCGGCTCGCCGGACAAGCCGGTCGGTACGGTCTGGTTCGCGTGGCGGCAGCGAGGCGACGCCGCGGCCCGCAGCGAGTGCCGGCAGCTGCCCGGGGATCGCGAGGCGGTGCGGCGGGAGACCGTCCGGTATGCACTGGTCCGGCTGATCGAGGACCTCGATGACTGAGGCTGGCCACTCGCAGCGTCTGCGCCTGTTTTTCGCGCTGTGGCCGGAGGCCCCG
>SKYU01000089.1 GCA_007127715.1 Gammaproteobacteria bacterium | reverse complement strand
GGCGCAGGCGCAGGCGGCGGGCGCGTGCCTTCTTGTCGAGGTTGACGATCGGGCCGCGGTCGGTGCCCTTGGTCGGGTGCAGCCAGGCGCGGGGTCGGCAGAAATCGCGCACCACGGTGGTCCGGAATCCGGAGTCGACGCAGGCGATCTCGACCCCGGCGGCCTTCAGCGCCTCTTCGAGCTCGATCCAGGGCTCGGTGGTCAGGGTGTCGCCGGCGATGATCAGATGGTCCAGCGTCCAGGCCTCGTCGTCGGCGCCGAAGCCGACCACGGTGGCCTCGAGGCGGTTGGCCTGGACGTCGACGCCGGCGGTGATCAGACCGATCGGCACGGTCTCCGGGCTGTAGGCCTCGCGCCGGGCCAGCAGCGGCTGGTCGTCGAGGCTTTCGCCCTGTTCCACCCAGGCCTCGCCGAGGTAGGTGTTGATGAAGCTCTTGAGCTTCATGGTGTCGCCCTGGGCGGCGAGCCACTTGCGCGCGACGTCGATCCAGCGCAGGCCGAGGCCAAGGGGGGCATACAGCGCATTGGCGTGGTAGCCACGGTGGTGCTTGATCTGCGGACGCCGCGGGATCCAGCGGGCGCCGCTGGACTCGGCCAGGAACTTCGGCTTGTCGGTCTCCTGGATCACGCTCGCGCATTCGGGGCAGACCATCCAGGCCTCGGCGATCTCGGCATTGGGATCGTCCTTGTCGGCCCCGGGCGCCAGGCGGTACTGGAAGTGCTTCCACTCCAGCGGGTGCAGGTGGCCGCAGTGCGGGCACGGGATGTGGTACTGGCGCTGATCGGATTCGTCGTAGGCGCTGCTGATGTGGCACTCGCCGTCGATGGTCGGCGTGCTGACCAGGTAGGTCTTGGCACGGCTGTAGGTACGCTGGCGATTGTCCAGCAGGGTGCGCGGGTCGCCCTCCCCGCCCACGTCCCAGGGATACGCCGACACTTCGTCGCAGCCGACGTAGGGCAGATGCTCCATGCGCATGCTGTCCGGGCTGTTCGCGCCGGCCTTGATGATCCGCGCGCCGGATCCGTATTCGATCACGTCGTCCCGGTTCATGCGGTCGCGCTTGCCGGTGCTGACCATCTCGGCGAGCGCCGGGGTCTCGCGGAAGGTCTTGCGCAGGCGCGGGTTCAGGGAGCGGTTGCGCAGCTCGAGCGTGGGCACCACCAGGAGCAGGTCCTTGTTCCGCAGGTGGTGCATCAGGTAGCCGACCCAGTTGTAGAGCACCTCGGTGCCGCCCAGGCCGCTGGCCTTCTTGAAGGTGACGTAGCGCACCGGGCTGTGCTCGGACAGCGCGTCCATGGGCTCGCGCAGGTAGGGCGTGCGGTCGGTGCGCCACTGGCCGGGCGCGTTGGTGCCGGTCTCGATGAAGCGGTAGCGGTCGGCCCACTGCGAGACGGTCAGCAGGGCCCGGGGCCGCAGGCCGCGCGCCAGCGGGGTGGCCACCGGCGCCGGGCAGTCCGGGTGCTCCTGAATGGCGAGGCCCAGCTCGCGCAGCCAGTCGATCGCGGCATCCGACAGCAGGTAGTGCACGCGGGCTTCGTCGGTCTCGCCGGCGATCGCCGCGGCCAGGCGCGTGGGGAGATCCTCCAACGCCTGCGCCAGCAGGCCCCTAGCGGCGCGGGTGGCTGCGGCGACCGGGGCGGCGTCGATGGTCTTCGCCAACTCGACCTGGTAGGCGGCGCGGGCCGCCTCCGCGCGCAGGCGCTCGCGCTCGGTCTGCAGCTCGACGAGGGTGGCCATCAGTCGCGGGCCCCGGTCTTCGGACGGTGGCGCCAGATGCGCCGGACGTGCGCCTCGACCGCGGCCTGCAGGTCGGCCGGCACCTGCCGCAGCCGCTCCTGGCGCTCGGCCACCGTCTCGCCGGAGGACACCCACCAGGTCCAGGTGCTGCTGGGCGCGTTGTCGGCGGGTCGGGTCATGCGCCTCTCGCCCACGGCACGAAAATCACGCGCAGCCCGTCGACGTGGTAGGTCGGCAGCATCTCGATCCACGCCCGCGGCGGCACCTCGGGCATCGGCACCTGGAGCACGCCGCCGGCCTCGACGCAGGGACCGAGCGAGCAGAGGACCAGGAGGACGTCGGCGGGTGTCATCACTCCACCCTCGTGGCCCGACCGGGCCGGTAGCGCGGCGGGCAGGGCTGCCACCAGTCGATTTCCTTGCGCTGCTCGAAGCGGGCCCAGTAGCAGATGGTGACTTGCAGGCCGTCGTCGACCCAGACGTAGCCGTTTTCGTTGCCGTCCTCGCGGGTGGGCATGCGCTCGCTGCGGTGGATCCAGCCGTTCATGGGCGCAGCCTGCCCATGTGTTCGTGGTGCTCTTGGCACCACACGCAGCGGCCGCGGCCGGCATCGGCCCGCGCGGCCGGCAGGGTGTCGCCGCATACGGCGCAGGTGGGAACGCCGCCGACATAGACCGGTGCGGGGCCCTGCGGGCGGTGGGCGTGCCGGGTGAGAAACGCGGTCTCTTCGCGCTCGATGCGCTCCGAGGCGAGGTCGGCGAGATCAGGCATCGGTGGTCTCCTTGCGGATGCGGCGCTGGCTGCGGGCCAGCTCGGTGGTGGCAATGCGGCGCAGGGCCCGC
>SKYU01000194.1 GCA_007127715.1 Gammaproteobacteria bacterium | reverse complement strand
GGACGTCACCGTCCAGGCCCAGATTCTCGATCTGATGCGCGATATCCGCCGTGAGTTCGGCACGGCGATCATCCTCATCACCCATGACCTCGGCGTGGTGGCAGGCCTGTGCGAAAGGGTGCTGGTGATGAATGGCGGCGAACAGATGGAGTCCGGACCGGTCAGCGACATCTTCTACCGGCCCAGGCATGCCTATACCCGGGCGCTGCTGGCTGCCGTGCCCCGGCTGGATGAGCAGGAGATCCGGCGCCTGGCGACGATCGAGCCATCGGGTGCCGCGCGTACGGCCGCCGTGGAAGGCGCCACCGGGGCGTCGGCGCCGGAGACCACGGTCACGCGGACGCAGCCCGACCTGCAGGCGCCGCCCGTGCTGGACGTGAGCGATCTTCGCGTACATTTCCGGCTCACCCCGCCATCGCTGTTCGCTCCGGCACCGCTGCTGAAGGCGGTGGACGGCGTGGATCTGGTCCTGCGTCCGGGCGAGACCCTGGGCGTGGTCGGTGAATCGGGCTGCGGCAAGTCGACACTGGCGCGGGCGGTACTGCGCCTTGTGCCCGCGACCACCGGACGGATCAGTCTGCTCGGTGACGACATCACCACCCGCGACCGCCTGGCTATGCGGGCGCACCGGCGAGACATGCAGGTGGTCTTCCAGGACCCTCTGGCCTCGCTTAATCCGCGCATGACGGTCGGCGACATCGTGGCCGAGCCGCTGCATACTCACCAGCCGCGAATGCCGCGCAAGGAGGTGCGCGAGCGGGTGTCGCGCATGCTGACCCGCGTCGGTCTGGGACCGCAGTTCATCAACCGTTATCCGCACGAGTTCTCGGGGGGTCAGTGCCAGCGTATCGGCATCGCGCGGGCGCTGGTGCTCGAACCAGAGCTGGTGGTCTGCGACGAGCCGGTCAGCGCCCTCGATGTCTCGATCCAGGCGCAGATCGTCAACCTGCTGATGGACATCCAGGCGGAGATGAACCTGGCGCTGATCTTCATTGCCCATGACCTGGCGGTGGTCCGGCACATCAGCCACCGCATCATGGTGATGTACCTCGGCCGCGTGGCGGAGATCTCCGATCGGGTATCGCTTTATGAGCGGCCCATGCACCCCTACACGCAGGCGCTGATCCGTGCCGTGCCCATTCCCGACCCGGACCGCGAGCGCGCCAAGGCTTACCGGCCCCTGCAGGGTGACCTGCCTTCGCCGGTCGATCCGCCGTCGGGCTGTGCCTTCCGTACCCGCTGCCCCCATGTCGTGGCGCGCTGCGCCGAGGAGGTCCCGGCGCTCCGCCAGGTGGGGGACAGTCTGGTCGCCTGCCACGAAGCCGAGCGGGTGCGCGCGGCCATCGACCGGGGCGAGGCCGCCTAGACGGCGCCCCGGTAAGACACTAGGGCAGCGTCAGCACGACACCATTGACGGTCAGCATCCCGTCCCGGAAACCCGCCTCGACCTCGTAGCTGTCCTGTCCATGCGGGGTCAGCACCTGCAGCTTGCGCAGGGCCGTGACCGTCTCGGTCAACTCGCGCTGCCGGGCTGCCAGGTCCACCAGTCCGGCGGGCAGTCGCCAGTGCATATGCGCCGTCGCCTGCTCCAGCAGGACCCAGGGGGCGTCCGGGTGGGCGGGTCCGGCGGCTGGCTCCGGCAGCTGCACCAGGACGCTCCCTTCCAAGAGGCCGTAATGGAGCTCGGCACGCAGCGGATCCAGCGCGATACGGCCACCGCCTGCAAGCAGCGCCGGCAGGGGCGCCCGCCCGCCCGCGACCGCGCGCAGGCTCTCCAGCGACAGGCCCTCGATGCCCACTGTCCCCACGAGTTGCCGCGACTGTCGACCCAGCAGCGACAGCGTCCCGGCCGCGCCGCTCAGCGTGAATGCCAGCCGCCCCTCGTCGGCGGCCGCGCGTGCCTCCAGAGACAGCGCCCGGGCGGAGGTCTGGCCACGTGGTGCCCGGCGGCTCCAGGCGCGCAAGGTCTCCGCCTCCAGACGCAGCCCGGCGTTCCAGGGGCCCGTGCGTCCGCTGCGCTCCAGGCGCATCCGCAGCCGCCCGTCCGCCACCGTGACACTGCCCTCCGTGCTGCGCCATTCCGCCCCGGGAAGCGTACCCTCGAGCACCACCGTCCGCTCATCGCCGCCGAGCGCAAGGGTGAAGCTGCCCCCGAACAGGTCGAGCCCGCCGTAGCTGTCGGTGAAATCGACTGCCAGTGGGTCGAGGGTGAGTGTGCTTTCCGCGTCACCGCCCAGGGCGAGGCGCGAATGCGCCGTCCCCGTGAGCCGGGTGGTTCCACCGAGCTCGCCCAGGGTGAACCGGGACTCCGCCCGCGCCAGGGCCGGGCGCAGACCGCGTCCGGCGAGCGGCCCGTGACGATGCTGCGAGACCACTTCGAGTTCCAGCCAGGGCGCCGCGGAGCCCATCGGCACGCCGGCGGCGGCGAGCCGACGCCCGGTGTCGAGTACGAGGCGCTGGCGGCTTTCCGAGTGCCACCAGCCGCGCCGGAATTCGGCCTGCTGGATGCGCAGACCGGGGTGGCGCGCCTGCAGGCCCGCGAGCGCGCGGCCCGCCTGCTGCTCCAGCAGCATGCCCACCGC
>SKYU01000122.1 GCA_007127715.1 Gammaproteobacteria bacterium | reverse complement strand
GCGGACGCGCCCACCAGCCTGGCCGACGCCCTCTTCACTTTGGATTGGCGCCCCGGGCAGGATTCGAACCTGCGACCTACCGCTTAGGAGGCGGTTGCTCTATCCCCTGAGCTACCGGGGCGACGCGCGATCGGCAGCGTACCCGAAACCGACTGGGCCTTGTAGTGCGTATATCGGTATAGTGCGACTCGCACGCCGGCCACGCCCCTACGATCCGCGGCCGGCAGAATCGAGAGTCCCACCGTCTCCGCAAAAACAACAGGGACCGCGATTCAACCGCTCACCGCGTCCCGTGCCGGGGCGGGACGCCACACCGGGCGTTCCCGCCAGCAGGTGCGGCGGTACACTACAGTTCTGGTAACACACCAATGAAAAACCTGAAAAAGCCCGCCATCGCCCTGGCGGTTGCCTCGACCGTGGCCATTGGCCTTTTGCCGCTGGCACCCTCGCTCAGCCTCGTGGTGCTGGTGCCCGTGGTCATCTACCTGATCGGCAGCGTCACGACAGCCATTCTTGCAGGACGTCGAGACTGAGGGTGCTGCATGGACACACATTTCACCCTGCTGTACGTGGGTACAGCAGGGTGAAATGGTCTGGAGAGGAGATGGTGGAGCGGAGGAGGATCGAACTCCCGACCTTCGCATTGCGAACGCGACGCTCTCCCAGCTGAGCTACCGCCCCACGCAAGCCTGCAATTCTAGCATTGCGTTGCGGTCAGGCAAAGCCAGAAACCAGCCAGGCAGCGCCCTGGGAAGCCTCTCGGGAGGGCCCTTGCCGCCCGCGGCGCGCGTCACTCTGTCGTACGCGTCACTCTCCCACGCGGGCAAGAGCCGGTTCGGCGCGCCCGAAGCTGAGGCGCTCGCAGCGCGCCGCAAGCCATACCAACGATGGCAGGACCACGGCCCACAGCACCGCCTGCGCGCCCAGCGCCATCACCGGGTCGACCAGCGTGACGCCGCCCAGGCGTGACCCGGCATAAAACGACATGGGACTGCCGATGGCGCCAAAAACCGCTGCGAGCAGGTAGCGATGCTTGAGCCAGCGCATGCTCATGTTGAGCGTGCCGGTAAACAGCACCCAGAGGGCGATCAGCCACACCGGGACCAGCGATGGATGGAACTGGCCCGACGGATAGGTCACCCACCCGGCCGCCGGCAGGATGCTGTCTAGACCCAGACCGACTGCCGCGCCGCAGGCGAGCAGCACCGCCTCGCCCCGGGGGTTGGGGATCTGCGTGAGGTGCCAGGCCGTGGCCAGCGCCACGTACACCACACCCGCCCACGGGTACTGCCAGGCGCCACCGAGTACGCAGACGAACCAGCCCAGCTGGAACAGCAGAAAATTGATCAGTGTCGGTCGATTGACCACGGTGGGACTCCCCGATGCGGGCCCAGCGCCCGGCTCACTGGCTTCTACGGCCCCGGCGGGTCGCCGGATTCAGGCGGGCACGCTACCATGCCGCCTCCCCCGCGACCACGGAAGACCCCATGACAGGTATTGACGAGCTTGCGGTGACCCTGCGCCAGGCCACGCCAGCGGACCGGGACGTCATCGTCGGGTTCAACGAGGCCCTCGCCCGGGAAAGCGAGGATCGAGCCCTCGACCGCGAGCTGCTGGAGCCCGGGGTCGCCCGGGTACTCGAGGACGCCACGCTCGGGCGGTACTACCTCGCGGAGGCCGGGGGCGAGGTCATCGGCCAGCTGATGATCACGCTGGAATGGAGCGACTGGCGCTGCGGGCATTTCTGGTGGATTCAGAGCGTCTACGTGGCCTCCACCTGGCGCAGACAGGGTGTGTTTACCCGTCTCTATGGCCACGTGCTCGAACAGGCGCGCACTGCGCCGGAGGTCTGCGGACTGAGGCTGTACGTGGAGCGGGAGAACGCCCAGGCCAGGGCGACATACCAGGCCCTTGGCATGGAGGCCACGGGCTATCGGGTCATGGAAGTCGACTTTCGCGAGACGGGTACCGACACCCGCGTCTCGCCGGCACGATGACCCCAGAGCGCTACGGCAAGCTCAAGGCACTGCTCGCCCGCCGCCAGCCGGATCTCACCGTGCTGCTGGACCACGTGCACAAGGCGCACAATATCGCGGCGGTGGTGCGTACCTGCGATGCAGTCGGGATCGGGACTGTCCACGTCACGGCCCCCGAGGGTCGGCTGGAACGCCACCACGGCATCTCCGGGGGCAGCCGCAAGTGGGTGCGCATCGAGCTGCACCGTCGGGTCGAGGACATGCTGGCGGGTGCCCGGGCGGCGGGCCTGCAGATCGTGGCCGCCCATCCGGGCGAGGCCTGCGTGGATTTTCGGGCCATCGACTACACCCGGCCGACGGCCCTGCTGATGGGCGCGGAGCTCTGGGGGCTGAGCGAGACGGGGCTGGCGCTGGCGGATCGGCAGGTATCCATTCCCATGGCCGGGATGGTGGCGTCGCTCAACGTCTCGGTGGCGGCGGCGGTCATCCTCTACGAGGCGCAACGCCAGCGCGATGCTGCAGGCGCCTACCAGCGCCCATTCGACGAGCACCTGCACGCGGACCGGCTGTTCGAACTGGCCTATCCGCGGCTCGCCACGCGTTTCCGGAGTGCCGGCGAACCCTATCCCCGACTGCTGCCCGATGGGCGCCTGCCGCCGGGTACGCAGCTGCCCGAGGCCGGCGACGCTAAGGCGTAACGCCCGCCAGCTCCAGCCCGTACTGGACACGCAGCGTCTTGGTGCGTCCCGACCAGGGAATGCTGACGATGTAGAGATTCGTGAACTCGTCTTCGGCGACCTGCGGTGTGCTCTTGTGGCCGCCAAGTTCCGCGGTGATCAGCGGCAGCTGTTCGCCGCGCGCCACCAGCAGCACGATCCTGCCCTTGTAGCGACTGACGATGCCATCCATCAGCTTGCCGAGATCGCTGTCGTCCGCGCGATTGACCGGCATGTCGAGGCGCGTGGCCAGCGGCCGCGCGGTCTGCTCCGCGGCCTGCAGGGGTACGGCGTAGATGGCGTCCAGCCCGCGGATGACATCGACGTCGTACAGCGAGTCCGCCAACAACGCCGCGCGACGCTCCCCTGCCGAAGACAGCGGCGGATCAGCGGCCAGGGGGCCGGCAGGTTCGGCATGGCGCACGATCAGGATCGTGGTCGTGGCCTGGGAGTCATAGAACCATGCGACGATGAGCGCAAGCACCATGAACAGCGACACCGGCAGCAGCAAAGGTGCAAAAATCGGTTTGCGGCGCAGGCCGCGATGGCGTTTCTTCATTCCTTGCGACGCTCCCTGTTCCCGCGCTCGCTGCGCTGGCGCTCACTCCGCTCCACCACGATGTACTCGGCCTCGATGACGTCGCCGTCGTCGTCACCGTCGCGCGGGCGCTCCCCGCGCTCCCAGGCCTGCATGTGCTCGCGCAACTGCCGGCGCAGCCACCACACCCGTATGGCGACTCCGATCGCGACCAGCACGAACAACCCAAGCGCGGTGACGAACACCAGCGCGCCGAGGAAGAACGACACCACCAGGGCACCCGTGGCCACGATCGCGGCGAACACGCGGGTAAGCCAGGCGCGGGGGCCGGTTGTTCCGGGGGGCAACTGGTGTGTGTTCAATCCATACTCCGTGTAGCGACTCTGTGGATTTTAGCCGATCCGGGGGTGGATCGTGCGCCCTGTTCAGTCGAACAGTTCGGCCAGGAAGCCATTCAGCGCCTGCCAGGCCCGCCGGTCTGCCCGTGGCTCGTACGCAAGCCCCCGCTCGGGATTGGCGGCTGCGGGATTGGTGAAGCTGTGCGCCGCGTGACCGTACGCGTGGATCTGCCAATCGGCGCCGGCGGCCGTCAGCTCCCGGGCCACGGCCAGCACCGCCTCCGGCGGCGCCAGGGGATCGTCCCAACCATGCAGGATCAGCACCTGCGCATCGATCTGACCGGCCGGCGGCCCCGGCGGCGGCGCCAGCAGGCCGTGGAAACTGGCCACACCGGAGACGCCGGGGGTGGTGCGGGCAAGGTCCAGGACGCACAGCCCGCCAAAGCAGTAGCCGATTGCCGCGATGCGCTGTGCATCGACTTCCGGCTGGGCGGCCGCCGCAGCCAGGGCCGCGGCCATGCGTTGCTGCAGCAGTGCCCGATCATCGAGCAGCGCCTGCATCCATGCGCCTGCCTCGCCGTGGTCATCGCTGTAGCGGCCCTCGCCGTAGAGGTCCACCGCAAAGCCCACGTACCCCAGTTCGGCCAGCGCGCGGGCGCGCTCGTGCTCGAACGCTCCCCGACCGCGGATGGTATGCACGACCAGCACGGCCGGGCGCGGTGCCTGTCGCGCCACCTCCGGCACCATCATCCGCCCCTCCAGTGTGACTTCCGCGTCCGTCCAGCGCACCGCGCGCTCGCTGATTGCCTGCATCCCTGTTCTCCGGTGTGGTCGGCCAATCGTCTAGAATAGAGCTTATGGACACTACCTACAGCCCCCGCGCCTCGGGCGCACTTGCGGGCCTGGTGGCGGCGGGCGCTGTGATCGTCGTCGCCGCCCTGGGCCTCTCCGGCCCGCGTGGCCCTGCCGTCGCGCCGTTGCCGCCACTGGCGGCCATCGACGAACCCGATGCCCGCAAAACCGCCTTCATCGACTACCTCTACCCCGTCATCCTCGAGGTGACTGACGAGATTCTCGCCGAACGCCGGCGCGTGGTTGCGATCTCCGCGGCCCATGCGCGCCACGGGGGCATCTCGCGGATCGACCAGTGGTGGCTGGCCGAGCGGGCCCGACAGTACCGCATCTCCGATCCGACACCCGAAGGCCAGTTGGCACGGCTGGAGCGTCGGCTGGATGTCGTTCCGCCGTCGCTCGCCCTGGCCCAGGCGGCGATTGAATCCGGCTGGGGCACCTCGCGTTTCGCCGTCGAAGGAAACAACCTGTTTGGCCACTGGTGTTTCGTCGAGGGCTGCGGACTCGTCCCGGACCGCAGGCCCGCAGGCGCACGCCATGAAGTCGCGGTGTTTGACAGCACGACCACCGCGGTCCGGCGCTACCTGTACAACCTGAACACCCACCGGGCGTATCGGCCGCTGCGTGACCTGCGGGCCGAGGCCCGGAGCGAAGGCCGTCCGCTCTCCGGACTGGAGCTGGCGGGTGGGCTGGCGCGCTACTCGGAGCGCGGTCAGCCCTATGTGCGCGATGTACGCATCGTGATCCGCGCCAACGACCTCGAGAGTCTGGATACGCAGTGGCAGGAGGTGAACCATGCACATTGAACGCCGCGGCCTGCCCCTCCTCGCCATCCTGCTGGTAGTCGGAGCCGCCCTCGCCGCCCTCGCCGCCTGCGCACAGGAGCGCGGCCCGGACGCGGGGTGGGACGACAGCTCGAGCGCCGTGATCCTGCTCTACCACCACGTGAGCGACGAGACCCCGCGCTCCACCAGCGTCAGCCCGCAGCGATTCCGCGAGCATCTTGCCCATCTCGAGGAGAACGCGTTCAACGTCTGGCCTCTGCCCCGACTGCTCGATGCCCTGGCTGGCGCGGAGCCCATCCCGCCCCGCACGCTCGCCATCACCTTCGATGACGCCTACGCATCGGTCCATGACACCGCGTGGCCTCTGCTGCGGGCGCGCGGCTGGCCGTTCACGGTATTCGTCAGCACCCAGTACATCGATGACAGGCTTGCCAGTTACATGAGCTGGGACCAGCTGCGCGAAATCGAGGCCGACGGCGCGACCCTGGCCAACCACAGCCGCAGCCATCCGTCGATGGCCCACCCGCGTCCGGATGAATCCCGGCGCGAGTGGCTGGCGCGGATGCGCGCCGAAATCGTCGACGCCCAGGCGCGCCTGGACGCCGAGACCCGCGCGCCGGCGCGGCTGTTCGCCTGGCCCTATGGCGAGTATTCCCCACCCGTGCAGGCGCTGCTCGAGGAGCTCGGTTTCATCGGGCTGGCCCAGCGCTCGGGCGCCGTGGGCCCCGCGAGCGATTTCACGGCCCTGCCCCGGTTCCCGATGGCCTTCGGCTTCGATGACCTCGAGCAGTTCGCACTGAAGGTGCGCACCCGGCCCCTGCCGGTGCTTGCGGTCGAGCCCGCGAGTGGCGTCCTGGCCGCCGATCAGTCCGATGCCGAAATCCGCTTCACGCTCGATGATCAGGCTGCGATCCGGATCGATGCAATGAACTGCTTCTCCCGTGGTCGCCCGATCGACATCGAGCGCGTTGGCGATTCACCGCCGCGGTTCCGGGTGAGCAACGTCCAGCCAATCGGCGTCGGGCGCACCACCTTCAACTGCACCGCTCCGGCCAGCGACGCCAACGTCTGGTACTGGGCGAGTTTCCTGTGGATGCGCCCACGCCCTGACGGCAGCTGGTACGAGGGCTGAGCGCGCAATGCGAAGCCCATGAGCCTCCTGGCGCTGCTGGGGCTGCTTGCGGGCTGCGCACTGGGTGGCATGGCGCGCGTGGCCGTTGCCGCACGGATCGGCACGGGCCGGCCCGGGAGCCTCCCGTGGAACACCCTGACCGTCAACACCAGCGGAGCATTCGCGCTCGGGCTGCTGGCGGGGTGGCTTGACCCCGGCAGCCCGGCGAGCGTGAACGGTTTGCCGTGGCTGGCCCTGGGCATGGGCTTCCTCGGGAGTTACACCACGGTCTCCTCGTTCAGCCTGCAGACCGTCGTGTTGCTGCGTGAGGGACATGCACCGGCGGCGCTGGCCAACGTGGCCTTGTCTCTCGGCCTGTGCCTGGGCGCGCTGCTCCTGGGCCTGCAGCTCGGACAGCTGGTGGGGGCAGCCATATGAGCGGGTTGTGGCTTGTCGGCCTTGGAAGCCTGCTGGGAGGCCTGGCACGGGTTCTGGTCGCCATCCTCATGGAGCCGGGCGGCGCGAACACGCCGGCCCCCGAAGGCCTTGCGGCGCTGCCCTGGGCGACCGTCTTCGCCAACACCACGGGCTCGTTCGCCATCGGGATGTACGCGATGCTTTGCGGGCCGACAGGACGCTGGCCGGCAAGCCCGCGGCAACAGCAGTTCGTCATTGCCGGGCTGTGCGGCGGCTACACGACCTTCTCGATCTTCAGTCTCGATGTCATTTCACTGCTTACCCACGGGGAGCCGGCACTGGCCGCGGCCTGGGCCCTCGGCAACCTTGCGCTCTGGCTGGGAGCGGCGGCGCTCGGTATGGGGGCGGGCAAGTCACTCTGCGCTGCAGGCAGCGGTTGACGCCGACGGTATACTTCAGGGATTGCAGCCACCTGTGGAGGACGCCATGGCCCGGACGCCCGTCACCGTGCTCACCGGCTATCTCGGCGCCGGCAAGACCACCCTGCTGAACCGCATCCTCAGCGAACGCCACGGCCGCCGCTATGCCGTCATCGTCAACGAGTTCGGCGAACTCGGCATCGACAACGACCTGGTGGTCGGCGTCGAGGAGGAAGTCTTCGAGATGAACAACGGCTGTGTCTGCTGCACCGTGCGCGGCGACCTCATCCGCATCATCACCGGGCTGATGAAACGCCGTGCCGGTTTCGATGGCATCCTGATCGAGACCACCGGTCTCGCCGACCCGGCCCCGGTGGCGCAGACGTTCTTTGCCGATGCTGACGTGGCCGAGCGCGCCCAGATCGACGCGGTCGTGACCGTGGTCGACGCGGCGCATCTGGAGGCCCGCCTGGGCGACAGCCGCGAGGCGGCCGAACAGATCGCCTTTGCCGACGTGATTGTCCTGAACAAGGCCGACCTGGTGGATGAGACGACGCTGGCGCGGCTCGAGCAACGGATCCGCGGCATGAACGCCTACGCGCGCATCCTCCACAGCCGTCACTGCGATGTCCCGCTGGACGCGGTGCTTGACCTGGGCGCGTTCGATCTCGAGCGCATCCTCAGCGTGGAGCCGGAGTTCCTGCAAGAGCACCATCACCACCACAGCCACGACGAGGATGTGCAAAGCGTGTCGCTGCGCACCTCCCGCCCGCTGGACGTCCGCCGATTCGAGCAATGGATCGACGGCATTCTGCAGACACAGGGGGTGGATATCCTGCGGTGCAAGGGCATTCTCGCGCTGGCCGGGGACGAGCGCCGCTATGTCTTCCAGAGCGTGCACATGATGGCCCAGGGCACCGAAACCCAGGCCTGGGGGGCGCACGAGGCCCGGGAAAGCCGCCTGGTGTTCATCGGCCGGCGCCTTGACGCCGAGGCGCTGCGCGAGGGGTTCGAGGCCTGTGCGGCCTGACGAACAGGCGCAGGACCTGCTGACAGCCCATGGCGTGGCCTGGTCGCTGCCCGACTATGTGGTCGGGGCGGCTTTCGATGAGCGCGGGAGACTGGCGCTGGCGCTCGGCAATGGCAGCGTGCACCTGCACGACCCGCGCCAGCCAGGCGAGCACCAGGTCATCGCCGTGCACGAGGGGGGCTGCCTTTCGCTGGCCGCCGTGCCCGGCGGCGGGTTTCTGAGCGGAGGTGACGACGGGTGCCTCTGCGCCCTCGCCGCCGACGGCACGCGCTCGACGCTGCATGTCTCACGTGGCCAGTGGGTCGAACACGTGGCCGCTGCGCGGGGTGGCCTGGTGGCCTGCGGAATCGGCCGGCATCTGCACCTGTTTCTGAAGGGCAAAGCGCTGGCCCGCCACACCTACCCCAGCAGTCTCGGGGGTATTGCGTTCTCGCCGGACGGCCGGCGGATCGCCGCGGCACATTACGGGGGGGTGAGCCTCCGCGCCACCCGCCACGCCGGCTCGGACGCCCAGCTGCTCGCCTGGAAAGGTTCGCACGTCGGTGTAACCTGGAGCCCCAACGGACGCTTCGTCCTCTCGGCCATGCAGGAAGACTGCCTGCGCGGCTGGCGTCTTGAAGACAAGGCAGACCTGCGCATGAGCGGCTATCCACGCAAGGTCACCGACTGGGCCTGGCTCGATCGTGGCCGGCACCTGGTCACCAATGGCGCGGACTGCGCCCCGTGCTGGCCCTTCACCACCCGCAAGGGCCCGATGGACCAGGCCCCCATGACGCTGGGCCCACGCCCCGGACAGCGGGTCACCGCGGTCGCCGGCGACCCGACCCGCCCGCTGGCGGCCGTGGGGTACGATGACGGCATGGTCGTGCTCTGCCGACTCGATGACAGTGTACTGGCCATGCTGCGTGAACCCTCCGGGTCGCCGGTCACTGCCCTGGCGATCGCCCTGGACGGGCGCCAGCTCGCACTGGGCTGCGAGGATGGGGCCGCCGGTTGGATGCCCCTGCCCGCGTGAGTCCGCCCGCATGACGCCAGCCGCAGGAGCACGGCAATGAGCCAGCCGACACGCGAGACGCCCCCACCCCTGGCGCCGTTGCCTGCCGAGTTGCTGTACAGGCGCTGCGATCCGGACCGGATCGGGTTCGCCAGCACCGCCGAACTCGACGGCGAACCGCCCGAACTGCTGGGTCAGGACCGCGCGCTGGAGGCCATCCATCTCGCCGCGCATATCGAGCGTCCCGGCTTCAACCTCTTCGTGATCGGCGCGCCCGGCAGCGGCAAGCGCGCCGCCGTACGTCGACACCTCGAGGCTCGCGCGGCAGAGATGTCCCCGCCCTCCGACTGGGTCTACGTCAACAACTTCGATGACGCACGCCAGCCCATTGCCCTGCAGCTGCCCCCTGGCAGCGCCTACCCGTTGCGCGCCGCCATCGACGAGCTGATCGAGGATCTGCGCACCGTGCTGCCGGCCGCCTTTGAATCGGAGGACTACCAGGGACGGCGCGGTGCCATCGAAGAGGACTTTCGCCAGAAACAGGAACAGGCCTTCGAGACGCTCGGGGAGGAAGCGCGCGGACAACGCGTGCTCATCCTGCGTACCCCGGGTGGGTTTGCGATGGCGCCGGCCTCCGAGGACGGCAAGGTCATGAAACCCGACGCCTTCAACGCCCTGCCGGATGCCGAGCGCGAGACCTTCGAGCAGCGGATCGAAGCCCTGCAGGGGAAACTCGCCGCGGTCCTGAAGTCCATTCCCCGATGGGAGAAGGCCCGGCGGGCGGCCATCAAGGCGCTGAACCGCGAGACCGCGCAGGCAGCCGTCGGGCATGGGATCGATGAGCTTGCCGAGCGGCTGGCGCATCTGCCGCAGGTGCTGGAGCACCTGGAGGTCGTGCGTGCGGACCTGGTCGACAATGCCCAGCTGTTCATGGTCCGCCCGTCCGAGGACGAGGAAGCCGTGAGTCCGGCTGAGGACGACGGTCACTTCGAACGCTACAAGATCAACGTCATCGTCGGGCGCGAGGCTTCGGGCGAGGCGGGCGCCCCGGTGATCGAGGAAACCCATCCGATCCTCGGCAACCTGCTCGGACGGGTCGAGCACATCGCCCATCAGGGCGCCCTGATCACCAACTTCCAGCTCATCAAGGGCGGTGCGCTGCACCGCGCCAACGGGGGGTTCCTGCTGCTTGACCTGCGCCAGCTGCTGGTCGAACCGCTCGCGTGGACTGCCCTCAAGCGGGCCCTGCGCAACCGCTGCATCCGTATCGAGTCCGCGGGCGATGTCCTGAGCCTCGTCAGCACGATCTCGCTGGAACCCGAGCCCATTCCCCTCGATGTGAAGGTCGTGCTGTTCGGCGAGCCGCTGCTGTACTACCTGCTGGCGGAGTTCGATCCGGAGGTCCCGGAGCTGTTCAAGGTGGTGGCCGACTTCGACGACTCCACTCCTTGGCATGACGACGATACGCCGGCCTATGCGCGAATGATCGCCGGCATCTGCAGGCGCGAGGCCCTGGCGCCGATGACCCGTGAGGCGGTGGCCCGTGTCATCGAACAGTGCGCCCGGCTGGTCGATGACCGCGAGCGCCTGTCGCTTCGGCTGGAACCCGTCGCCGACCTGCTGCGGGAGGCCGATTTCGTGGCACGGGCCGCGGGTCGCACGACCCTCGAGGTGGACGATATCGAGACGACCCTGGCCGCGCAGCGTCATCGCGCCGGTCGGCTGCGTGAACGCAGCCAGGAGCAGCTGTTGCGCGGCGTCGCGCTGGTCGATACCGAGGGGGCCGTCGTGGGCCAGATCAATGGCCTGAGCGTGCTGCAGATCGGCGGCATGGCGTTCGGCAGGCCGACACGGATCACCGCACGGGTACGTATGGGCGCAGGCAAGCTCGTCGACATCGAACGCGAAGCGCGGCTGGGCGGCCCGCTGCACTCCAAGGGGGTACTGATTCTGGGCGGTTACCTGAGCGCGCATTACGCCCGGGACGTGCCGCTGTCGCTGGCCGCCTCGCTGGTCTTCGAGCAGTCCTACGGCGGTGTGGATGGTGACAGCGCCTCGGCCGCGGAACTGCTCGCCCTGCTCTCGGCGCTGGCGCAGGTCCCGCTTCGCCAGGACCTCGCGATCACCGGTTCGATCAACCAGATGGGCGAGGTCCAGGCGATCGGCGGGGTCAACGAGAAGATAGAGGGGTTTTTTGAACTCTGTTCGGCACGGGGGCTCACCGGCGACCAGGGCGTGGTCATTCCGCAGGCCAATGTGCAACACCTCATGCTTCGTCGCGAGGTGGTCGAGGCCTGCGAGACGGGCCGCTTCGCCCTCTATGCCATCGGCCATGTCGACGAGGCGATCGCGCTGTTCACGGGTCTGAAGGCTGGCGCACGGGTCGAGGATGGCGATTTCCCGGAGGACAGCCTCAACGCCCGCGTGGAGCGGCGGCTGGTCGGTTTCGCGCGCGCTCGCAGGACATTCGGGGGGGCCGAGCGCGAAGGCCCGCCCGAGGCGGGCGAATGAGCCTCCCTGCCAGCGGCGAGGCGTTTCGCCGGCTGGTGATCAGCCTGGGCAGCGCACCGGTGGCGCGGGCAGCGCTGGATCTCAGCGCGCAGCTTGCCGCGGCGCTGGAGCTCGAACTCGAGGGCCTGTTCATCGAAGACGAGTCACTGTTCGGGCTCACCGCGCTGCCGCGTGCGAGTGAAGTCAAACTGGGCACGGGTCGGCTGGCCCCTCTGGACCTGGCGCAGCTCGAGCAGGACCTCGCCCGCGCGGCCAGCAGGCTCGAAGAGGGCCTGGCCCGCGCTGCCAGGCTGGCGCGCACGCCGCACCGCTTCAGTCGGCAACGCGGCGAGCCCGGCGCGGTCATCGGAGGACGGATCCGCGCTGGAGACATCGTGGTCGTCGTCGAGGCCAGCTCCGCCTGGGGACTCATGCCGGTGGGCGAACTCTCCCGGGCGGCGCTGCGGGCCCGCGCATCGCTGCTGCTGATTCCACGGCGGCTGGTGCCGCGGCCCGGCTCGGTCGTGGCGATCGCCACTGACACGCCCGTGGATGAGCGCACCCTGGCCCTCGCCGGTCAGCTCGCGCTGCGCCGTGGCGAGCGCCTGGAGATCTTTCCCGCCGCAGGCATGGCAGGGATCAACCCGCCGGGCGAGACGGTACTGCGCGGACGGCTGGTGGTGCTGCCGCGTACCCTCCCCGGCTTGCTCGATGAACGCGCTCTGGCGCAGCTCGCCACGCGGCTTGCCGCCCCCCTGCTGGTCCTGGAACCACTCGAGGAGACCCCATGAACCGTCGTTGTCCTCCCCTCACCGCACTTGTCGGCATCCTGGCGCTGGCAGCGCTGCCGGCCCGGGCCGAAGTGCCGCCGCTGGAGACGCTGATGGCCGATCCGGCCTGGATGGGCGCGCCGGTGGAGGCGGCCTGGTGGCAGCTCGACGGTGAGGCCATCCTCTATCGGGTGCGCCGGGACGACACGGAGATCCGCGACATCCATCGTATCGATCTTGCGAGCGGCGAGGATCGCCGGCTGGAACTTGCGGAGCATACGGTGTTGCACGGCGAGTCGCCTGTGTGGTGTGAGGCGCATGCCCGCGCGGTCTATGTGCGTGACGGCAACCTTTTTCTGTATCGCCGGGCGGACGGCCAGTTGCGGCAGCTGACCCGCGGGCCCATGGCCGATGCCGATCCGCGGTTCACGCCGGATGGCAAGGGCCTGGTATTCCGTCGCGGTGAGCAGTGGTGGCGCCTGGTGTTCGACACCGGCCTGGCCTGGCCCGTGACCGACCTGCGCTTCGAGGCCGATCCGGACGCGCCACCCGAGGACGCGCTGGCGGCCACACAGCTGCGTCTGTTCTCCAGCCTGCGCGAGGACGCGGCGCGTGCGCGCGACCAGCGGGAACACGAGATCGAGGCGGCACGTGCGGACGACACCCGCGGCCCGGCACCCTGGTATCTGGGTGCGGGGTACCGGCTCACCGACAGCCGCCTGTCGCCCGATGGCCGGTGGCTGCTCGCGGTGGTGGAGCCCGCGGACCACGAAGCCGGCCGGGTTGGACGCATGCCTCATTACGTCACGATGGACGGCTATGTGGACATCGAGGAGGTACGCACCCGCGTGGGGCGCAACCCCCCTGCGGCCCAGTCGCTGTGGCTGCTTGACCTTCAGACGCGCGAACGCAGGATCCTCGACCTCTCGGTGCTCGAGGGCATCGATGTCGATCCGCTGGCCACGCTCAAGCAGGCGCAGGGCCTCGATCCGCTGGCCGAGGGGGCACTGCGTGGCCTCAGCGTGCTCGATATGGAATGGCATCCCGAAGGGCGCTGGCTGGCGGTGCAGCTGCGCGCGAACGACAACAAGGACCGCTGGCTGGCCGTAGTCGAGCCGACCGAGGCCGCGCTGCGGCAGCGCCACCGGCTCACCGACGAGGCATGGATCAACTGGGCCTTCAACGACTTCGGCTGGGTTCCCGGCGCAAGCCGGTTGTGGTTTCTCTCGGAAGGCTCGGGCCACAGTCACCTCTACACCGTGGATGCCCGCCGAGGCCGGCCGCGAGCCCATACCTCAGGCCCCTTCGAGGTGATGGCGCCACAGCTGCTTGCCGACGGACGCACCCTGCTGCTGCTGTCCAACCGCAGCCACCCCACCGAGTATGACCTCTACCGCATCGACCTCCAGGGCGGCGCACTGCAACGGCTCACACGCCACCGTGGAATCGAGAGCTATGCGGTTCTACCCGGGCACTCACAGGTGCTCGTACGCTACTCGGAACCCTATCTGCCCGCGCAGGCCGCGCTGGTCTCGCTTGATGACGGGAGCCTCGGTGCACTGACCGATACCCGCAGCGAGCGCTTCCGCGCGATCGAATGGCAGGCCCCGCAGATCGTCGGGGTGCCCTCTTCGCATGGTGCCGGCACGGTCTGGTCGAAGTTCTATCCCGCACAAGGCGCACCGCCAGGTCCTGACGGCCACCCCGCGGTGCTGTTCGTTCACGGTGCAGGCTATCTGCAGAATGTCCATCTGCGCTATCCACAGTATTTCCGTGAACAGATGTTCCACAACCTGCTGACCGCGCGCGGCTACCACGTCCTGGATATGGATTTCCGCGCCAGCCGCGGCTATGGCCGTGACTGGCGCACGGCGATCTACCGCCAGATGGGCACCCCGGAACTCGAGGACCTGATCGATGGCGTGCACTGGCTTGTGGAGGAGCACGGCGCGGATCCCGCGCGGATCGGGCTATACGGGGGCTCCTATGGCGGCTTCATGACCTTCATGGCAATGTTCAATGCCCCCGAGGTCTTCACGGCCGGGGCGGCCCTGCGGCCGGTGACCGACTGGATGCACTACAACCACCGCTACACCTCCAACATCCTGAACACGCCTGAGGTCGACCCGGAGGCCTATCTCCGCGCCTCGCCGATCGAGTTCGCCGAGGGCCTGCAGGGGGCCCTGCTGATCACCCATGGCATGCTCGACGACAACGTGTTCTATCAGGATGTCGTACGCCTCGCCCAGCGTCTGATCGACCTCAAGAAAACCGACTGGGAGCTGGCGTCCTATCCGCTCGAGCGCCACGCCTTTGCCCGACCCTCGAGCTGGCTGGACCAGTATCGGCGCATTCTCGCACTGTTCGAGCGGACGATCGGGGCACCGGCGCACCACGGCGCGGGCGCCGATGCACAGGCCTCGGGGCCTCAGAACCCCAGCGGAATCCCGAGCACGAAAAACCCGACCAGCAACGACGTCCAGATGATCATGAACGCGATCGAGTAAGGCAGCATGATCAGCAGCATGTCGCCGAATCCGAGATCCGGGCGATACTTTCGCATGAACGCCAGGATCACGCCCGCGTAGGACATCATCGGGGTGATGATGTTGGTGGCGGAATCGGCGACGCGAAAGGCCGCCGCCACCAGATCAGGCGTCATCGCGGGATTCACGAAATACAGCATCGGGATGAATATCGGCCCGAGCAGCATCCACTTCGAGGTCAGCCCGCCGATGAAGATGTTGATGATGGCCGTGGTGATGACGAAGCCGACCAGCAGCAGTACGGGAAAACGCTGCAGCCCCAGGGCCAGCAGCGTCTCCGCGCCGAGATAGGTGACCCACGAGCCGAGGCCGCTGTAGGCCACCAGCCCGAGAAAGTTGTAGCAGAAGAACGTGAGCACCAGGATGTAGCCCATGGTGTTCATCTGCGAGACCATGGCGCCGACCACATCGGCAATGCCCCGGAACCGGCCTGAGGCATAGCCGAAGAACACGCCGACCACGACGAAGAACAGCGAGATCAGCAGGATGATGTTGTTCAGGTAGGGCAGTACCTGGTTTCCGGCGGCGTCGGTGTAGGCGGCCAGCGGCCCGAAGGCCAGAACGGCAATCAGCCCGAGCGCTACCAGTACGCCGACCCCGGCGGCCCTCAGCCCGCGGCTTTCCTCCGGCGTCACCGCGAAGTCGCCAACGTCGATGTCCTCGGGCACCTCGAACGGTTCACGGTCCAGTCGAGGTTCAATGAAGCGCCGCGTCACCACCGCGCCGGTCACCGCGAGCACGAACGTCGAGGTGGCGATGAAGAAATAGTGCATCGTGGCCGGCCGCAGCGGCGTCCCGTCCGCGGTGGCAAACGGCACGCCCTGGGCTTCGGCGAACACCTGCGCGTTCATGCCGATGATGACGTCGATCGGGGTACCGGGAATGAGGTTGGCGCTGAAACCGGCCGACACACCGGCAAATGCCGCGGCCATCCCGATCAGGGGATTGCGGCCAAGGCCGGCATACAGCAGCCCTGCCAGCGGGATCAGCACCAGGTAGCCAGCATCGGTGGCCACCGAGCTGGTGATGCCGAGGAACATGAGCAGCAGCGGCATCCAGGCCTGGGGAATGCGGGAGCCCAGTCGCTTGATCAGCGCGGCGAACAGCCCCGAGTGCTCGGCAACGCCGATGGCGAGCATCACCACGAGGATGACGCCCAGCACGCCGCCACCGAACGCCAGCCAGTTGGCCAGCAGCGCGTTGTCGAAAATCCAGCGCATGTGCTCGGGCTGGTACATGGGGAGGATCTGGTAGGTGACGGCCTCGCCGCCCGCGCCCGCGGTCTCGAACGTGTGGCCGCCCATGAAGACCGTGACCAGGAAGGCCAGCGGATAGAAGGCCATGAAGATGATCACGGGGTCGGGTATACGCCGGCCCACGCGTTCGACGAAACGGGCAAACCCCTGGCCTGCCCCGCGTCCCTGCTGCCGCTCCATCGCCGCTCCTGCACTCCGGTTCACACCGATCGGATACGGAGAGTACCATTGACGGCATCTGGCGCCATGCTGCCACCCGACCGGAGACTCCGAAATGCGTATTTTGCTGAGCGTGCTTGCCCTGTCGATGTCCGCCACCGTGATGGCCAGCCCGCTCGACGAGTACTGGCAGAACCTCCAGTCCCTGTGCGGTCAGGCCTTCGCCGGCGAGCTGATCACCCATCCCGAGGGCGAGGACGACTTCGTCGGACAGACGCTCGTCATGCACGTTCGCGATTGCACCGATGCGCGCATTCGCATCCCCTTCATGGTGGGCGACAACCGTTCACGTACCTGGGTGCTGACCCGAACGGGAGACCGCCTGGAGCTCAAGCACGACCACCGCTACCCCGACGGCAGCGAAGAGACCAGCACCATGTACGGCGGCACCACCACCAACGCCGGACGCAGCCACGAGCAGTACTTCCCGGCCGACGAGCAGACGCGCGAGGTGATCGAGGCGGCCTTCTCGAATGTCTGGGTGATGCGCGTGCATCCCGGCGAGACCTTTACCTACGGCCTCTGGCGCCTGGGTACCCCACGGGTCTTTCAGATCGACTTCGACCTGACGAGGCCGATAGATCCCCCGCCGGCGCCGTGGGGCTGGGTGGACTGAGCCATCGCCCACGGCCGGTCCACACCTGCTCTGGCGTCTAAAAATTACGGGAACGTTAAAACCGACAGAACTGCGGTACGCATCACAGCCGGCGTCTGCGCTCACGAGATGTCGGTCACGCGGGCGACTGGACTCGGGTCGCTAGGATTTCCCCAGTAGCCATTCTGCTTGCTGGAGGAGTCCTTACAATGTCCGGGATACGTTTTTCCACTGTGGCCCTCGCCGCCACGTTTGGCCTGATCGTCGCATCACCCGCACCGGCCGAGTATGTCTCGCCAGAGGCGGTCGAGGGAACCGCCTACGTCAGCGGTAGCGAAGCACGCGACCTGTTCGACCGCGGCGTGCCGTTCATCGACGTGCGCGTCATCGCTGACTACGATGCCGGGCGGATTCCGGGAGCGGTGAACCTCACCATCCAGGAAGACGAGGCCAGCAGCGTATTCACCGAGGCTTCCCTGCTTGCTGAAATCGGTAGCAAGGATGCCGAAGTCGTCTTCTACTGCAACAGCACCAGTTGCTGGCGCACGGCGGCTGCCGCCGAACGTGCTGTCGCCTGGGGATTCACCGGAATCTATTATTACCGGCTGGGCTTTCCCGACTGGCAGCAGCACGGTTTCCCGGTGGAGTAATCGCGGCATGCATCTGCGTACCCGCATCATTCTGGTCGCGGTGATCACCAGCCTGGTGGTCGCCGCGACCATGTCCGTTCTCGGCAGTCTCAACAACGCCCGCGTAGAAGCGCGGTTCCAGGATGCCACCCTGGATGGACGGGCAGCGCTGTGGGAAACCATCATCGAAGCGCAGATCGCGCAGATGCAGGGAAACGTCACGGGGCTGACTCGAGACCGGGCATTGATCGGGGCGCTGGCCGAGGCGGATTCCGAGCAGCTCGCCCGTAGTGCGCGACCGACTTTCAACCGCCTGAGTGCCTCCGGGATGATCGACCGTTTGGAGATCCTGGACGCTGATGCGGCTGTCGTTTTCGAGAGCACGCCTCTGGCCGCGGCTGGAGCAGCCGGCGCGGTCCTGGATCAGGCTGTGCGGGAGCGAAGCGTTGCCACTGGTATCGAAAACATGGCCGATGGAACACCAGTACTGAGCGTGGTGTTCCCGCTCTACAACCGCGGTCAACTTGCGGGGTTCGGGCGGTTCTCACGTCTCCTGGATGGAGGCGCCATGGCCGATGCCCCCCCGGGTGGCGCGTTGGGGGCCTTGGCACGGCATAGTGGTGCCACGGCCTGGATCGTCGATGCGCGCGGGATGTCCTGGGGCCACCCACAGGATGGCCCTGCGGTGGATCGGCTTGTCGACACCATTCCGGCACCCGACACCCGGACACTGCGTACCGTGCATCATGACGGCCAGGTCTTTGCAGTCGCTCTGCAACCGCTGCAAGCGGCCGGGGGTGAGTCGATCGCCCATCTGGTCACTGCCGTCGAGGAAACCGCCCTCCACCGCGCCCGGCAGCGCGGCGAATGGCTGGGCTACCTGCTGACGCTGGCCGTGGTGATCGGCGCGGCCGGGCTGCTGGGCTGGCTGCTCGCACGTAACATCCTCGCCCGCCTGGGCGGCGAGCCCGAGTATGCGCTGGCCAAGGTCCAGGCCGTGGCGGCCGGCGAGCTGAATGTGGAGATCGCGCTCCGCCCTGGCGATGACAGCAGTCTGCTGGCTGCGCTGAAGCAGATGGCAGGAACGCTCGCCGAGGCTATCCGGGAGGTCGAGACGGGCTGTCAGGCCATCGCCCGGGGCGAGTTGTCGTATCGGATCACCCATCAACCGCAAGGGGATCTCGCCAGGTTGCGCGACGCCATCAACGGTTGCGCGGATCAGCTCGAGGATGCGCTCTCACGACTCGCCGAGGCTGTCGACGGCATCGGACGTGGCGAATTCTCCACGCAGGTCGACACAGAGGCACCTGGTGCTTACGGTGTCATGCTGAGCCAGGTCGCTGCCATGACAAAGGCTCTTGATCAGGCTGTCGGCATGATCAACCGCGCCATGGGAGACGTGGCCAGGGGTCGGTTCGAGGCGCGTGTCGATCAGCCTCTCCAGGGTGATCTGGAGACGTTGAGGCAGCGACTCAACCAGTCACTCGGCGCGGTCGACTCCGGTATCGATCAGCTGTCCCTGGCTCTCGGCGCACTTGCCGAGGGCGATCTGACGCGTCGGATGCAGGGTGAACACCAGGGTCGGCTCGCCGTCCTCCAGCACGACTTCGATCGCTCGATCGAGGCCGTCGCCGAGATCGTCCTGGAAGCACGCCTCGCGGCGGCAGACGTGTCCGTCGCGGCGGCAGAGGTCTCCGGTGGCAGTCGTGATCTCAGTGAGCGGACGCAACGCCAGGCTGCGTCGCTCGAGGAGACCGCGGCGTCCATGGAAGAGATGACCGGCACGGTTCGCCAGAGCAGCGATCACGCACGCGAAGCCGATCGCCTGGCCGCGGCCACCGGGCAGCGCACCGAGGCAGGCCGCGAGGTCATGGAGCGCACGACGGTGGCGATGGAGAAGATCCGCGCTGCCAGTGGCCGAATCGAGGAAATCACCGCCCTGATCGACAGCATCGCCTTTCAGACCAACCTCCTCGCCCTCAACGCAGCTGTCGAGGCTGCGCGGGCCGGTGAACAGGGTCGCGGGTTTGCAGTGGTCGCAGGGGAAGTCAAATCGCTGGCGCAACGTTCCGCTGCGGCCGCCGGGGACATCAAGACCCTGGTGCACGAGACCACCGAGGATATCGGCCGGGGCTCGACATTGCTGGCAGAGTCTTCGCGCGCCCTCGTGGATATCGACGAGTCGGTCACCCGGGTACGTGAGATGATTGCAGCCATGGCCACGGCGACGGCAGAGCAGGCCACAGGTATCGACCAGGTCAGTCAGTCCGTCGTGCAGATGGACGAAATGACACAGCAGAACGCCGCGCTCGTTGAACAGACATCGGCGGCGGCCATGTCGATGCGCGACCGCGCCGAACAGCTCACGGCCTTGATGGATCGTTTCGTCGTGGCCGCCGTGCGCTCGGAGGCACGCGCGCCCGCTGCCGGGGAAGGCGCGGAGGCGGTATCTCCGGCAGAAGCGCTCTCCGACGCGCCGAGCGCGGAGGCGCTGCCAGCCTGAGCTGAGCCCGCCCCGGGCTCGCGCCTGTGTTCCGTGGCCGGATTCGGCTCGATGGTGTGGTCTGCATTATCGACGCCAGAGAGTCCCACGACGAGCACGCGGAAGAGGCGTTGATCCTGCGCCAGCTCATGGTCTCCGATCTCGTGCTGCTGTCTTCGTCGGCGGACACGCTTGCCGTTGCTGAGCACGCACACGGAGCGTGTTCCGGCGAGGCCTGCGCCCATCCCGCGCATACGCCCCATTCGAAATTCGACACCTGGTATTTTGCTGCAGACGAGGCGTTATGCCCCGAGACGCTGCGTGAACTGATTCGTGAGCTTCCGGGGGAGATCTATCGCATCAAGGGCGTGGTGCAGCTGGAGTCGCCTGCCGGAACCCGGGCGCTGGTTCAGGGCGTGGGCCGTCACCTGGACCTGGAGCTGCTGGATGAGTTGCCGATGACGGCACCGCGCAGCCGACTGGTGGTGATCGGCGCTTCGGGCAGTCTCGATGACACTGCGCTGTCGCTGGCCTTCGCGCGGTGTATCGTTCACTCGGCCGCTGACGAGACCTCGACGCTCGGGAGCGCGCGCGCATCGTAGGCGCGCGCACCGCCGATGACGTATTCGCCTACCAGCTCGTGCAGCGCCCTGACGTAGCGTCCGCCAGCCGATGGCGGCGTGGGGCGTGACGTAATCACCACGACCAGCCCGAGCTCAGGCACCACATGCAGCAGCTGGCCACCATAACCCCTGCCGTAGTACACCTGCTCACCCGCAAGCTCGGTGACGAACCAGCCGTAGCCATATTCGTCGCCTGACCACGGCGAGCGCGCACGCGGCTCCCAGGAGCGCTCGACCCAGTCCCTGGAGATGACCCGCTCCGGCCCGCTCCCGTTCGCTGCTTCGAGATACAGCTCGCCGAAGCGTCGCAGATCCCGGGGGCTGAGCAGCATGTCGTTGCCGCCGAAATATATGCCCTGCGGGTCGGTCGGCCAGGCAGGGATGGTGATCCCCAGAGGGTCGGCCAGCCAGCGCCGCGACAGCCCGAGCAGACTTTCGCCGGAGCGTTCGGTGAGGATGGCCGCCAGGACATGCCACACTCCTGTCGAGTACTGCATCTGCTCACCCGGTCGATCCACAAACGGCCGTGACAACACATGACCGACCCAGTCAGAACTCTGCACCCACCGTCCGTAGTTCGCCCCCGAGGTGGGTGCAAGGCCCGCGCGCATCGACAGCAGATGATCGATCGTCACCTCGCGAAGCCTCGGGTCGGCACTGTCTGGCACCCGATCCGGCAACAGCTCGACCACCGGCTGGTCCGTGCCTTTGAGAAGGCCGCGCTCGATGGCGATACCGACCACCGCAGACTGTACGGTCTTCGACAGCGACTTGATGTTGGTCGGGCGATCCACGCCCGGGCCCGCGAAGGCGTGCGCGGCGATCTCCACGCCATCGCGGGAGACCACGATCGCATGGACCGGACCGAGTCCCGGCGCACGCTCCAGCATGCGCTCAAGTGCGGCCGGATCGATGCTCCGTGCTGCGCTGGCGTTTCCCGGCTGCGCGATGATGGTCAGGCAGGCGCACAGCACCAGGGTGGACCAGAGCGTCATTCGACACGCGCTTGTTGCGGGTCGCTTCTTCCCACGAACAGAGCTCATGAGATATCGAACCGGATCCCCTGCGCGAGCGGCAGTTCACGGGAATAATTCACCGTGGCCGTCTGACGCCGCATATAGGCTTTCCAGGCGTCCGAACCCGATTCGCGTCCCCCTCCGGTTTCCTTCTCACCACCGAAGGCTCCCCCAATCTCCGCCCCTGAAGTGCCGATATTCACGTTGGCGATCCCGCAGTCGCTGCCCGTGGCGGAAAGGAAGCGCTCGGCCTCCCGGAGGTCCGTGGTGAAAATCGCCGAGGACAGACCCTGTGGCACGGCGTTGTGCCGCTCGATGACTTCATCAAGCGCGTCGTAGTCAAAAACGTGCAGAATCGGCGCAAAGGTCTCTTCCAGGACATTCTCGGCCACACCACGACGGTCGACGATCGCGGGCTTGACATACCAGCCTCCGTCCAGGCCCTCCGGGTTGACCCGCTCACCGCCATGCACACGGCTCCCTTCGGCGCGCAGCTGTTCGAGCACGCGCTGTATCTTGTCGAATGCCGCCTGGTCGATCAGCGGACCGACCAGCGTGTCGGGCTTGCGCGGATCCCCGACACGCACGCTCTGCCACGCCTGCCTCAGTCTGGCGACCAGCTGATCCGCGATGTCGCGGTGCAGGAACAGTCGCCGTGTCGTGGTGCAGCGCTGCCCCGCTGTACCCACGGCGGCGAACACGATGGCGCGCAGTGCCAGATCGAGGTCGGCTGAGGGGGTGACGATCACCGCGTTGTTACCGCCAAGTTCGAGCAGGCTTCGGCCGAATCGGCTCGCCACCCGAGGGCCGACGGCCCGACCCATGGCCGTCGAACCCGTGGCCGAGACCAGCGCCACGCGCGGATCGTCCACCAGCTGTTCGCCGACCGACGCGCCACCCACCAGCACCTCCGACAGCCCCTCCGGTGCCTCGTCGATCTCCGCCATGGCCCGGCGCAGCAGCGCCTGGCAGGCAAGCGCGGTCAGTGGCGTCTTCTCAGAGGGTTTCCAGACGGTGGCATTGCCGCAGACCAGCGCGAGCGTCACGTTCCACGACCACACCGCCACTGGAAAGTTGAACGCGCTGATGATGCCGACCACACCCAGGGGGTGCCACGTCTCGGCCATGCGGTGGCCCGGCCGCTCCGAGGCGATGGTCAGGCCATACAGCTGGCGGGACAGCCCGACGGCAAAATCGCAGATGTCGATCATCTCCTGGACCTCGCCGAGGCCCTCCTGGATGATCTTGCCGCACTCCAGCGTCACCAGCGCCCCCAGCGCGTCCTTGTGTGCGCGCAACTCGTTGCCGAACCGTCTGACCAGCTCACCACGTCGCGGCGGCGGGACGGCTCGCCAGTCCCGGAAGGCTGCTGCCGCGCGGCCGATTGCCGCCTCGGCACCCGCCTGGTCAGTCTCCTTCAGCCTGGCGACAGGCAGGCCATCGATTGGCGAATGAACGACGCGATCGCCGGCGCGCAGCTGATCCGGATCCAGGTGCAGGGCACGGAGGATTTCGTCTGCATGCATGGGTCTTCCCCCCTCGAGGCGGTCTGCTCAAGGGAAGAGCGTCCGTGATCCCGGCGTGCGGCGCAAGTGCCGCGCAGTCAGGGTGCCAGGGGATCCCCCGACCAGCCGGCGGCGCGGGCAATGCGGGCCCGGGAGCGGTCCAGTTCGGTCTGCAAGGCCGGGAGGTCCACGCCCACCAGTGTGCCATGCCACTTCAGCGCGCGGCCGTCCACGAACACATGGCGCACGTTGGCCGTCTCCATTGCGGTCACCACAGCCCCATAGGCGTCGTTAAGCGGCGCGACATTGAGCAGGCCCGCGTCGAGTACCACGAGATCCGCGCGACGTCCGGGCGCGAGGGTCCCGACCTGACCCGCAAGGCCCATGACCTGCGCACCACCCGCAGTCGCGATCGCCAGTACATCCCGGGCGCGCAGCAGCGAGGGCGGGGCCCTCCCCTCCGCCGCGGCCAGGTGCGCCAGCATCCGCTGGACTGCAAAGGCCATCCGCATCTGGGTGAAGAATTCACCCGAGGTGCTCGTTTCCACATCATTGCCCAGCGACAACGGCACGCCGTGATCGATGGCCTGCTGGTAGGGTGGGATGCCATGTCCCATCTGCATCTCGACGGGCCCGGCAACAGACAGGCCACCGCCCGTCTCCGCGATCAGCCGCCACTCCTCGTCCGAGAGCAGACAGCCATGGACATGGATCAGATCCGGCCCGAGCTTGTCGGCGATCGGCAGCAGGGCATCGGTGCTGTTGACATGGATCGAGATCGGCAGCCCCAGTGCTCGTGCCTGCGTCCAGGGCGTCGTATCCAATCCGGCGGCCAGGCCCAGGCGCACGAGGGCGTCTTCGCCGGCATCATGTTCCCGGTGCAGACGCGCGAGGTCTGCCGGCCAGGCATTCTCAGGACCCGCCGCGCCGCTGCCGTAGGCATAGAGCGCCCGGATACCGCTGTCCTTCAGTGCGGCCACCCCGGCATCGGCATGGGCTGGTGAACTGCCCACGTGCGACCAGTCGAGCACTGTCGTGATCCCGGCGTTAAGTGCCCCGAGCGCACTCAGGCGCGTCCCCAGGTAGACGTCATCCGGCGTGTACGCGGGTCGAGCCTCGCGCAATACCCGCTGCACGTACTCACCGAGCACTGCGTCCGGCAGCAGATTGCGGAGCTGGCCCTGCCACATGTGTCGGTGGGTGTCGATGAAGCCTGGCGTGACGATACAGCCACTGACATCCACCACCCGCGCATCGCCCTCCTCCAGCGCAGGCGCGATCGCGGCGATCCGCGAGCCTTCGATGCGGATATCGGCGCGGGCGTAGTCACCCTGTGCCGGGTCGAGCGTCAGCACGATTGCACCGCGGAGCAGCAGCGCGCGCCCGGGCGCAGGTGGCGCGACGTTCCGCCCGGCATGCCCCCAGGCGGCCCCGTTGCTGAAGGGGGCGAGAACGCCGGCGCCGGCAGCGCCGGCGAGCAATGTCCGTCGCGTGACTCGAGAGGCGTCGCTCATGGGTTGAACCTCCCTCCGCTGCTGGCAAATCGACGCTCCGCGCGCCACAACTGCCAGGCGAACACCAGACCCAGCGAGACCAGTGCCGTGTAGAACCACATGCCTGGCGCGTAGCCGGCCGGGTTGTCCGACCCCGCAGCATTCAGGTCGTTCAAGGCGCCGATCACCAACGGCACGATGGCCCAGCCGAGCTGCTGGCAGAAGGTCATCAGCGCGTAGGCCGAGCCGAGTCTCTGCTCCTCGACGATATAGGCCACAGCCGGCCACATCACCGCCGGGATCAGCGAGAACACGCCGCCCAACAGCAGGATGACCACGAGCAGTGTCAAAGGCACCCGTGGGGCATCGCCGAAGGGCAACAACGCCACTTCCGGCCCGGGCGGCAGGTAAGTCACCGCCAGAAACAGCGGCAGCATGACCGCCGCACCCACGGCCATGAACAGCGGTCTGCGCCCCACCCGGTCGACCCAGAGCCCGAACAGCGGCGTGGCGAAGATCGCCGCGAGCGGCAGCATGCTGCTCAGCAGGCCGGCGGTTTCGCGGTTCAGTCCATGGGCCTGCTGGAAGTAGTCGATGGCGAAGGTTCTGAAGGGAAACACGGTGGCATAGAACACCACGCACAGGGCCACCACGTACCAGTATCGGCGGTCGAAACTGTAGAGCCCGCGGAAACTCAGCTCGTCGTGGCTGGCCCGCTGACCGAGGTCGATCCGGCCTTCCGCGCGGCGCTCGTGCAGCCAGTACAGCAGCCCCGCCGTCACCGAGACCGTCGCCACGCCGGTCGCCAGCCACAGCGGATCCTGCCAGTTCGCGTACAGGGGGCTGGCGAAGCCGGTCGACCAGTCGGCGGAGGCAGAGCCCAGGCGCGAAACCGACAGGTTGATGCCGAAGGCGAAGCTCAGCTCCTTGCCCTTGAACCACTTCGCCAGCACCGTGGTTGCGGCCACGATCAGCGGCTCGGCGCCAAGGCCGAGCAGGAAGCGACCGGCCAGGATGACCTCGTAGTGCGGCGTGGCTGCCGTCAGGGCCGCTGCACCCAGGCACACGATGGCGAACACCACGATCGCATGGCGCGTGCCGAAGCGATCGATGATGTAGCCCCCGGCCAGCAGCACCAGCAGCGCGGCGACGTTGTAGGCTGTCGACAGCAATCCGATCTGGCGGTAGCTGAAGCCGAGCTGTTCCCGCAGCAGGTCGATTACCGGACCCAACGCGTCGTAAACGTAGTAGTTGCCGAACATCGCCAGACTGACGAACAGCAGGGCGAGCCAGCGCTGGCCTGGCGTCGGTCGCGGGAGCATGGCTACGGACGCCGCAGAGGTACTCATCGCGACCCTTGGGCGCGGGCGGGTCGAATCACTCGGCGAAGCGCCCGAACCACTCGAGAATGAGCTCGAGACGCGCCACCAGATTCACCGGGCGACCGCTACGGGAGAGCTCGTGCCCTTCGCCTTCGAACATCGCAAGCTCGGTCTCGACGCCGTTGGCCAGCAGTGCGTAGTACCATTCCTGACCCTGCCCGAGCGGGGTGATGAGGTCCTGGTCGCTGTGGATCACCATTGTCGGTGTGGTCACGCGGTCGGCGTATTTGAGTGGCGAGCGGTCCCAATAGCCCTCGAAGTTCTCCCAGAGGGTGCCGCCGAACTCCGCCGCCATGGCCTCGGGCGGAAACTCCTGCGTGCCCGCCTCCGAGAGCCAGTTGCTGACGCTGCGTTGCGTGACGGCCGCGCGGAAGCGGTCCGTACGCGTGGTGATCCAGTTGGTCAGAAACCCGCCGTGGCTGCCGCCGGTGATGAACAGCCGCTCCGGATCGATCCAGTCGAACCGCTCGAGTGCGGTGTCGAGCACCTGCATGTTGTCCCGGTAGTCGGCGCCGCCGTAATCCAGCCGCACCGCCGACTGGAAGTCGTGACCGTAGCCGGTGCTGCCCCGGTAATTGGTGAACACCACGCCGTAGCCCGCCGCGGCCAGCATCTGGAACTCGTGGAACCACTGGTGGCCCCACATGCCGGCGGGTCCCCCCTTGATGTTCAGGACCAGCGGGTAACGCTGCCCCGGATCGAAGCCGATGGGTTTCAGCAGGAACCCGTCCACCTCCATGCCCAGCTCGTTGGTGAAGCTGAAGCGCTCGAGCCGACCGAGGCTGCGCCGGGACAGCAGCGCGTCGTTGAAGCCCGTGAGTCGCCGGGCCTCACGCCCGTCGCTGCGCGCGATCCAGACTTCAGCCAGAGTGGCCTCGTCTTCCAGCAAGTAGGCGACCCGGCGCCCATCGGCCGAGAACGAGGCCGCGTTGATGGCGCCTCCGTCACCGAGCACGATCTCCGTACCGCCCCCGCGGGTCAGGCGCAGCAGCGGGCGACTGCCGCCGAAGTCGGCCCGAACGAACGGCCCCTGCCCGCGCGCGGGCACCTGGAGATCCTGCGCAGTCAGCGCCAGGCCGTCGTGAAGCTGTTCGGGCGTGCCGCCTTCCAGCGCAATCCGCTGCAGCGTGACCGGGGCGTAGCGCTCGGCCTGATGGGTGAAATACACCGTGCGCCCGTCCGGGCTGAACACCGGGCGCTCGGCCCGCCCCGCCGGGGTCGCCAGCAGACGAGGCTCGCCGGGTCCGGTCAGATCGAGCAGCCACAGGTCCTGGTTGAACCCGCCATGCAGCTCCCGCCCGGTGCGGTCGGCGTTGAAGGCGAGCAGACGGCCGTCTGGCGAGACCGCGGGGTTACGATCGTTCCAGTCGCGATGGCCGGTCAGGCGGCGCAGGCTGCCATCCGCTGTGTCGAGCAGCCAGAACCCTGTGCGCGACTCATCGAGATAGCCCTGACCATCCGCCTTGTAGACCGCGGTCCGGAACCGACGAAGGTCCGGCTTCGGTTCTTTTTGACCCTCTGCTTTGTCATTTGGATCAGGGATTTCCGGGTCAATCCTCAGGCTGAGTATCACCCGCTGACTGTCCGGCAGCCAGTGGATTCCCGTGATGCTGCCCTGCTCCAGCCGGGTGACCGCCCGCGCTTCACCACCGGAAACCGGAATGAGATGCAGCTGTGTGCGTTCATCCCGATTGGACAGGAAGGCGAGCGTGCTGCCATCCGGTGACCAGCGTGGCGCGCGGTCCGAGGTGCTGGCGGTGAACTGCCGCGGCGCACTGTCGCCGTCCGTGGCCACCAGCCAGATGGCCGTTTCGCGGGAACGGCGGTCTTCGCTGACCGTGCCGCGTACGAAGGCCACCTTGCTGCCATCGGGCGAGAGTTGGGGATCGCTGACGAATACGAAGTCGTGATAGTCCTCAGGCAGCAGGCCCCGTGGGGTGTCTGCAGCGGCCGAAGACACGCCAGCAACTGCAACAGCGAAAAGCGCCGCGAACAGCACCAGGGTGGTGCTGCGGACACGCTTTGGCCATGCGTAGACTGGCCACGTGGGGACAGCCCGCCTCAGGTGCATCGCGATCATGAGAACTCCACCACGGCCCGGATCGACTTGCCCCGGTGCATCAGATCGAAGCCCTCGTTGATCTGCTCCAAGCTCAGCTTGTGGGTGATCATCGGGTCGATCTCGATCTTGCCGTTCATGTACCAGTCGACGAACTTCGGGACGTCGGTGCGGCCTTTGGCGCCCCCGAAGGCCGTGCCCTTCCAGACCCGGCCGGTCACCAGCTGGAACGGCCGCGTGGAAATCTCCGCGCCGGCCGGCGCAACGCCGATGATCACCGACACGCCCCAGCCGCGATGGCTGCATTCCAACGCCTCGCGCATTACCTGCACATTGCCCGTCGCATCGAAACTGT